>JAIFND010000038.1 GCA_020047915.1 bacterium | reverse complement strand
GTTCGATGAGGGCCGCCGGACCCTGGCGCGTGGCGACCGCGACGGCGCCATCGCCTGGCTCGCCCAGGTCGAGAGCCTGCCGGCCAAGCCCACCGACCAGGCCCGCGCCTGGTCGCGCGCCCTGGTAGAACTTGGCCAGATCGCCGAAAGCCGGGCCGACACCGCCACCGCCAAGCAGCACTACCAGCGCGCCCTGGACCTGACCGACGGCGACATCGGCGCCCGGTTGCGCGCCCGCGAAGCGCTGGAGTCGATCCGCTACTTCGAGTAGCCTCCGGCATGGCGATCTGCCCGCGTTGCCAGGTCTTCAGCGACGGCCACCGCTGCCAACGATGCGGCATGTCGCTGGCCAACGCCTCGCCCCCCGCTCTGCAGCCACCGCCACCGCCGCACACCGGCGAGCTCGGGCCAATCGGGCGGTTCGTGGTGACCCTGATCTGCGCCTATATGTTCACCAGTCTGTGCGCCGTGCTGTCGGCCTCCTTCAGCTGGTTCATCTCGCCGTGGTTCCACCTCGCCAACCTCGGGCTGGCCGTCGCCGGCATCTTCTGGTTCCATCCCCTGACCAACTGGATGCGTGACTTCCACCACGACGAACGCTGAACCCAGATGCCCCTTTGGATTCACACGGAGGAACGGAGGCAACAGAGGCGAAACAGTTTACGTCAGGAGCGAAAGCCTACCCGTCGATGTGCGCGTTTATTGGCGCGGGTCCCGCGTGCGATCTTTGTTCCCTCTGTTCCTCCGTGTGAACAGAGCGGTCTAGGCTGAAACCGGCTACTCCCCCTGCGGCAGTACCGGCAGCACGATATCCGCGGCAGGATTGTCGCGGTCGATGGTCGGTCGTTGGCGTCCGCCGCTGAGACGGGAAACCTCTGCGGCGGTGAAGCGCACCAGTTCGGCGGCGTCAATCTGGCCGTCGCGCACACGGCCGGCGACACCGACGCCGTCGGCGGCACCGCGCAGGGCGCGCAGCAGCACGGCGGTGAACAGACCGTTGCGCTCGGCGTCGGATTCGAAGCTGGGTTCGCCGCCGCGCGAGCTGGCGAGCACCACCGCACCGCTGCCGCCCGCAAGGTCGGCGGTGACGAAGCGCGAACGATCCGAAGCACGGAACTCGCCAGCCAGGCCGATCTCGGCCACCGCATCGCGCGCCCGGCGCAGCCCGCGTGCACCCGGGATTGACAGGCCGGCGACCACCGGCGCGTCGTCGTCGAGCGAGCCGGACTCGCAGGTATCGAGGATGACCAGACGACGGCGCGCGGCGCAGCCGGCGAGGAGCCCTTCGATCGCCGACCACGGGATGCCTGTCTCGGCGACACGGGCGGGATCGGCGTCCCACGGCAGGAACAGCCAGCGCGCCTGCGGTTCACGCACGTAGAGGCCGTGTCCAGCCAGGGTCAGCACGACGGTGTCATCGCGTCCGGCGCGGGCGAGGTGGGCGGCGATCGCGGGCAGGACCCCGGCCACCACCTCGGCGTCGGTCCACGATCGCACATCGGCCTCGCCATCGCCGAGCGCCAGGCGCAGATCGAGGGCGTCCTTGGCGGCATAGCGCAGCTCCAGCGACGGGTCGCGGTAGCGCGAGACGCCGACGCAGGCGGCGACGACGCGGCCCGAGGCGGCGGCCCGGCCGGGCAGAGGCTCGACCACGCGCGCCGAGCGCCGGCCATCGGCGGCGCAGGCCGCCAGTTCGATCTGGGCGGCGCCATCAGCGGGTACGGCGAAGGTCACCGTCCCATCCGCTGCCGGTTGCGGCGGCGTCCACGGCACGCCATCGATCCACGCTTCGAGGCGGCAGCCCGCGCCGAGGCGCAGCGTGAGGTGCAGCGCCGTGTCCTCGGCGCGCGACGCGACCACGGTCAGCGCCGGTCCCTCGCCGGAAGGCCGTACGCGCCGCTCGGCGGGTCGCGCGGCGGCGGCGAGCAGGGCGCTGTCGTCGCAACCCAGCACCCGCAGCAGGGCCTCGGGCCGGTTGGTCCACGGCGCGATCTCGGCCAGGGTCGCGGTACGCCCGTCGTTGAAGGCGGCGAGCAGTCGCGGCGCGCTGCGCGAGCCGTCGAAGCGCCCCTGCGCATCCCACACCGCCCACGCATCACCATCGCTGGCGAGGGTGACGGACGGCCCCTGCGCGTTCTGCACCCGGCACTGGCCGAGGGCATCGAAACTGGCGGCGAGACGCGCGTACCACGGCCCCTGCTCGGCGGCTGGCAGGTCGTGCACCGGCACCGGCTGCTGGACCTCACCGATCCCCTCGACCCGGGGCACCAGGCCGGCTGGTGCGCCATCGCTGGCGATGCGGTGGCGGTTGACCGCGAAATCCACCCCCCAGCCCGCGCCGTCCGCGACCAGGCGTGGGGGCAGCTGGCGATACAGGGCCAGCCACGACGGGTCGTGCTCGGCCCGGTCGATGACCAGCAGACCGCTGCGCAGCGGCGCGAGCGTCGGTACCTCGGCGGCAAGCACCGACCAGCGCGGCGGCATCGACTCGTAGCCGCCACGGATCTGAACGTCGCGGTCGCCCATGCGTGCCACGCACAGACGACGGCCATCGGCCGAGGGCACCAGTTGCGTGGCGATGGTGTCGCGTTCCCAGGCCGGCAGGGGCAGCGAACCGGCCGCCTCGCCGCCAGGAAGGCGCCAGCAGCGCACCTGGCGTTCGTCAGCGAAGCACACCCACGAGCCGTCCGGAGCGAAGGCCGGCAGGATGCCGACCGCGCCGCCGATGTGGCCGAGGTCACGATGCCCGGCGAGATCGACGAGATGCCAACGGCCGCCGTCCTGCCCGCTCGCCCACATGCCGATCCCCGGCACCGGGGTGGGCACCAGGGCACGCTCGGCCGGACCGGGGATGGCGGCCTGCAGGCGCAGCAGCGCAAGGTCCCAGGCGGCAAGGCCGTGGCGTCCGCTGACCCACAGCAGCCGACGGTCGGGCGAGGCGAGCAGACCCAGCAGTGCCTCATCCTGGACGCCGGCGACCAGCGTGTTGTCCCGATTACCCGGATCCTCTGCCGGGGTCATGAGGTTCCGGTCCTTGGCATGACGGATGCCGCGCCCGGTGCGCAGCGCCGCCGGCGTCTTGTCCTCACCCACCTCGCGCACCGTGCCCGTGGCCACATCGACCAGGAAGCACGGGGTGAAGCTGCGCGGCACGGCGAGGGTGCCGAGACCGGCCGGGCGGATCTCCGACCAGGCGGCCTTCAGGCCGATGGTGCGCGGAGCCGCCGCGAAATCGGTGTGGATGTCGAGCAGCAGCACGCCGAGGTGCCGTGCCAGCACGATCCGCTCGCCGCCATCAGGCAGGGCGACGCTCTCGATGCCGATGATCGGCGCTCCGGGCATGGCCTGGCGACGGGTCTCGCGCCAGACGCCGTCAGCCAGTTCAAGGTGCACGAGCACGGCCGGATCACGCTCGGCGACCCACGCCCGGCGTCCGTCCTGGCTCAGCGCCACCCGGCTACGCAACGCGGCCCGCACGCTGCCGGCCGGCGGATCACCGGGCCGCTCGGCACGGTGGAACGCGTAGCCCTCGGCCGAGCGCAGCACCAGCCAGGTCGCGTCGGGACTGACCGCCACCGTCGGCAGCTTGGCGCGCACCAGCTCCACGCCGTCGCCGCGTCGCAGCACCTGGGTGGTGCCGGCTTCGGTGGCGACCACCAGGCGCGGCCCGACCACCAGGCGCTGCACCGGCTCGGCCCCGGGCTGGGTCGGCGGCAGCGGATCGCCGCGCGCGACCCACACCAGGCGGTCGCCGTTCCACAGCCGCACCAGTCCGTCGTTGGTTGCATAGACGCTGCCGCCGCCATCGGCCATCGTACGGATGGCGGAGCGGTGCGGAAGCAGCGGCGAGATGGCGCAATCACCGGCCCACACCATCGCGGCTGCGACGAGGGCGAAGCAGATGCGGATCATGGCGCGGCCTCCAGGCTGGCGACGAGCAGGCGGGTGGCGGCGAGGAAGGCGGCGCGACCCTCCCAGCCGGTGGCGGCGGCCTGGGCGAAGCCCCAGGCGACGGTGTGCTGCCAATCCTCGGCCCACGGGGCGAAGGCCTCGGCCACCGCGCGGTCGCGCGGGTCGAGCATCGGCAGCGCGGTCAACAGCTCGACAGTGGCCAGGCGGCTGCGCACCTCGCCCTCGTCGATCCAGTTGCCGAGCACGATCCACCAGCGCGGCAGGTCGCACAGTGCCACCCGCCAGGCATCGACGAGCTGGTCGCGGGTCGGGCGTGCCGCCGGACGGACCGCGCCGGGCTCGGGGGCGAGGATGACGCGCAGCCAGGCCGCGACGGCGGCGTCCGGGACCGGCGGCGACCCAGGAGCAGCGGCGACGGCAAGCCGGCGCGTCACTGGCCCCGACGCCACCGCCTCCAGGTCAGGGTGGCGCACTGCTGCCAGTTCGGCGTACACCGCATGCCGCTGGCGCAGCCGCCGCCAGGCCGCCTGCACCGCGATCGGATCGGCGGTGCTGTGGTGCAACGTGATGAGGTGTTCGGCGATCGGTGCCCACACGCCCGCACAGCCGGCACGCAGCGCCGCATCGGCGGCGGCCTGGTCGGGCCCGATCCAGCCCTCGGGCGGCGGGGCCGTGGCCTCGCCCAGCGCGAAGTGGCGCGGCGGCGCTGGCAGCGGCATCACCTGACCTGCCAGGCCGAAGACCGTGGCGGCGCTGCCCAGGCGTGCCGCCAGCGCGGCGTGCGCGGTGGCCAGGTCGGCAAGCGCGCGGACACGGGCGGCGCGGCGGGCCCCGAGACCGGGTTGTTGCAACTCGGCGGCACGCGCACTCAGGGCGGTACGTGCCGCACTGACCAGATCGCGCATCGGACCATAGAGGTCGGCCGAGGGTGGCGCGGACTTCCACGCCAACCCGGCATCAGGGAGGGATATTTCATCGGGACCGTCGGCAAGCAGACGGCCCAGGCGTGCCGAGGCGTCGGCCACCTGCGCGGCGTCCCACGCCGCCAACGGACGACCCGTCGCCGCGTTGCCACGCGCCCACTCCGCCAGCAACGCACTCGCTGCGCGATGCCACGCTGCCGTCTCGCTCGCACCGCTAACCACACGCATCACGCGCAGCCAGCTTCCTGCCTCGCCGTCAGGTTCAGGTAGCGCAGGCAAGGCGGCGAGGAAGGCATCGACGTGGGCGCGGGCGGTGCGCTCGGCTTGCTCGGCGGTGGCCGGTTCATCGAGGATGTGGCGGATCAGGCCGACCGCCGCCCCGACCTGCCAGGTCCAGCCCATCTCGCGCTCGGCGAGCCGCTGCTCGGCCCAGGCGGACAGGGCGGGCAGGGCGATGCGCGCCGATGGTCCGCAACGGCGCACCGCCGCGGCGAGGACGAAGATGCGATCGACGGTGGCGGCAAGTCCCAGCGGGCCGGTGCGCACGCTGCGCGTACCCTCGCTGATGTAGTCGGCGACCCGGCCCCACGCCGGCCCGCAGTCGCGCCGGACGCGATAGCGCAGCACCTGGGCCGGCGCCGAACGCCAGAGGTCGTAGGACGGCCACACTCCGCCCTCGGCCATGACCAGCATGGCGAAGCGTACCGCTTCGCGCTCGCGCTGCGGCACCTCGGGCGGAGCCTGCGCAAGCTTGGTGCGCTCGCGCGCGACCTCGGGGATCTGGCTCCGCCAGGTCAGTTCATGATCGAACCAGCCCTCGAGCACGACCTCGAGGGCTCTGGCTCCGCCGGCCGAGGCCGCCGCAACCAACTTGTCGCGCCACAACGGCGGACCGCCTGCGCCCTCGACCACCCAGCGCGCGTCCCCGGCCCCAGGCACGTTCGCGCACGCGACGGCAGGATCGAGGATACTCACCGCCGCATGGCAGCGCGCCCGGACGCGTTCGAGGAGGCCACCGATACGGCCCCGCACCTCGCCATCGCCAGCGAGCCAGGCGACCAGCAGACGATGATGCAGCAGTGCTTCGCCGCCGGCCGCCTCGGGCGGGGCGTCCAACCCAGGGGCCGACCTGCCGGCGACCAGGGCGGCATCGGCCCGCCGCCACCACGCCGCATACGGATCGGCGGCTTCGCCTGCGCCCAGGGCGATGACAAGCAGCAGCAGGAGGCAGGCACGCATGCGCAGGTCATGCCGCCTGACCGGTGGCGCTCAAGATGCAGCCGGCAACAGCCTCACTTGCGCGCGTTGCGTCCCACCTCGCTCTTGAGCTGTCGGAGCTTGTTGAGCAGATCGTCGTTGCTGCGCATCAGGAAGCGCAGCAACTGCTGCACCTGGGCAGGATCGGGCGGGGTGGCCTTGGCCAGCAGGGCGTGGGCGGCATCGGGAGTCAGGGCTTCGTCGGCGTCCATGGTGGGATCCTCGCAGCCCAACATAGGTGAGGGCGGTGGCGACCCGGCATCAATTCTGGAGCGCGGGCGCCCTCGCCCGACCGGATCGCGGGCGCCCCCGCCCGCCGCGGTGTGCGGCGGGCGAGGGCGCCCGCCAGCCGGTCGGGCGGGGGCGCCCGCGCTCCATCAGCCGAGCCGCAGCCCCGCCTCGCCATCGGCATCGACCAGCACCTCGCCGCCGTCAGCGATCTCGCCAGCCAGCAGCTTGAGCGACAGCGGATTGACCAGGTGCCGCTCCAGCCAGCGCTTGAGCGGCCGGGCGCCGTACTGCGGGTCGTAGCCAGCCTCGGCGGCACGGGTCAGCGCGGCCGGGGTCAGTACCAGGCGGATGCGGCGGTCGGCCAGTCGTAGCGCAATCAGGTCGATCTGCTTCTCGACGATGGTGCGGATGTGCGTCCGGCCGAGCGGGCGGAACACCACCAGATCGGACAGGCGGTTGAGGAACTCGGGACGGAAATGCCCGCGCACCGCCTCCATGACCGCCTCGCGGGTGCCCGGCGCGAAATCCCCGCCCGGAGTCGTGCCGGCCTGGATCGCCGCCGATCCGAGGTTGCTGGTCATCACGATCACCGCGTTGGTGAAATCGACGGTGCGGCCCTGGCCGTCGGTGAGACGGCCGTCGTCGAAGACCTGCAGGAAGGTGTTCCACACCTGCGGGTGCGCCTTCTCGACCTCGTCGAGCAGGATGACGCTGTAGGGCCGCCGGCGCACCGCCTCGGTCAACTGGCCGCCCTCGTCATAGCCGACATAGCCGGGCGGCGCGCCGATCAGGCGCGACACGCTGTGCGACTCCATGTACTCGCTCATGTCGATGCGCGTCAGATGCGTCTCGTCGTCGAACAGCTCACGCGCCAGGGCCTTCGCCATCTCGGTCTTGCCGACCCCGGTCGGTCCGAGGAAGAGGAAGCTGCCGAGCGGCTGGCGGCGGTCGGACAGGCCGGCGCGCGAACGCAGCACCGCCCCGGCCACCGCCTCGACCGCCTCCTCCTGACCTACGACGCGGGCGCGCAGACGCTCGGCCAGCTTGAGCAGGCGCTGCTTCTCGCTTTCGCCCAGCTTCTCGGCCGGGATGCCGGTCCAGCGCGCGACGACGCGAGCGATGTCCTCGACCCCCACCGTCTCGGCCACCATGCGCTCACCGGGCGGCGCGGCCGCGACCTGCGCTTCAAGGGCGGGGATGACGCCGTACTTCAGCTCGGCGACCTTGGCGAGATCGTAACGGCGCTCGGCGGCCGCCATCTCGCGGCGCGCCTCCTCGAGCCGGCGCCGCGCGTCGGTGACGCCGTGCACCTGCTGCTTCTCGGCCTCCCAGCGCGCGCTGAGTCCGGCCAGCTTCTCGCGCACCTCGGCCAACTCGCGCTGGATGGTGTCGAGGCGCGACTTGCTGGCCGCGTCCTCTTCACGCGCCAGGGCGGTCGCCTCGACATCGAGCTGCAGCCGTCGCCGTTCGAGCTGATCGATCTCGGCCGGTCGGCTGTCGAGTTCGACGCGCGTGCTGGCGCAGGCCTCATCGACCAGATCGATCGCCTTGTCGGGCAGGAAGCGGTCCTGGATGTAGCGGCTGGACAGTTGCGCCGCCGCGACCAGCGCCGCATCACTGATGCGTACGCCGTGGTGCGCCTCGTAGCGCTCGCGCAGGCCGCGCAGGATCGACACCGTGTCCTCGACGGTCGGCTCGCCGACCTGCACCGGCTGAAAGCGGCGCTCGAAGGCGGCGTCCTTCTCGACGTGCTTGCGGTACTCGTCGATCGTGGTCGCACCGATGCAGTGCAGTTCGCCACGCGCCAGCTTGGGCTTCAGCAGGTTGGCGGCGTCCATCGCGCCGTCGGTCTTGCCGGCACCCATCAGCAGGTGCAACTCGTCGATGAACAGGATCACGCTGCCTGCCGCCGCGCTGACCTCGTCGAGCACGCCCTTGAGACGCTCCTCGAATTCGCCGCGGAACTTGGCCCCGGCGATCAGCGCACCCATGTCGAGGGCGACGACGCGGCGGTCCTTGAGCCCTTCCGGCACATCGCCGGCGACGATGCGCCGCGCCAGGCCCTCGACGATGGCGGTCTTGCCGACCCCCGGCTCGCCGATCAGCACCGGGTTGTTCTTGGTGCGGCGCGACAGCACCTGGACGACGCGGCGGATCTCCTCATCGCGCCCGATCACCGGATCGAGCTTCCCCGCCCGCGCCGCCTCGACCAGGTCGCGCCCGTACTTGGCCAGCGCATCCATGCCGCCCTCGGCCGCATCGCTGTCCACCGTGCGGCCCTTGCGCATCTCGGTCATCGCCTTGGCCAGTCCCGCCTTGGTCACCTGCTGCAACGCGCAGGCACGCGCCACGGCGCGGACCTCGAGCAACGCGATGAACAGGCGGTCGGCGGCCAGCTTGCCATCGCCGGCCTGGCGTGCCTCGGCCAGGGCGCTGGTCACCACGCGCAGCGTATCGGGCGCGATCGGCGGCTGCTCGGGCGCCGGCGACTGACGCGGTGCCGCGTCGAGTTGGCGCGCCAGTTCGGCGCCAAGCGCGGCGGCATCGCCACCTGCCGCAGCGACCAGCCGGCGCGGCAGACCATCCGTGGGTTCGAGCAACGCTTCCGCGACATGCAGCGGTTCGACCTGGGCATGTCCGCGCCGGACGGCGCCCTGGCTGGCGCCGACCACAGCCTGCCGGCAGGCTTCGGTGAGATCCTGAGGATTGAGCATGATGACCTCCGCTGGTCTATAGCCTGGGTCATGCCAAACCATTATTGCGTCATTACGACATAATCCGATGCGTGCCAGGGTGGGATATACCTGATCCTACGAACACGAAAACCCCGGCGCTGTGGCCGGGGTTTTTCGTTGGCGGAAGCGGAGGGATTCGAACCTCGCGCCACACGCCCGCCGTCACGGCGGGTCGTCCCCACCTGCGTGGGGACGATGGCGCGACAGCCGACCCTCCGCGGTCGGCTGGAGTCGCTGGAACGCTCACCACTTCCGCCAAACGCTAAACCCCGGCGCTGAGGCCGGGGTTTAGC
>JAIFND010000140.1 GCA_020047915.1 bacterium | reverse complement strand
AGGTGCAGGCGTCCGGCCGCGTCGCAGTCGATGCGCCAGCCGGCGGTCGCATCCTGCTTGGCCAGCAGGACGCCTGCGCCGCCATCGCGTGGCAGGCGCAGGATGCATTCGATGAGCAGGTTGCCGGTGCCGGCGTCGAGATGCTCGCGCGTGGCGATACGCTGTTCGGTGTCCTTCTCCTGCCACACCACCGGCGCCTCCAGATCGGCGTCGGCCAGCTCGGCGCGCAGCGTGCGACCATCGAAACGCAGGGCGCTGGCGCACCAGTCCTCGTAGGGCTCGTCGATCCACGCGTTGCTGGCATCACCGATCAGGCGCAGGTCGTGGCGCGGCAGACGGTGGTACATGTCGCGGTCGCGATGCGCCGGATCGAGGTGCCAGTGCTCGCCGGGGAGCAGACCGGCGGGGCCGCCGGTGCGGAAATGCCAGCGGCCGATTTCGCGGTGCAGGCCCCACGGCACGAAGACGCGCGCCGCGCGGCCAGGCGGGCCGGCAGGACGGAAGTCACCGGCCGCCAGGTCTGCAAGCAGCGGACCCTCGGTCAGCGTACCGACCTCGCCGTGATGCCCGCCTTGGGCCGCGATCAGTTGGCGGAAGGCGGGCAGATCGGCGGGCTCGGCCGTCGTGCCGCGCACCGCCCCGAAGCGCGCCATGGGATTCGCCCGGCCGGACATCAGGTTGCCGCCCCAGGCGATGCGCGACCAGGCGTAGAGCGGATCATCGGCGCCCAACGGGCTGTAGTAGAGGTGCAGGCCGAGATCCTCGATGCGGTTGCCGAGGTACAGCATGCCCTGCTTGGCGCCCCAGAAATTGCTGAACGCGACCGGGAAGCGCGCCAGGGTGTTGTTGAACCAGGCGTTCTGGAAGCCCATCGTCTCCATGCATGCGGCGGTGCTGGCGAGGCGGTCGGCCCCGGTGTTGGTGTAGCTCCAGGCCAGGTTGCTGAACACCGCGGACTGGTAGGCCCCGTCGAGGTAGTAGGCGAAGCCGAACGAGTCGCCGACCGGGCTTTCGCGCATCGGCCCCTCGCTGTGGCGCTCGCCGGCCAGCAGGTCGCGGCGGTAGCTGTCCCACGAACCCAGGGCGCCGCCGCTGATGTTCGCCCAGATCGCGATCGGGCCGCCCTGCCAGGCCTCGATGCCGCCCCAGTCGCTGCTCATCAGCAGGCTGTCGCGCACCGCGTTGTGGTGGATCAGCAGGCGGACCAGCGGCGCATCGCGGCGGTCGGCGCCCTTGCCGCCGAAGCAGAAGATTCCGGCTCCGCCACAACGCTCGATGATGTTGCCGGCGACCTCGCCCAGGCTGGCGTGGCTGAGGGTGATGGCGTGGCCGTGCTCGCTGCGCCCCGGCCGCAGGCCGATCCCGCGCGCGCGGTTGCGCAGGATGCGCACTTCGCCCAGGCTGCCGAGGTCGGCGCCGCTCTGGCCCCAGGCCGAGCCATCCAGCACCTGGATCGCCGCGTGATCCGCGTCGGCGATATCGTTGTCGGCGATGAGCACGTCATCGATGCGGTCGCCGCTGCCGGCGGCGTGCAGGCGCACCGCCGTGGCGACTTCGCGGAAGCGGTTGCCGACGATGCGCAGGTCGCGGCAGGTGCCGAGGGCGCGCACACTGGCCGACAGCACATCGGGGGCCTCGAATGAACGCTGGGTGGGATCCCACACTCCGGCACCGACGAAGTCGAGGCCGCTGATGACGATGTGCGAGCGGTCCTGGATGCCGATCTGCACCAGATCCTGGGCGGCTTCCAGGCGCAGCCCGGCGGGATCCTCGGGCCAGGCGAGGTAGAGCCGCCCATCGGCGGCATCGTACCACCATTCGCCATCGCGGTCGAGCAGGCGCGGATGATCCTCGACCAGGAAGCGTTCGCCGGCGCGCAGGCCCGGGCCACCGCCGTACCAGACCGATTCGAGGTCCACCGCACCGGTGGCCGGAGCATAGGCCGCGACCAGGGTGGCGTAGGGCGTGCCCATGAAGGCCGGATAGCCGGTCCACACCGTGGCCCCGGCGTAGGCGTCGGCGGTGGAGGCGGTGAAGACCGCCGGCGCGCTGGCGCGGTTGCGCGCCCGGCCGTCGGGCAACTGCTCGACCGCCTGCCACTCCGCCCAGTCGCTGCGCGGCAGGCGCGGATCGGACTGCGCATCGCGGTCGGGCTCGCGTGCCAGGTCCAGGCGCCTGAACGCGCCATCGCTGGCCACCGACCACAACCGGCGCGGGCGCTGCGCCAGGCCCGGCTCGCACACCCACAGCGTGGCGGCAGGGAAGCGCGCATCCGTCGTCCGGCGCCAGGTGGCCATCACGGGCACCGCCCCGTTGATCACCGCCGGCCCATCGCCCCACGCGGGGTCCCGGCACAGGCGGATCGGCGACTCGGGCCGACCGCTATCGCGCGCCTCGAGGCGGCCACGGTAGGTCACCCCGCCCTTGAAGATGAAGGTGGCGGGGCCGGCCCAGGCGGCCGCACGGGCGGTGGCGCGATCATCCCACGGGTGGTGCTTCCACGGCTGTTCGCGGGTACCGGCGGCAGCGTCGTTGCCGTCTGCGTAGTCGATGCAGCGGATCTCGCCGTCGGCCGTGAAGCGGTACGGTTCTGGCGCCCAGGCCAGGCCGCCGCGCGGATCTACCGCTGCATGCGACCGCTGCCATGACCAGTCGTCCTGTTCCGCGCAGACCAGCGCGCAGGTGAACAACGGCAGGCCGCAGTACATGACAAAGCGCGTCATGAATGGAGTGATTCGCCGGGGTGGGGCAGTCTGATTCTGCTCTATGTCACGCAGGCTAGATATAAACATTTACATGCATCATGCACCGCACCCATCCCCTGTTCCGCGTGTGGCTCACGGCTCTGCTCATTGCCAGCCTGGGCAGCGCCGAATACGCCGTCGCTCCAGCCCCGCAGGGCGATGACGGAGGCAGCGGTCGCGACCGGCCCTTCGCCACCCTGGGCAAGGCCCTGAGCCGCGCGTCCAGCGGCGATACCATCCTGATGGCGCGTGGCGGGGTGTTTCGCGAGACGCCGGGCTCGGTTCCTGCCGGGGTGACGATCAAGGCCGGCGGTGACGCCTCGCGACCGCCGCCGATGCTCACCCCCGCCCTGCCGGTGACGGGCTGGAAGCCGTGGGACAAGAACGCCAAGGTCCTGGTCACCAGCCTCGACCGTCCGGTGTACGATCTCTATGTCGATGGCCGTTTCATGGTCCTGGCGCGCTATCCCGACCTGGGCAAGGGTTGGATGCGCACCGCCAGCGGCACCTCACCGGAGACGATCGTCAGCCCCGACCGCGCCAAGGCGCCCAAGGCTGCCGCCAACCGCTGGACCGGCGGCCAGGCGCGCTGGCGCCGCTGGTCGTGGTGGTGGGAGACGCGACCGATCACCGGCGATGATGGCAGCGGCCGGCTGACGTTGGGGGCCGAGGGCAGATTCCAGGATCCGTTCACCGGGGAAGGCTCGGGGTTCTATGTCGATAATCTGCTGAGCGAACTCGACGCCCCCGGCGAGTGGTTCTATGATGCGGCTGCCAAGAACCTCTACCTGATGCCGCCCACCGACGCCGATCCCAAGGCGATGCTGGTCGAGGCGGTGACGTCGAAGGAAAGCTGGAAGCTGTCCGGTGGCACCCTCGATGGCATCGGCTTCGCCCGCTTCGCCGACCAGGCCCTGCAGATCGGACGGCCGAGCACGGTCATGAACTGCCTGTTCCAGGACATCTCGACCGATGCCATCCGCGGCACCTTCGATGCCGCCGGCACCAAGGTGACCGGCTGCACCTTCCGCGATGTGCGCAACATCGCGATCTCGTGGATCGAGAACGCCAACGGACCAGGCGGCACGGTATTTGAAGGCAACCGCCTTGAGCGCATCGGCATGCTGTTCGGCTATGGCGGCAGTGGTTCGTGGAAGGCCTCCGGCATGGTCATCTTCAACGGCAAGGAGGTGACGATCCGCCGCAACACCATCATCGACACCGGCTACGCCGGGGTGATCCTCGGCAGTCCGGGGCAGGTGATCGAGCGCAACATCTTCGTGCGTTGCATGGGCTCGCTCAATGACGGCGCTGCGATCTACGCCAACACCTCGAAGCTGCGTATCCACGAGAACATCGTCCTCGACACGGTCGGCAATCTCGACACCTCGCATTTCTGGTATCCCCTCGGGCATGGCATCTGGATGGAGTTCCTGTCACAGTTCCGCGACCACTCGATCGTCGGCAACACGGTGTTCGGCAGCGGCGGCAACGGCCTCTACATGCCCAACAACTTCAACTGCACGATCAGCGAGAATGTGATGGTCGGCAATCGCCTCGGCCAGATCGCGCTGCGCAGCCACGATGGCATCCGTACTCCGCAGGGCCACACCATGGTCGGCAATGTGTTGGTGGCGCAGTCGCCGTCGCGGCGGCTGCAGTTCCATCAGCAGATTCCCGGCAACTGGTCGGGCAACGATGCCCCGAGCGGTCTGGCGACCGAGGCCGGCATCGACTTCGGACGCATGTCCGACACCGTGTACATCCTCTCGCCGGGCGTCGCGGCGATGCGCGCCGACAAGCGCAGCTACACCGAGCCCGGTTCGTGGAAAGCCGAGATGCCCTGGGCCGACCAGAACCCGCGCCAGGCCCGCCTGGCCTCGCTGCTGCTGATCAACGACACCGACACCGAGCAGACCATGAGTGCTCCGGGCAGCGGTTGGCTGACCTCCGACGGCAAAGCGCTCGGCAAGGGGGTGCTGGTGAAGCCCTTCCGCAGTGCGGTGGTGGTGCGGCCCGGCAGCGAGGCTGGCCTGCCGCCCTACCTTTGCGCCAGCGGCATCGACTGGCGCGCCGAGCCGCGCGCTGCCGATCAGCCTGAGCCCAAGGCCAAGGGCCGCAAGCCGACCGCCAAGGTCCCGGTGAAGCCGGCTGTACCGGAAGAGACCGCAAAGCCGCCACCGGTAGCCACGCCCAAGCCCCTCGCTGCGTCCTGGACGACCTGGGTGGAGCGCCTCCGGGAGCGCACCGGCGAGGCGCTCAAGCAGGGCAAGCGCCCCGGCTTCGTCTATGCCGACCTGCGTCAGGAGGTGACGATCGACGCGATCGACGGTGAATCCGTGACGCTCATCACGCAGGGAGCCGGAACGATCAACGTCACCCTGTTCACCAAGCTCAAGCCGGCTGACGGCTATGCGCTGGCCAAGGATCTCGCACGCAGCGGGTCCCCGGCCGACCATGCGCTGGCCGCCTTCTTCGCGACCTGCGCAGGGTTGACCCAGGCCCGTGACGAGCACCTTCGCCAAGCTGGACCGTCATCGGCAGCGGAGATCGCCGCCTCCTTCCCGGCCGTGCAATAAGCCTAGACGCAGCATTTCACACAGAGAACCAGAGCCACCAGAGGTCAAGATAAGGATTTGCGCGATTTCTCGGGTTCACCCGGAATATGTACCATGCAAATCATTTCCCCTCTGGTCACTCTGGTGCTCTGTGTGACCCCTATCGCCGGGTTTAGGATAAGCTGCTGAAACGCAGAAAGCGCAGGCGATCGCCTGCGCTTTCTGCGTTACAGCCTGGCTGGGTTCAGCGCGCGGCTTTGAGCGCCGTCGTGCCGGTGAGCTTCTTCACCGCGTTCTGCAGCGCCGCGACCTTGTCGGTCTTCTCCCAGCTGAAGGCCTTGCGGCCGAAGTGGCCGTGGTAGGCGGTCTGGCGGTAGATCGGCTTGAGCAGATCCAGCGACTGGATGATCGCCTTCGGGCGCAGATCGAAGACCTGCTGCACGGCCTGCGACAGGACCTCGTCGCCGACGTGGCTGGTGCCGAAGGTGTCGACCTTGACCGACACCGGGCGGGCGACGCCGATGGCGTAGGCGACCTGCACCTCACAGCGACGCGCCAGCTTGGCGGCGACGATGTTCTTGGCCACCCAGCGCGCGGCGTAGGCGGCGCTGCGATCGACCTTCGAGGGATCCTTGCCCGAGAAGGCGCCGCCGCCGTGACGGCCCATGCCGCCATAGGTGTCGACGATGATCTTGCGGCCGGTCAGGCCGGAGTCGCCGTGCGGGCCGCCGACTTCGAACTTGCCGGTCGGATTGATGTGGAAGACGGTCTTCTTGTCGACCTTGGTCTTCGAGCTGGCGTTGATCACGCGCGTCGCCATCGCGATCATGTCCTTGCGGATCTGCGACTGCTTGACCCACGGGGCGTGCTGGGTCGAGACGACGACGGTGTGGATGCGCACCGGCTGGTCGCCTTCGTACTCGACCGTCACCTGGCTCTTGGCGTCGGGGCGCAGGTACTTGTGCTTGCCGCTTTCGCGCAGCTTGGCCTGTTCGGCGACCAGGGCGTGCGACAGGGCGATGGGCAGGGGCATCAGCTCGGGCGTCTCATCGACGGCGAAGCCGAACATCATGCCCTGGTCGCCGGCGCCCTGCTCGTGGTCGTTCGACTCGTTGACGCCCTGGGCGATGTCGGGGCTCTGGCTGTGCAGGG
>JAIFND010000006.1 GCA_020047915.1 bacterium | reverse complement strand
CTACCTTGAAGGGCGCAAGGAAACCACACGAAAAGCCTACGCTTCTGACTTAGAGCATTTCAGGCATTCCCTTGCCGCTCCATCTGTCCCCGAGGTCGCACGGGTGCTTCTGAGTGGTGGCCCTGGTGCCGCCAACCAGCATGTGCTGCGTTATCGTGCGTCGATGACTGAGGCTGGTTTATCATCTAGCACCGTTGCCCGTAGGCTGTCTGCTGTGCGATCTTTGGTTAGTCTGGCTCGCATGTTGGGGTTAGTGGCATGGACTCTGGAGGTAGCCAGCCCAACCGTTGAGACATACAGAGACACCCGTGGCCCCGGTCAGGCTGGCTTTGCCTCCCTCATGCTGGCAGCAACGACCTCAACTAACCAAGCCAAAGCAACTAGGGATAGGGCGATACTCCTACTTCTCTATGTCCTAGCCCTCAGACGCGCCGAGGTTGTGAGCCTGCGCCTTGAAGACTTCTCGGAGGCTGATGGTTGCCTATGGGTGCTAGGCAAGGCCAGGAACGACAGGGAGCGCATCACAATACCGGCTTCTGTGCTCGCGGCCCTAAAGGCGTGGCTTACTGCCCGAGGCTCGGAACCAGGGGCCCTCTTTGTTGCTCTTGGGTCTTCCTGCCATGGACACCCCCTGACAGTCGATGGTGTATACTCCATCATCAAGGCCCTAGGGGCATCTGTTGGCTTGGATGTCCACCCCCACGGACTTAGACACAGCGGCATTACGGCTGCACTAGACGCCACAGGAGGGAACCTGCGTATGGTCCAGCGATATAGCAGGCATAAAGATGTCCGCACCCTTCAAAGGTACGATGACAACCGGCAGGACCTAGGCGGCATGGTGGCTGATCTTGTGGCCGCAAAGGTCGGATAAGATGCCTAAAGGAAAGAAACAAACCAGGAAGGCCCCTGGACGCCCTGCGCTGGCTGAGGACGAGCGTCTAGGCTTCGTCGTTGCCGTGCGCTTGGATGCTGCCATGGGGTGCAAGATCAAAGCCATGGTTGCCGCTGAGGATCGCCCCATCTCCCGTGTGCTTCGCCGCTTGATAGAGCTTGGACTAGAGACACAGGAGAAGCAAGACAGGCAGGCAGATCGGGAAGGCTAGGAAGCAGCAGGTTCACCCTTGGGTTAGCATACCGCAACGGTGCAATCCCGAGTCAGTCAACCAGGGGCCAACTAATGGAAAGGCGCATTATCCGTAGTTGGTTTGGGTGCCAGCCGGAGGAACATTCAGCCCGAGAAATACCATCCTGATTGTCCCAATGGGGGAAGGGGTGGGGTAGGAGGGGGAAGATGAGCGGAGACAGGCTATAGGTAGACCTCTCACATTTTTCCCCAGATTTTTTGGACTACATAACTTGGGGATCATCAAGACAGGGTGCCTCTCCGGATCATGTATTTTCCAATTATATGCAATTATGACGATGAGGGACTAGGGGCGATTTTAGGGGTGATGCATAATCCCCACGGCTCCCCTCCATTCTTCATAGCTCTACTATTACAGCGGTTTTTGGATATTTATTCCCTACATCATTTATTTAATACGCATCTGCTACACCGTGCCCGACGCCAAACTGCGTGCCGGAGCGGAGCTGCTGGTCAGGCTCGCACACGACTAGAGTCCTTGAGGGCAGCGACTTTGACCTGCCAAGTCAAAGTCGGCAAAGTCGCTGCCCTTGAGGACTTGGGGGTGCGGGGGCACAGCCCCTGCAGCAACAGCCAGCTAGCGGGGCGACGCCCATAATCAGCCTCGGGCTGGGGTGGAGCCCCGCTAGCAGCTTGAGCCGTCGATGCATGACCTAGGCTTCCGCGCCATGGTCATCCCGACGCCCACCCGCCCGCTCGCCTCCGACCCCGCCGCGATCGCCGAACTTGCCGATCGCATCATCGCTGGCGAGGCGGCGACGGCGGACGAACTGAATGGGCTGTTCGCTGTCGAGCCCGGCTCATCCGGCGCCGAGGCGCTGTTCGCCGGTGCGCAGCGCATCCGCGCCCACTTCGTCGGCATGCGTCTCAAGGCCTGCTCGGTGATCAACGTGAAGGCGGGGAACTGCTCGGAGAACTGCAGCTACTGCGCCCAGGCGGCCGGCTCCGAGAACGACGGCTACCAGAAGAGCAAATGGCTGCCCGAGGCCGACATCCAGCGCGCCGCCGAGACCAGTGCCGCCAACGGCGCGCAGGCCGTGTCGCTGGTCGCCGCCTGGTGGGGCGTCAAGGAGGGCACCCAGCTCGACATGGTGACGAAGTCTATCCGCCAGTTCGCGCAGAACGGCAAGGTCCGTCCGGATGTGAACCTCGGCATCCTCGAAACACAGAAGTGCGCCGATGAGATCGCCAAGGCCGGCGCCAAGGTCTATGGCCACAACCTGGAGACCGCGGCCAGCCACTTCGACAGCATCTGCTCATCCCACAGCTGGGAAGAGCGCATGAAAACCATCCAGTACATCAAGAAGGCCGGCATGGGCCTGTGCAGCGGCGGCATCTTCGGCATGGGCGAATCGAAGGCGCAGCGCGTCGAATTCCTGCAGCAGGTCGCCTACATCGCCCCCGACATGGTGCCGCTCAACTTCCTCAACCCCCTGCCCGGCACCAAGCTGGCCCACCTCACGCCGCTCGACGCCGACGAGGCCCTGACCACCCTGGCGGTGGCGCGCTTCGCCCTGCCCGACCGCAACCTGATGGTCGCGGGCGGCAAGGAGATCGTGCTTGGCGACCGCGTCGGCGAGGTGTTCAAGACCGGCATCAACTGCGTGATGGTCGGCAACTACCTGACCACCGGCGGCGCCGATCCGGCATTCTGGGGCCGCGAGGCGGCCAAGTACGGCCTGGAGATGCCGCAGGGCTGCATCGAGATCGTCGGGTAGCAGCGAGCCGTTACCGTCGCCGGTCGAGTTCGACCAGCAGGCGGTTGAGCGGCAGGTGCAGCGGTTCGTCGGTACGGCACTCGATGAAGGCGGCGGCACGGCTGCGGCACAGCGACGCCAGCATATGGCGATGCGCCTCGACCTGGGCGCGGTAGGCGGTGGCCAGCGAGCGCGGCTCGGCGAGCAGTTCGCCATCGTTCTCCAGCCCCATGAAACGGCTGACGCCGCCGACCCCGAGATCGAGTTCGTCCGGGTCGAGGACCCACACGACGGCGAGATCGTGGCCACGCGCACGCAGGCGGTCGCAGGCGTCGCTCAACGCCTGCGGCTCGGCCATCAGGTCGGAGACCAACACCACCAGGCCGCGATGGGCGGCCGGCGCGGTGAGATGCTCCAGCCCCTTCGCGGCATCGGTCACGCCGGTCGGCTGGTGCGCTTCCAGCGCGCGGCAGATGCGCTCCAACTGGCCTTGGAAGCGGGCCGGCAACTCGTTGATCGCCTTCTCGTGCCACAGCATCAGGCCGGCGCGGTCCTGCTGCTGCAGCGTCAGGTGGGCGAGGGCGGCGGCGAACATCGCGGCGTAGCGGTATTTGCTCAGCCCGGCCCGGCCGCCGGCATAGCCCATGCTGCCCGAGCCATCGACCGCCAGGATGCAGCCGAGATCGGTCTCCGCTTCGTAGCGCTTGAGCACCAGGCGGTCGGAACGGCCGAGCACCTTCCAGTCGAGGTGGCGCAGGTCATCACCCGGGACATAGGGCCGGTGGTCGGCGAAATCGACCGACGCGCCCTTGAGCGGACTGCGGTGCGCGCCCGACATCAGGCCTTCGACGATGATCCGGGCGACCACTTCCAGGCGCTGCACGCGCGCCAACTCGGACGGCGGAACCAGGTGCGAGAGGGCGCTCATGGGAGGCTGGAGGCTGGAGGCTGGAGGCTGGAAGCTTGGTACATCGGATGGACAAGGAGATTATGGCAGGCTTCCCCACCATGCCACTGGCGATGCCGGGGCTTCGCTCCTCCAGCTTCCAGCTTCCAGCCTCCAGCCTCCAGCAGCGCGCGTCAGCGCGCCAGTTGCGCCAGCTTCTCCCCATACATCCGCAGCCGCTTCTCGCCCAGCTGGGGCACCTGCGAGAGATCGCCGCCGCCGTAGCGCTTGAGGTATTCCAGCGCCTTGGCCGGCAGGACCACCTGCAGCGGCACCTTGCGCTTCTCGGCCTCTGAACGGCGCCAGTCCTTCATCCGCGTCTCGCGCTCCTCCTCGATCGGCTCGATCTCGCGGTGCTTGACCGGGGGAGGCAGTGGCGGCGGATTGGCGTTGGCGTCGCGCAGGCAGGTGAGCAGCGACTCGCCGTAGGTCGTCAGCACGCTGTTCTTGACCCCGGCATGCTTCAGCTGGACCCAGGTGACGATCGGCTTGCGGCACAGCGCCAGCAGCGTCTCGTTGTTGATCACCCGGCCCGGCGGCTTGTCGATCTCGCGCGCGATGCCGTCACGCCAGGTCCACAGCGCGGCGAGCACCGGCAGGCACGGCTTGCCCAGGTCGCGGGCACCCTTGACGCGGTAGAAGCCGCCCGGGTCGAAGCCGCCGCCCCAGCCGGCGTCCTCGACCGCACGGCAGGCGATGGCGGTCTCCTCGACCAGATCGGCGGCGATGATCAGCTCGCGCAGCTGGGCCGCCGCGTCGGGCAGGTAGCGCACGTCATCGATGGCGTAGGCCAGCGCGCCGGGATCGACCGGACGGGTGGCCCAGTCGTACTGCGCGAAGTCCTTGGCGAGCTGCACGCCGAGCTGACGCTCGACCACCGCGCCGTAACCGGTCTTCTCCCAGCCGAGCATCGAGGCGGCCTGCTGGCTGTCGAAGACGCCGCGCATCTGGATGGCGAAATCGCGACGCATCACCGCCGCATCGTACTCGCCGCCATGCAGCCAGACGGTGATCGCGGGATCTTCGAGCGGAGCCTTGAGGGCAGCCAGGGCCGGAGCTCCCAGGGCGATCGGGTCGAGCACGAACATGCGACCACCGGCGTTGATCTGCACCAGGCAGCAGCGCTCGGTATAGGCGTGCATCGAGTTCGACTCGGTGTCGAGGGCGATCCACGGCGCGGCGGCGCAGGCGGCGGCGACCTCAGCGAGGCCGGCCGGGGTGTCGATCCAGGGGATGTCGCTGCTCAACGGGTGCCGGACTTAGCGCGGCTGGCGACCAGCAGTTGACCACGCAGCCAAGCCAATTCATCGGCGGCCTTGGCCGAGGTGTCGCCCTCCAGGGCGGCGATGCGCGTCTGGACCTTGGCGGCGTCAATGGCGCCGGCCTCGACCGCATCGACAACCAGCACGTTGACCTCGTCCTTGAGTACTTGCGCGACCCCGCCGCGCACCGCCCACGACTGGCGGCTGCCATCCTGCTGGATGACCTCGACCATCCCGCCCTTGCCGACCAGGGCGACCAGGGGCGCGTGGCCCTGGCGCACGCCGATCTCGCCGTCCGAGGCCGTGAACGTGACCTGATGGCACTGCTTGGGCGGCAGGACCTTGACCGGCGTGACGAGCTTGAGGGTGACGGGCATTGGTGGATCCAGCTTGGAGCTTTGAGCTTGGAGCTTTGAGTCCGAGACGAGCCCTGCGGGCTCGAAGCTCGAAGCTCGAAGCTAAGAGCTATGCCTTCTTGAGCTTCTCGGCCTTGGCAACCACGTCGTCGATCGTGCCGACGTACATGAAGGCCGATTCGGGCAGGGTGTCGTACTCGCCCGAGAGGATCGCCTCGAAGCTGCGGATCGTGTCCTCGAGCTTCATGTACACGCCCTTCATGCCGGTGAACTGCTCGGCGACGTGGAAGGGCTGGCTCATGAAGCGTTCAAGGCGGCGGGCACGGGCCACCAGGCGCTTGTCGTCGTCGGACAGCTCGTCGACGCCGAGGATCGCGATGATGTCCTGGAGATCCTTGTAGCGCTGCAGGATGCGCTGCACACCACGGGCGACGCTATAGTGGCGCTCGCCGACGATGTGCGGCTGCAGGATGCGACTGGTCGAGGCGAGCGGATCGACGGCCGGGTAGATGCCCTTCTCGGCGATGCCGCGCGAGAGGTTGGTCGTCGCGTCGAGGTGCGCGAAGGTGTTGGCCGGTGCCGGGTCGGTGTAGTCGTCAGCCGGCACGTACACGGCCTGGATCGAGGTGATCGCGCCGCGGCGGGTCGAGGTGATGCGTTCCTGCAGCTGGCCCATCTCGGTGGCCAGGGTCGGCTGGTAGCCCACCGCCGAAGGCAGGCGGCCGAGCAGCGCCGACACTTCCGAGCCGGCCTGGGTGAAGCGGAAGATGTTGTCGACGAAGAGCAGCACGTCCTTGCCCGAGGTGTCGCGCAGCTGTTCGCACTGGGTCAGCGCCGACAGGGCGACGCGCAGGCGCGCGCCGGGCGGCTCGTTCATCTGGCCGTAGACCAGCGAGCAGCGCGAGGCACCGGGCTTGACCGCAGGATGCCCGTTGGCGTCCCACTTGGTGTGGCCCTTCTCGTCCTTCTCCGTCACGATGACGCCGGCCTCGATCATCTCGTTCCACAGGTCGTTGCCTTCGCGGGTACGCTCGCCGACGCCGGCGAACACCGAGAAGCCACCGTGCGCCTTGGC
>JAIFND010000137.1 GCA_020047915.1 bacterium | reverse complement strand
ATCCGGTCATGGAACCCTTACCGCGCCTTGGCGCCCGCCGCATCCTGGCCGGCAACCGCTTCTTCGACCTGGTCGAGGAGGAGATCGAGGGTCGCAGCGGAGCGATGTATCCCTACTATTCGGTGGCCTCGAAATGGGACGCCGTGGTGGTCGTGCCGGTGCTGCCCGATGGACGGTTGCTGGTCGAGCGGATCTACCGCCACCCCTACCGCGCCTGGATGGACGAGTTCCCGGCCGGCGGCATCGAACCGGGCGAGGACGCCTGCGCCGCCGGCGGACGCGAACTGACCGAAGAGACCGGCTGGATCGCCGGCCGCGTGCGTCCGCTGCAACGCTTCGAAGCCATGCCGGGCCTCTTGCGCATGCGCCTGCACATCGTGCTGGCCGAGGACCTGCGCTTCGCCGGCCCCACCGCGCACGAGGAGGCCGAGTTCATCACCGTCAGGCAACTGAGCGTGGACGAGGCCTGGGCCCTGACGGCTGGCGACTCGGTGTCATCGTTCCTGACCTTCGGGCTGCTCGCGCTGGCACGAGCTTCGTAATGCCAAATGCTGGAATGTTGGAATATTTCGCATTCCAGCATTCCAGCACTACTTATCCGTCGGTTTCAGCGCCACTTCGATCAAGAAGGTTCCGGGCCAAGTCGGATCCGCAGTGAATTCGCAGGCTATCGCCACGGTGTCCGCCGGGTTGAACAGCTTGACCGGTTCGCCGTGGACCACGGTCGGGGTCGAGATGTTGAAGCGGTAGTCGCTGTCGGCGAACTTGCGCTTGGCGCCGCCGGCAACCATGTTGGCGACTTCGCCGATCCCGTCCTCGATCATCGAGGCGCTGATCGTCGATTCGTCCTCGCCAAGGAACTTGGCGACGATGCGCCTGGCCAGGGCATCCGGGAAACTGACCACGCACGACCCGGTGATGCCGTTGGTCATACCGATGATCCCGCAGACATCGCCATGCATCAACGGATCGGTTTTCACAAACACCCGCTTGCGCTCGGGTTTCGCCCCGGCCATCTGCTTGAGGCACTCCAGGGTGGCCGCGATGAATGGGTTCAGCAAGTTGACATCGATCGTCTTCGGCATCGGTTCGACCAAGGGGTGAGGGCACGGGATAGTGCCAGGGACGAGATGAAATCCGTTGCATGTGTACGGTGGCGCATGGATACTCGGGTGCAAGGATCTGCTGCATGCCTTCAGCTGCGTTGACCACCGAACGTCCCACCGTTCCGACCGCCATCGTCAAGGACGAAGGCGCCGTCAAGGTCGTGGCGTTCGTCCGCAACGATCACGGACAGGTCAGTTTCGATGTCGTGCGGTCCTACTTCTCGTCCCAGATGCTCGAACATACCCATGGCTGGAACCGCCTGGTCCTCGACCTGACCGGGGTCCCCGCCCTCGACTCGGCCGCGCTCGGTCCCCTGGTGCAGAAGCTGCGCGAGGTCCAAGAAGCCAACGGCCGCCTGGTGCTGACCGGCGTCGAAGCCCCGGCCCTGCGCGAGATCTTCGCCCTGACCCGTTTCGACCGGGTGTTCCCCATCATACCCGACCGTCAGGCTGCGATCGTCCACGCCGCGACCTGAGTGCCGCAGGACACCGCTCCCCGGGCTGGTCAGATTTCCCATTGCGCGCGGCGAACGTCAACCTACCTTCCCGCCCTCCACCTGAGAGACCAAGAAACCGTATGGCCGTCCGCATCCGCCTCAGCCGCATTGGCCGCCTCCACCGCCCCTTCTATCGCGTCGTCGCGATCGATAAGCGCAACGCCCGCGAAGGCCTGTCGAACGAGGTGCTCGGCACCTACGATCCGACCCTCGAGGACGGCAAGGCCATGTCGGTCAAGATCGACCGCGTCGAGGCGTGGATCGCCCAGGGCGCCGAACTCAGCGATTCGCTGGGCAAGCTCTTCAAGCATCACGGTGTCGCCGTGAAGGTGCCCGTCTCGGGCAAGCTGAAGGTCAAGGCCAAGGACGAAGGCGGCCCTAAGAAGGACGGCAAGAAGTTCGTCCCGGCCACCCGCCGCTCCCTGCGCAAGCACGCCGCCAAGCTGAAGGCCGACCGCAAGGCCAAGGCCGCCGCTGCGGCGCCGGCTCCGGCCGCTGAAGCCGAAGCCCCCAAGGCCTGAACCAACCGTCAGCCGACGCTGACCTGCGCAGGCCGGGCCCACAGCCCGGCCTGCTGCTTTTCCGACTATGCCCCGCATCCTGCTCCTGAGCTGCATCGTGGTCGGCATCTGGGGTTCGACCTGGGTGGTGATGCGTTCCGCCATCGCCCACCACCATCTGTCGCCCGAGGGCATGGCCCTGGGCCGGCATCTGGTCGCCAGCCTGGTGTTCCTCGTCGCGCTGGCCTGGCGCCGTCCACCGCCGCTCGCCCGCGGCGAGTTCCATCGTCTCGCCTGGGCCGGCGCCATCGGTATCGGCTTCTACAACCTGCTGACCGGCTGGGGCCAGCGCAGCGTCGATGCCGGCACCGCCGCCGTCATTATCCAGACCGCTCCGGTGACCACCGCCCTCGGCGCCTGGTGGCTGCTCGGCCAGCGCGTCGGCGTCGGCACCTGGATCGGCCTCGTCGCAGCCTGCCTGGGTATCGCGTTGATCGGTCTGGGCGGATCACCCGGCGCCGGCGGAACCCTGCCCGACCTGCTCTGTCTGGTCGCCGCCAGCCTGGCCTTCTCGGGCTACAACCTATGGACCACCGGTGTGGCTGGGCGCATCGGCGGCTGGTGGACGACGGCCTGGGCGGTGTGGATCGGCACCGTCGTCCTGCTGCCCTGGTCCGGATCCGTCGTACATGAATTGCAGGAACGGCCGTTGATCGCCCTCGGCGTGTGGACCTATCTCGGGGTGCTGGCCACGGCCGGCGCCTACGCCGCGTGGACGGTGCTGGCCGCCAGCCTGCCGCTGGCGCGCGCCGCCATCGTCCTCTACCTTGTGCCGGTCCTCGCCCTCGGGCTGGGCTGGGCGCTGTTGGGCGAGGCGCCGGGGATGCTTGGACTCGCCGGCGTGGCCTGCATCCTGGGCGGCGTGGTGATCGCCCGCCGGACAGCCGCATGACCCAGACCCTGACCGTCGACATCGACCGGCTGGAGGTGCCCCTCGCCCGCCTCAAAGGCGGCGCCCCGATCGGCATCGACCATCATCTACAGCCGTGGATCGCCCGCGCCTGCGGCGTCGCGGTCGGCGACATCCTCGGCTACACCGTGGAACGCCGCTCGCTGGACGCCCGGCAGAAGCCCGACCTGCGATTCGTTTATCAGGTGCGCGCCACGCTGCGCGACGGGTCGCCGGTCGCCGCCGTACCCGGCGTCACCGTGCTGGATGCGCCCCCGGCCCAGGACGACCAGCTGTGGCATCTGCCGCTGCGCGACCCCCTGCCGCGCGACGCCCTGGTGATCGGCACCGGGCCGGCCGGCATCATGTGCGCCTACCTGCTGGCGGTGCACGGCTGCCGCCCGCTGGTCCTCGACCGCGGCCGCGATGTCGAACGGCGCGGAGCCGACCTGGCGCGCATGCACGAGCGGCGCGAGATCGACCCCGACTCCAACTACCTCTACGGCGAGGGTGGCGCCGGCACCTACAGCGACGGCAAGCTCTACACCCGGGTCAAGGACCGGCGCATGCGCTTCCTGCTGGAGGCCTTCGTCGCGGCCCGCGCCCCGCGCCACATCCTGTGGCGTCACCACCCGCATGTCGGCAGCGACATCCTGCCGCACATGTGCAAGCGCCTGCGCCAGGCGGTCGAACAGCGCGGCGGCCGCTTCCGCTGGGACAGTGAAGTCGTCGATGTGATCGAATCCGGCGGCCGCTGCACCGGCGTGGTGCTGAAATCCGGCGAACGCCTCACCGCCCCGGCCGTGGTCATCGCCCCCGGACACAGCGCCCGCGCCCTGATCACCGCCCTGGCGCGGCGCGGCGTCGCGCACAAGGCCAAGGGCTTCCAGCTCGGCTGCCGCATCGAGCACGACCAGCGCGTGATCGACCTCGGCCAGTACGGTTGCATCTCCGGCGCCGACTACCCGCGCCACCTGCTGCACGCCGCCGAGTACAACCTGGTCTCGCGCCCGCCCGAGCACCTGCGCGCCCAGAGCGTGACCACCTTCTGCATGTGCCCCGGCGGCGAGATCATCGCCGCGACCAGCGACCCCGGCCAGCTCTCGACCAACGGCATGAGCCGCTACGCCCGCGCCAGCGGCTTCGCCAACGCCGGCCTCATCGTCAATCAGCCCGACGACCACCGCGACGATCCGTTGTCCGGCTTCGACACCATCGACCGCCTGGAGAAGGCCTGCTTCGCCGCCGGTGGTGCCGACTACGCCTGCCCGGCGCAGTCCGCCGCCGCCTTCGCGCGCGGTGAAGCCGGCCCGGCCCCGGTCGCCACCAGCTACCGCTTCGGCCTGCGTCCGGCCCGCCTCGACCGCCTGCTGCCACCCGCCACGGTGACCGCGATCTCGGCCGCCCTGCGCTACTTCGAGCGCGTCATCCCCGGCTTCATGGCCACCGGCACCCTGGTCGGCGTCGAGGCGCGCATCAGCAGCCCGCTACGCTTCGAGCGCAACCCCGACACCCTGGAAAGCTCGCTGCCCGGCCTGTACCTGGCCGGCGAAGGCGCCGGCTACGCCGGTGGCATCGTCAGCGCCGGCCTCGACGGCCTGCGCATCGCCGAGACCATGCTCACCGGTGTTCCGGCCAGACGCGAGAAGTAGCCCGGGGCCGCGTTACTTCGCCTTGAGTGCCGCCGCCATCGCCTTGGCCAGTTCGCCATGGCCAGCAAGGTTGGGATGCACCCCGTCGGGAAGATTGGCTGCGGACACAGCTGCGAACATGCTGGCGAAGCGCACCTTGCGCTTCTTGGCCTCTGCGGCGTAGGCCTCGGGCAGTTGGGCCAGAGCCCGCTGCGTGCCTTCGCCGAACCCCTTCCCACGCCAGTAATCACTGAGCGTCTCCAGGCCGATCGAGATCGGCGCGCAGACCAGGATCTCGGCTTTCGGTGCCTTGGCCTGGGCGGCATCGATCAGTTTGCCCATGCGCGCAGAGCCGTCAGCCACGGCCTTGGCGGCATCCTTGGCATTCTTCATGTCGTTGGTCCCCAGCATGAGGATGATCACGGCGCAGTCGGGCTGCGCCGTGATGGCCTTCTCCAGGCTGCCGAGGTCCTCGGTCGTCCGGCCATTCTTCCCAGCGTTCACCGTGCGGATGCCGGGGACCTCCTTGGCCAGCACATCGACCCAGCGGGTTCCGGCGCCGACGCCCTGATCCTTCATCTCGCCAAAGGTGATCGAATCCCCGTAGCACAACACCGTTCGTTCGGCGGAGCCGAGGACGCCAGAGAGTAGTGCCGCGAGCAGGAGCGTGAGTATCCGGGTCATGTCGCCACGATCCGATAGCGGAAGGGCGCTGTCCAGCATGGGGATCACGGGCTGTTCCACACGACGAAGGCAGAGCCGGCCACGCCGGGTGCCGGTTGCACTGCGCCCAAGAAGCCAACATACCCCGCATGGTTCAGCCTTCCGATTCACGGTTCGTCATCCTGCTTGCCTGCGCCGCAGCCATGGGCGGCTTCCTCTTCGGTTTTGACACCGCGGTCATCAACGGCGCAGTCGAGGCCCTGCGCCTGCATTTCTCGGCCGGTCCCTGGACCATCGGCCTGTCGGTTTCGCTCGCCCTGCTCGGCTCGGCGGTCGGCGCACTCGCGGCCGGACCGCTCTCCGACCGCCTCGGCCGCCGGCCGGTGATGCTGTGGTCAGCAGCGCTGTTCATGGTCAGTTCGATCGGATCCGGCCTGCCGATCACGATCTGGGACTTCATCGTCTGGCGCACCCTCGGCGGCATCGCGGTCGGCGCGGCGAGTGTGGTCGCCCCCGCCTACATCGCCGAGATCGCCCCGGCGCGTATGCGCGGTCGGCTCGGATCATTGCAGCAGTTGGCCATCGTCGGTGGCATCTTCGCCGCCCTGCTGGTCAACTGGATGCTTGCCCGTATTGCCGGTTCGGCCACAGAGCCGATCCTTGGAGCCGCAGCCTGGCGCTGGATGTTCTGGAGCGAGGTCCTGCCCGCCATCGCCTACGGTCTCGGCGCCTGGCTGGTGCCGGAATCACCGCGTTTTCTCGTCGCGCACGGCCGCCAGGCCGAGGCCCGCGCCGTGCTGGAGCGCGTCGAGCCGGCAACCGCCGCGGTTCAACTGGCCGCCATCCAAGAGTCGCTTGCCGCGTGGACGCCACCGCGCTTCGCCGACCTGCGCCGGCCCGGTGGCGGCCTGCTCGCGATCGTATGGGTTGGCATCGTCCTCTCGCTGCTCCAGCAGCTCTCGGGCATCAACGTCATCTTCTACTACGGGACCAGCCTGTGGCAGTCGGTCGGCTTCGGCGAGGAGCGGGCGATGCTGCTCAACGTCCTCACCGGGGTGGTCAACATCGTCACCACCCTGATCGCCATCGCGACCGTCGATCGCTTCGGCCGCAAGCCGCTGCTGCTCATCGGCTCGGCCGTGATGTCGCTGTGCCTCGGCCTGATGGCGGCCGCATTCCTGCTCGCCCCGCTCGGAGCGGACGGCAAGCCCGCCCTGGGCGGCCTGCTGGCGGTATGCGCCCTGGTCGGCGCCAATGGCTTCGTGGTGGCGTTCGGCGCCAGCTGGGGGCCCGTGGTGTGGGTGCTGCTGGGCGAGATGTTCCCCAACCGCATCCGCGGCGCCGCCCTCGCCCTCTCCGCCTGCCTGATGTGGGTCGCCAACTTCGCCATCTCGACCACCTTCCCGCCGATGGCCGAACATCTGGGACTCGGTGCCAGTTACGCCATCTATGCGACCTTCGCCGCCATATCCCTCTGGTTCGTCGCCCGCCACGTGCGCGAGACGAAAGGAGTGGAACTGGAGCAGATGGGCCGCTAGGGGCCTTGAGAGGGGCAACTTTGACCCGTCTGACCGGGGATGGGGACAACCGTGCGGATCTGGCTGCTGCACCATCCGCAGGGTGGCCAGGATCGACGTCTAGTGTCCCGAACCTGAAATGTCTTGAAGAATCTCTGGCCGGTGGGCGTTCAATGTCTTCAGGCAGAACCGCTCGATCGAGGCCAGGATG
>JAIFND010000025.1 GCA_020047915.1 bacterium | reverse complement strand
GCCTGTATCGCCAACCTCCCCGATGAGGGGCGCTTGTGGTTCGATGAAGCGGTGCGTCTGGCCTACGACGACAACCTGCCGTGGTCAGCGATGATCGATGGCTACGCCCTGACCGGCAGCCCCGATGAGCTGATCGCCTTCGCCACCGAGATCGCTGCCCTGCCGACATCCTCAGGCGCCACCATGCGCGCCCTCGCGCCGGTTCATTCCGTGCTGCGCAACCGCTGGCTGTACAATCCGCAGCGACTGAAGAACGCCTGGGTGGCGGTCGATCGCGCCACCACCAGCTGCCTCGCAGACCCAGCCATCGCAGCCGGAGTGCGCAGCCTGTTGCTCTACTGGCGCATTGCCGGCGCCGCCCTCGCCGAGGACCAGCCAGCCGTGACCGCCGCCCTCACGGCCCTGGCCGTGCCGTATGATCCCAAACACCTGCCAGCCGGCATCGATCCTGCCAAGATCGAGCCGGCGGTGTCCGCCGCCACGCCTGAGCCGCCTGCCAAGCCGGCCGACTTCTAATCCTTCCGCTCAGGGCAGTACGAGCACCGATGGCGAGGCGGAAACGCCACTGATCGTCGGCGGCTGGTTGCCGGCACCGTTGCTGATCAGCAGTCCGACCTGGCTACCAGCCGGCATCGCCGGCGAGACCAGGACGATACGGCAGCGCTCGCTGCCTTCGCTGACCCCATCGTTCAGCGCATTGAACGACAGTGTCTTCGCCGCGCTGTCACCCGACGCCCAGGTAAGGATCCCAGCAGCCGAGGTGTAGTCGCCGGCACCAGCTGAACCGGGTGTCGTCGCCCAGGCGAGCACCAGTGCGCCACTGCTGCCGCCCAGCCGCTGTACCGTGATCGTGGCCGTCGTGCCCTCGACAGCCGTGACCGAAGATGCGGTTGCGCGCAGATAGCCGGTGGGCACGGCCGGAGCCGCGACCGTGGCGACGACCTGGCTGGTGGTCGTGGCGTTGCTGCCGTCGCGTATCGTCACGGTGAAGGTGCATGAGCCGGCGACCGGCACCCAGGCGATAACCGCCTTGGCGGCATTGCTCCCGTTGCCGGAGAACAGCGTGCCAGTGACCGATGACGCCCAGGTGTAGGTCAGATCGGCTTCACCAGCATCGTCGGTGCCGAGCACAGCAAGGGCGACCGCTTGGCCGGCGACGCTGGCTGAGGCAGCGCTCGCCACGCTCGGGCCGGCATTGCTGGCGACGAGCACGCGGATCGCAGCCTCCTCGCTGGTCGTCGTGCCGCCAGCGCTGCTGACCAGCACGCGGAAGCGGGCGCCATCATCGCCTGACGCGAGTCCGGAGAGGGTCAGGGCGGCGGCGTTGCTGCCGACAGCGCCCCAGGCGCTGCCCGACCAGCGTTGCCACTGGTACGATAAGGTCGGCCCACCAGCCGCCTCCACCGTCAGGCTTGCGGCACCGCCCACACGGGCGCTTGCGGTCACCGGCTGGGTGACGATGCGCGGTGCGACGTTGGAAGGACGGCCGAAGATCAGACCACGACCGCTGGTGCCAAACCACAGGGCGCCCGGCTCGCGTAGATCGCCGACCATGTCCTGGACGCCGGGCAGCGGGGTCTGAGTGGTATCGATACGCGTCCAGGTCGCCCCGGCGGCGCTGCCAGGCAGGCTGGTGACGTCGTCGGAACGCCACAGTCCGTCCACCCCGCCGACCGCGGCGTAGGCGAACATCGCCGGATTGGTCCGCCCTGCCGCGGGTGCGCCGAAGGCCATACGCCGGGCCGAGGTGATGCCGGCGACGTTGACCCAGGTGTTGCCGCCGTCCTGGCTGCGCGCGAAGTCCACCCCGTCACCCTGACCACCGCAGGTGACCCACAGTTCGTCCGCGACCCCGGGAACGGGGTGGATGGACATCTGATAACTCCACACGTACAGGCTGCCGCTGTAGGCGATCTTGGTCCAGGTTGCGCCAGCGTCGGTGCTGCGGAAGAAATCGGTGCGGCTCCACGGCGACTGGGCCAGGCCGATGTTGCCGGCGATGCAGTAGAAGACGCCATCGCGCGCCCCGTCGGCCACCACCAGGCGGGCGACGTTCCAGTGGTTGCCGACATCGCTGATGAAACCAGGCATGCCGCTCGTCGCCGTCCAGGTCGCCCCGCCATTGCGGGTGACGTACGAGCCGATGCTGCCCTTGCCATTCTCCGCCCAGGAAGCGGTGTTGGGGTACCACACCCAGTTCAGCGGGTTGCCGGATGCCACCGCGACCACCCCATCCCAGACCCCAGCGTAGCTCTTGGCGGGGTTGGGATTCGAGAAGGTGGCCCAGGCGCTTCCACCATCATGGCTGACCCGGTGCACCGGAGTGCCGTTGTTCTCGTCACTGCCGACGATGACGACGGTGTCGGGGCGCGCTGAGCAACGGTCCACACCGGTGGTGATGCCGAACTGGCCAGGTACGATCGCGATAGAGGGGACCACCTCGGGATCGATCACCTTCAAACCATACACATCGGCGCAGCCGGCGACGATGCCGCCCTGGGGATCGGCGCTGAGCATCTGCAGGACCAGTTCCTCGACCCCATGCATCTCGGCGGTGACGGTCTGCTGAGCGGTCCCGAGGTTGCGTATGCGATAGGGGCCGAATCCATCCGTGTACCACAACTCGCCAGGCCGCCGCGGATCGAAGGCAGCACCCGCTCCCCAGCCGTAGGGATAGAAGCTTGGCCACCAGCCCGGCACACTCGGGGAACTGAGCGTGATCGTGGTGAAAGTCCCCCCGTTCAGGCTGCGTGACAGGAAGGTCGGCGTGGTGTCGAAACCGCCGAGCACGAGTTCGCTACCATCGGTGGTGGCGGCGATGGCGCAGCGGCGGGTATTGCTCATCAGTTGCGTCCAGGCGGAGCCGTCCCAGCGCCATGCGCCGCCCCCGCTGGCATTCGCGTCGAGGATGCCCCCTGCCGTCCAGGTGGTGATCAGCTTGCCGGCCACCACCTGTCCGCGGATGGGGTGAAAACCATCCCCGTTGCCTGGTGAACCGGGAATCATGGCCCAGGTCGTACCACCGTTCAGGGTGCGCCAGATGCCGCTGCCTTCGACGCCGGCGTAGATGATCTGGCTGCCGGTGGTCGCATTGCCTCCGGTAGGATCGACCGCAACCCAACAGACGCCGTAGCACAGGCTGGGCCACGCCGGGACATGCGTCGGATCGGGATCTTGGCCGCCGATGGGCACGGCCGGAACAGCACTCCACGCCGAACCATTCCACTTCCACAGGCCGGCCATCCGTGAGCCGTACCACATGCGGTCCGCACGCAGCGGATCAACCGCCAGACGCTCGCCGCCACGCCGACGATCACCATTGCCTCTCATCTCGACCGATAGACCGGTATCGACCCAACTGGTGCCGGCGTCGAGGGAGCGCCACACCGTATTGCCGGAGGCGAAGGCCACGCCGTCAGCAACCGAGGGGATGACCGCGATCGATTCGATATCGTTCTCAATCGAACGGTTCTTGTCGGTGATGTTCCACCACCTGCCGGCGGCCTCATCGCGCAGATAGACGCCACCGACGTCGGTGCGCAGGTAGATGCGGTCGGCGGTCGGGTGGACCACCACCCCGGTGACGAAGCCCATGCCGTGCAACTGGGCGTTGTCCCAGGCGTAGGACTCGGCTGCGTCGAGTCGGAGCGAGACGAGCACCAGGGCGAGAAGCAGGGAACGCATGCTTCCATTCACCTGGGCGTGTGAGGCCATACGGCTACCGCTACGCCATCATCCGTCGGTGTGCCACACGGCGGGGAGTCAGCGGCGGATACCCAGGCGGTGGACGACGACGCTGACGGAACCGGACCAGGCGATCAGGCTCAGGCGTCTGATGGGCAGGCCGCGCATCTCTGTCAATGCGGCGCCCTGCTTGGCCTCGAAGCTGGCCAGCGGCAGGTCCAGATCCTGTCGGCCGGCCGGCAGGTCGAGGGTGCGCTGGACCGCGCCCAGCCAGCGACTGCCGTCGGCGCTCCACATCTGCAGATTGACCGCCAGGGTGGTCGGAGCGCTGAGCGTGAGGCTGGCCTGCAGCCGGGAGGCGGTGTCGAATGCGGCGATCCCGGACAGGCCGGGATCGGGCATCTGCACGTTCCACGTATCGACAGCGAACTCCTGCGAGGTCTTCGTGTCGTAGGCCAGGGCCAAGCCGTCGTTCCTCTCGGTTCCGAACCACCCGACCCGCGCCCGCGCCATGGCCAGATCGATCGACCAGGCGGAGGCCGGGAGAAGACGCGGTGCGCCAGTGGTGGGCACCAGGAACGCCATGCCGGCGGTCAGCTCCTGCGCGGCGGCCTGATGCGGCTGCACCTGCACGCGACCGCTATCCACCGCGACCGTGGTACCATCGGCGGCGACCGTCACCGAGAAGGCGGTGCCGACGACTCGAACCGTGGCATTGACCGTCTCGACGACCAGTTGACGCCCGGGTGGTTGCGGTTTCGCGGCCACAAGCAGTCGGCCGGAGATCTGTCGGATACGCTCGGACTCAATGGTCAGGCTGGTGCCGTCGGCGAGTCCGAGACGGCTGCCATCGTTCAGTTCCAACTCGCCAGGACCGCTGGCACTGGCCCCGGCGGCCAGCCCAGGCCGGCCGTCCTGATCCGCCCAGCGGGCCAGCACCGGGGCGGTTTCAGCGGTTGGCGCAGAGTGCGGCTGCAGCCAGGCAAGCACCCCCACCGCCAGGAGCAGACTGGCGGCCAGGGCGATGATCCAGCCGATCGCGGTACGGCGCACCGGTGGAGCCCGGCGTGGCCGGCGATGGGTGGCGGCGGGACCAGTCCGGAGCAACCTGCTCAAGCCACCATCGACGCGCATCACGGCGACGAAACGCGCGCGCTGCGCCGGATCGGCCAGCCGCAGGCGTAGCTGTTCACGGCCCGCCTCGTCGAGGTCGCCCTCGACCAGACGCCCGTGCAGCAGGGCCAGCTCATCGGCATCCTCGCCCCTCATGCCAGCCCCCGCCGCCGACCGATGCAATCGGCGAGCACGGTACGCACCCGGCTGAGCGCCACCTGCACCGCCCCCGGAGTGCGCCCCAGTTCGCCGGCGACCTCGGTCAACGGCCGTTCGAGGCCATAACGCAGATGGAGCATCCGGCGCTGCGTCTCGGCAAGTTGCTCCACGCAATGCCGCAGTGCACTCAGGGCGTCGTCCTCGTCGGCCGGCGGACCGGCCTCGGCCACCGCCTGGTCGATCAGGTCGGTCAGCGCATCGTCGGCCAGGACGCGGACCCGTTGGCTGCGCCGGGCAAGCTGACGCAGCACATTGCGCGCGATGCCGCGCACCCAGGCGTGAAAGTCGCCATCGCGGCGGAAGTCGGCAAGACGACGCTGCACCACGAGATAGGTCTCCTGGAAGGCGTCCTCGGCCAGGTTGGCCGAGCCGATCGCCCGCAGGTAGGCAAGGAGGTCGGCTCGCCGATCCAGGAAAGCCTGCATCAGCTCGTCATCCTCCATACATACCTGCCGTCATTGCCGCCATTACCGGAATTCATACAGCCTGAATGGGCTCTGGCCATGCCCCCCTCGGCCTGGACGGAGGAGTCGCCGGGTTGCAGCAGGGACCTGGCAGCGGATCATGGGACAAGCCGTACCACCTGCCCCCGACCATGGCCTCCATCCCCTTCCTTCATCCTGCCCTCCTCGGAGTCGCGGTCGCGGTCGGCATCGCCTGGTCGGCGTTGGCGCCGGAGAAGGCACGCGGCCTGTTGTGGACGGGCCTGGCGGCTGCGCTCGGGGCGGTGATCGCCGGCCTCGCCGGCTGGGTGCCGTGGTTCGGGCAGTTGCAGTTTACCGCCTACGCCCTGCTGCTGCTGGTCGGGTTCGGCCTCGCCTTCTGGATCGCCAGGCGCCGGGCGCGGGTGGTGGGCATCGATCCCGACCATGTCCGCATCCAACTCGCCATCGCCGCCATCGCCGGGATCCTCGGGGCACGCATCTGGTACGTGGTCGAGTACCGCCGCGAATTTCCTGGGCCCATATCCGACTTTTCGGGTTGGCTGGCGCAGGCTGCCGACCTTGATCGCGGCGGGGCGGTGTGGTTCGGCGGCCTGCTGCTCGCGGGCGTGGCGATGGTCGTGCACACCCGCCGCGCCGGCATCCCGCTGATCGCCTGGGCCGACTGCACCGCGCCGGCGGTGCTCGCCGGCCTGGCCCTCGGACGCATCGGCTGCTTCTTCAATGGCTGCTGCTACGGAGCGTCCTGCAACCTGCCGTGGGGGGTCAGCCACCTCGGCCGCACCGTGCATCCGACCCAGCTCTACGAGTCGTTGGCCTGCGCCATCCTCACCGTCGTGGCGCTGCGCATCGCGCCGGGACGTGGCGCCGCGGCCGGCTGGGCGCTGATCGGCTACGCCGCGTGGCGGGCCCTGAACGAGACCCTGCGCGGTGACTACGACGTGAAGCTGGCTCGCTGTCCCCCCTGCATCTCACCAGCGCCCAGTGGTTCGCCCTGCCGCTGCTGACCCTCGGCCTGTGGCTGGTGTGGCGCTCGCGCCGGAAAGCGGTGTCGTGACCCGCGATGAATTGCACCGTCTGCTGCGCCGACGCGCCGAGGCCCTGGCCACCCCGCCGGCGGTGATCGATCGCGCCCTAGCCCGCTGCGCCCGGCTCGGCGTGCGGCAGTCGCGCAGCGAACGCATGGCGGCCCCGACCCCGCCGCCCCCGACCGCCGTCACCGCCATGGTCACGGCGGTGGACAGCATCCCGCCTGATCCAGCAGGGTCGGCCGGGGTCACCGTCGCCAGCCTCGCTCCCGCACCGGCTGCGCCACCGACGCCAGGCGCATTGGAATCCGGCCGGATCATCGCCGGCT
>JAIFND010000001.1 GCA_020047915.1 bacterium | reverse complement strand
GGCTCGTCGGAGCGACGAATCTCGCCAGATCCTGTCGGACGAGACGGCTCCGGTCGAGGCCGAGCAAGGCCGTCACGGTCAGGTTGGCTTCCTGGATCATCCCGCTTCCATTCAGCGTGAAATAGCCGACCGGTGCGAACTCGAAGAGATCGGTGAAGCGCTCCAGGAGGCGTTGCGATGTCTCCTGGGCTTCCCTGAGTTCCGCGTTCTGCATTTCGAGTTCGATCTGATGCACCTCCAGTTCATGGACCAGGCGGTGCTGCTCGGCCATCAACTCCGTCCGGAGCGGATCACGTCGCGTCATGGGCCTGGCCCGAGAGCTCCTCATCGGCCACGGGCGGGACGGGCTGGCCTGCGTCGCTGCAGAGGCGTGGCGCGGGTACCGGGCTTCGCGGTCGGCTCGACCGACGGCGTGGCATGGATGAAGGTGATCACGACCCCATCGATCCTGTCGTCATAGGTGCGATACGGCATGATGCGGACCGAATAGCAGCGTCCGGCTCGCGTCCCTATCGTGCGGTCCAGCGAGGTCAGCCGCTTCAGCACCAGGCGCGCATCCCTGGCCAGATGCGGGTAGCGGATAGCGGACGCGAGATCGGTGATGGGCCTGCCGATGTCGGCCGCGATCAGTTTGATGATCTTGGTCATCTGCGGCGTGAAACGCCGTATGAGCAGGCCTTTGTCGAGGAACAGCGTGGCGATGTCGGTGCTGTCGAGCAGATTCTTCATGTCGTTGCTCGCCCGCGACAGATCCTCGACCTTGGTCACCAACTCGGCATTTACAGTCTGCAGCTCCTCGTTCATGGACTGCACCTCCTCCTTCGAGGTGGTCAGCTCCTCGTTGGTGGACTGCAGTTCCTCGTTGGTGGACTGCAGCTCCTCGTTGGCCGAGCGCAGTTCCTCCTGCGAGGTCTGCATCTCCTCCTGGGTGGCCTGGGCCTCGGCCTGGAACTGCATCAGTTCCCGCTCCAGGTCCCTGTCATGCGCGCCACGCACCGGTGCATCGTGCTGCGATCCGATCGTCCTCGGGCTGGCAGGGCTGGTTTCGCAGAACGCGACGACGACAAGCCCCAGCAGCGGTCCAGGTTCGTGCAGGCGTTGGAGGGAGACGTCCACGACCTGGGTGGCCAGATTGGACCCGACCTTGAGTCCACGCAGGCACACGGGTTCGCGGCTTCTGAGCACTTCCGGAAAGGCGTGGACGAGGGGGTAGCGCAGGCCTTCGCGGGCCATGGCGAAGATGTTCCAGTTCGCCTTGCCGGCGGCGGGTTCGAGATACGCCCCCGTCCTGCCGCTGACGTAGAAGATGTCGCCCTTGTCGTTGGTGAGGACGGTCGGATGGGCGAATTGCCGCAGCACCAGCTGGTCGGCCAGCGACTGGAGGCTGGCAGGGGACCGCATGGCGGTCCGGGCCTCGGGGACGGTTTGCGGAGTGCCGCTGAAGTTTGATGGGAAGGCGACCTGCTCGATCCTGACGACCGAATCGGTCTTGCGGAAGATGCGGTGCTTCCTGCTTATCTGCGCGAATAGGTCGGTGTGGTCCCCGAGCGTCTCGGCGCTGCCTTGGAACAGGATGCCATCCGGCAGCAGACTGTAGTGGAACAGGGGGATGACCTTCTTCTGCACCTCGGCATTGAGATAGATGAGCAGGTTGCGGCAGCTGATGAGGTCAAGCCTGGTGAAGGGCGGATCGGCGATGAGATTCTGCGGCGCGAAGATCACCATCTCGCGTATCTCTTTGCGTACCCGGAAGCCGCTCTCGGTCTTGGTGAAGAATCTTTTCAGGCGCTCTGGCGAAATCTCGGTGGATAGATTTTCGGGATAGACGCCCAGGCGCGCCTTGTCGATGGCATCACGGTCGAGATCGGTGGCGAAGATCTGGGCTCGCGCATGCGATCTCGGTTTGCGATCGGCGATCGCCTCCGCGAGCAGGATGGCCAGCGAGTAGGCTTCCTCGCCGCTGGAGCAGCCCGGGACCCAGGCGCGCAGCACCTGCCCTGGTTCGCGTTTGGCCGCCAGCATGGAGGCGACCACTGTCCGCAGGGCCTTCCAGGCGTCGGGATCGCGGAAGAAGCTGGTCACGCCGATCAGCAGCTCCTTGAACAGCAGGCCGGTCTCCTGGGGATTGTCCTGGAGGAAGGTGGCGTAGTCCGACATCTTCTTGATATGGTGGATGTCCATGCGCCGTTCGATGCGCCGGCACAGCGTGTTGCGCTTGTAGTAGGAGAAGTCGTTCCCGGAGTGGGCCCGCAGCAGGACGATGATCCTGCCGAGTTCACCGTGGCTCCTGCCGTTGCGCTCGGATTCCGCCCCGATCCTGCTCATCATCGGATGGCGTTGGATGAAGGCCAGGATCCGCCCCGGCATCTCGGCAGGAGGGGCAATGAGGTCGGCCAATCCGGCGTCGATCACGCTGCGCGGCATGCTGTCGAACCTGGCGGTGGACGGATCCTGCACCAGGACCAGGCCCGCCTGTTCCTTGATCGCGCGCAGGCCGAGCGTCCCGTCGGAACCCATGCCGGACAGGATGACGCCGACGCTCTTCTCCTGCTGGTCCTGCGCCAGCGACCGGAAGAAGGTGTCGATGGGCAGCCGCAGGCCTCCTGATCGGGCAGGCGGGAGCAGGTGCAGGACCCCGTGCAGCAGGGACAGGTCCTTGTCCGGTGGGATGACGTACACGTGTTCAGGTTGGACGCTGATCCCGTTCCTGACCTGGACCACGGTCAACTCGGTTCTGCGCTGCAGCAGTTCGACCATGAGTCCCTTGCGGGTCGGATCCAGGTGCTGAACGACGACGAAGGCCATGCCACAGGGTTTCGCCACGTGCGCCAGGAACTGCTCCAGCGCTTCGAGGCCGCCTGCCGAGGCGCCGATGCCGATGATCGGAAAGGTGGGGTGGCGCGGCGCTGAGGTGATGGCTGCGCGTCGCTTCCCTGCCGGTCGCCTGGCGCTCGCCGCGGACGGGATGCTCTGGGCCATTAGCGCGACCTGACGTTGACGACCGGAGGGATGAGAGGGCAACACGGTCACTCAACCGTCCTCGCAAGACATAGCCATCTATTTCGTCCTTTATGCTGGAATGCTGTCCTGGTACGGCCGCGGTCGCACAGCATTCCAGCATTCCGCGCTTCTTCATTCCTTCCACGTCCTCCATCCAATGGCGTTGCGTTAAGGGCACTGACCTTGGAAAGGCGGAAGGCGGAAGTCGGAAGGCGGAAGGCGGAAGAAATGCGGATTGGACTGCCGGCCCAGTCGTGAAGTCGAAAATGGGTTGGCGCTACGACAGGCCCCCATCAACTCGATTCAGCAACTCTTCCGCCTTCCGCCTTCCGCCTTCCGCCTTCCGCCTTCCGCCTTCCTCCTTCCGCCTTCCTCCTTCCGCCTTGCGTCCCCAAGAGTCCTTAACGCAACGCCATTGGTCCTCCATCCCACCACGCTAGGCGATGATCGCCACCACCCGACTCCTCGGGTTCACCTCCAGCGCCAGCAGCAAGGTCTCCATCAGCACGTCGATCTTGATCGGCTTGGTGAGATAGCGGAAGAATCCGGCCTCCAGGCCGCTTTCGATGTCGTGGGGCATGGCGTTGGCGCTGATCGCGATGATCGGGATGTGCGCCGTGGTGGGATCGCAACGTAGGATCTTCATCGTCTCGATGCCGTTGATCCCAGGCAGGTTGATGTCCATGAGGATGACGTCCGGCATCGAGGCTCGGGCGATGTCGATGCCGATCTTGCCGTTCGGGGCGGTCAGCAGGCGCATCTCCGGATGCCGGGCGATCAACTGCTCGATCAGCCGCATGTTCGCCATGTTGTCTTCGACGTATAGCAGGATGTGCGGCCGGGTTCTCGCCATGGGCGGGGGGCCGGGGATGGGCGCAGCCTCCTCCGGCGCGGTGGCGGCTTCAGTCTCCTGGTGGGTGTCCAGTTCGATCCAGAACGTGCTGCCGATGTCCTCCTGGCTTTCCACCCCTATCTCGCCGTGCATCAGTTCGATCAGACGCTTGCTGACCACCAGCCCGATGCCGGTGCCTTCCTCGGTGCCGGCCTCCTGGCCCAACCGGTTGAAGGGCTGGAATAGTTGCGTGATCTTGACTGGCGTCAGCCCGACGCCGGTGTCCAGGACGCTGACGCGGATGCGGCCATGCGCGGTCGCCAGGATCGCCACCGACACCTTCCCCTGCGGCTTGTTGTATTTGATCGAGTTCGTCATCAGGTTGATCAGCACCTGCTTCAGACGGGTGCGGTCGGCTTTCACCAGGCAGGGGTTGGTGAAACGGGGGAAGGCCATGGTGATGCCGCGCTTCATCGCCTGCGGCTCGATCATGGCCTGGCATTCCTGCATGACGTCGGTCAGCGATACCGCGTTCAGCGAGATGGCGACGCGACCGGATTCGATCAGCGCCAGATCGAGGATCTCGTTGATCAGCTCCAGCAGATACCAGCCGGCATGCAGGATCTGCTCGATGTTGGCCTTCTGGATCGGCGAAGGCGGCGGATCCTCGCTCTCCAGCAGCTGGGCGAAGCCGAGGATGGCATTGAGCGGGGAGCGCAGTTCGTGGCTCATGCTGGAGAGGAATTCGGATTTCGCGAGGTTGGCCTTGTCGGCGATCGCCTTGGCCTCCTTCAGCTTGGCGGAGGTCTCCTGCAGTTCCCTCTCCCAGGTCTTGCGGGCGGTGATGTCCCGCAGGATGCTGGTGCAGTAGCGCTGTCCGCCCTGGTCCATCTCGCCGACCGCGATGTCCAGGGTGATCAGGCTGCCGTCCTTGCGTCGGCCGGTGACTTCGTTGCCGATGCCATCGGTGGCGAGACAGGTTGGGGTGTCGCACAGCCGGGCTATGTCGCTGCCATGCGTCAGGGCGGGGACCAGCAGGCGGAACGCCTGGCCGATCATCTCGGTGGGGGTGTAGCCGAACAGGCGTTCAGTGGCGGGGTTCGCCGAAATGATGATGCCACTTGTCGCATTCACCGTGACCACCCCGTCCACCAGGGTGCTGAGGATGGTCCGCACCTGGGTGGCGCTGTCGCGGAGATCCTGCTGGATCTTGTAGTCCTTGGAGACATCGCGGAAGACGACGACGCTGCCGATCACCTCGCGATCATGTCCGTGGATCGGCGCGCAACTGTCGTTGATGTCGCGTTCACTGCCATCCTGGGACACCAGGATGGTCGGATTGGCGATCCCCTGGATCCTCTGGGTGGCCAGGGCCTGCATCAGTGGACTCGGGGCCGGCGAACGGTCCAGCTTTTTGATCAGGTGGAAGATATCGTCGGCCGGACGACCGATGGCATAGGCCCTGGAATACCCGGTCAGCCGCTCTGCGACGGGATTCAGTCGCGTCACGCAACCCTTGGCGTCGGTGGTGATGACACCATCAGCGATGGCATTCAGCGTCACATCGAGGTTCTCTTCGCTGCTGCGCAGATCGGAATTGCTGTCCTGCAGGAAGACGTTCCGCTTCTCTTGCGAGACCAGGGCCGTCTGGCTTTCCGACAGGGCGTCATCAGGGGGGATCACCCTGGTTCTGCGGCCCTTCCTGTAGAGCAGGGTCAGTGCGATGATGGCGGCCAGGACAAGCAGCAGGATGGTCATCTGGAAGATGGTTCCAAGCCGGCTCTTCAGCACCATATCGTCGGCGGAAAGCCTGGCTTCCAGGGCGTGGCGGAACGCGTCCAGTTCGCTCATGAGGGTGTCGAGTGGGGGGCTCGATTCGCCGAGACGTATGGCTTCGGCCATGGCATCCCGCCGCTTCTCCTCGCGCAGTTCGATGACCTGGGCGATGTTGGTCAGCTTCTGCGCCGCCAGTGTGATCAGCGCCGAGGTGCGGGCCTCCTCCCCGGCCCGCGCGAGCCGGTGCAGGGCCTCGAGCTGGCGGGCCAGATCATCATAATTTGACAGGGCGCTCCCCAGGAAGGCCTCATCCCCGGTCCTGAGGTAGGCCAGGATGCCCTGCTGGTATTCCCCCAGGCCGGTGCGCAGCAACGTGGCGCTGGTCAGGACCTGACGCTGCTCCCCGAAGGTGCCGATCGACCGGTCCAGTTGAGCCGACGTTTGCAACAGCAGCGCGGCGATGAGCAGGACGGCGAGGATCGCCAGCGAGGGCAGGCCCCAGGCCCTGACCAGGCGGCGCATCGTCGAGACCGGCGCCCTGCCTGGAATGGCCGTGCCGGTGGGCTGAGGCGCTATGCCCATGACTGTCTCGCGTTGCAGCTCGGAGTCCGCCCCGGCGTTGTGTCGCCGGGCCCGCGGAACTGGGATGTCAGGTAGCGCATACGGCCCCTTGCGGGAACGAGGATCAGCGCGGGCCTTCCCCGATCGCCTTGGCGGCAGCCTACCTGGCCGACGTCAGGTCGTGATGGGGCGATTCCCCCATCAGGCGAAAAACCGGGTGGACGCGGGCGAACGCGCTGAGATGCCGTGGTGAGCTAAGGGCCCGGAAGACAATAACCTTGTCATCTTCGTTTGCAGGGCCGGGCCAGCTTCAAGCTTGGAGCTTCGAGCTTTGAGCCCGAATCGTCA
>JAIFND010000015.1 GCA_020047915.1 bacterium | reverse complement strand
CGTCCGGAGATATCGGCGAGGAGTGCGTGGGGTGCGGGGCGAAGCCCTGCAGCAACGGCCGAACAGCCCGGCGTAGCCGAAAATGAACCTTGTGGTTCCGGCTATGCCGGGCTGTGTGAATTGCTGCGTTTAGGGTTATTCCGGCACCGCCTCCTACACGCCGCAAATCAGCTTCAACTGGATCAGGTGCTTGCGCAGCTGCTCGACCTGCACGGGCTTGATCAGGTAGGCTTCCGCCTGGTCACGGAAGGCCTCGAATACGCTGTTGGGATCATCGCGCACCGTGGTCATGATCACTTTGGCGGCAAGTCGGCCGCCCACCTTGCGCTGCTGTTCTTCGGCCCGGAGACGCTTCAGGGTCTGAAAGCCATCCATCTCGGGCATCTCGATGTCGAGCAGGACCAGATCAAAGGGGTGGGATTCATCGTGGGCCAGACAGAAGGCCATGATGGCCTCATCACCCGAGGCGACGGATTCGTATTCGCCATGCGAGCGAACCATCTCCTGCATGACCCGGCGGCTGATGTATTCGTCATCGACAATGAGCGTGCGCATGGTGCAACAGCATAGCATGACCTAAGCTGGGGTGCAACCCGTCACCCGACCGATCGTCTCCCTGGCCAGTACGTCCAGCAAACAGTTCTTTGACTTGCGAACCTGGATGAGGTAGAGTGACGGAACGATGAGCGCTGCAGCCGACAACACTGAATTCATCCACGAGTTCGTCGCCGAGTCGCGCGAACACCTGGATGCCGGCGAAGGCTGCCTGCTACGGCTGTCCAAGAACGCCCAGGACGAGGACGCGGTGCAGGCCTGCTTCCGTTCGCTGCACACCGTCAAAGGCGGGGCTGGATTCATGGGGCTGGAGCGCATCCAGCACCTCGCCCACGCGGCCGAACAGCTGCTCGATGCGGTGCGCGAAAAGCGCACCGAGGCCAACAGCCCGATCTGCGACATCCTGCTGGTCGCGATCAGCCGGCTGCGCGAACTGATCGAGGCGGCAGAGACCCAGACCGCGGTCGAGGGGGATGACCAATCGATCATCGAACGGCTCAGCGCCCTGCTGCCCCCCGCCGAAGCCGACGACTACACCCCCTCACCCTCCAGTGCCGACCAGCAACGCGCCTCGGTGGCGACCTCGCGCCGGGTGGCCAAGACCGAGGCTGCGCCCCAACTGCCGTCACTCGATCAGGTCATGGGCGACCTGATCTCGATTGATCCGGCTGACGGGGCGGGGCTGCGCCGCTGCCTGGATGTGTTGCAGGCGATCTGCACTGCTGAAGCCTGGCCATCGGCCGCCCAGACCCACCTCGACAGCATGGGTAGCGCCCTGGCCGATCTGGCCAAGGCCGATAGCCGTGCCCAGGCCCACGCCTTCGTCCTCGCCATCGCCGAGCAACTGATGCAGTGCGTGGTCTCATCGCGGGTGCGCAAGGCGTCCAGTCCGGTGATCGCAGCCTTGCAGGCAGACTCCTCGTCACCGAGTGCGGTCGCTGTCCCCGACGCCCCCTCGATCCTCGACTTCCTCTCCGAGATGAACGAACTCCTCGGCCGGGCCGAGGCGGTGCTGCTCGCCTCGGCGACACCCGACGCCGGGCAGATCGAAGAGCTGTTCCGCAGCTTCCACACCGTCAAGGGCATGGCCTCTTATCTCGGCCATCCCCGCATCGAGCAGTTGGCGCACGCCCTGGAAAGCCGCTTCACCGCAGCGCGGGACGGCAAAGAGGTATTCTCCCCCAGCCACCATCAGCTGGCCCTGGCTGGCATCGATGCCCTGCGCCTGCTCGGCGCCGACCTCCGCCGCTCGGGCAACGACCGTGGTCCGTGGCCACGCGCCTCTGCGGCGCTGGCGCGTCAACTCGGGCTTGAGATCGCCAGTGACGGCCCCGGTCTCAGTTCCGAGATCGAACTGCCGCCTGACGTGCCGCGCATCGGCGATCTGCTGGTGCAGACCGGCCAGGTCACCCGCCAGCAGGTCGAGGCCGCGGTCGCCTCGCTGAAACCCGGCGAGCGCCTGGGCGAGAAGCTGGTCGAGTCGTGCAAGATCAAACGCGAAGTCGTCGATCAGGCGGTCGCCAAGCAGGCCGATCTCGCGGCCAAGGCCCAGGGCGAAGGCTTCGCCCGCGTCTCCATCGCCCGCCTGGAAGAACTGGTCAATCTGGTCGGCGAGATGCTCATCGCCCAGGCGATGGTCTCGCAGGAGCCCGAAGTGCTGCAGTCGCAGCGCCTCGGCATGGTGGTCGGCCGCCAGGCCCGCGTCGTCCGCGACCTGCAGGCCCTCGCCCTCGGCCTGCGCCTGGTGCCGCTACGTGCCACCTTCCAGAAGATGGCACGCGCCGTCCACGACACCGCGCGCAAGCTGGGCAAGCAGGTCGAATTCCAGCTCATTGGCGAGGATGTCGAAGTCGATCGCACCCTGGTCGAGGCGATCGCCGACCCCCTGCTGCACATGGTGCGCAATGCCGTCGATCACGGGATCGAAAACAAGGAGATCCGAGCCAACGCCGGCAAGCCGGTCAGCGGTACCGTCCGGCTCAGCGCCGCGCACAGCGGCGACCACGTCAGCGTCACCCTGACCGATGACGGCAAGGGCCTGGATCCGGCCAAGCTGACCGCCAAGGCCAAGGAGAAGGGGCTGATCGCCGCCGACGCCGTGCTGTCCGACGCCGAAGCCTTCAATCTGATCTTCCTGCCCGGCTTCTCCACCGCCGAACAGGTCACCGCGGTCAGCGGTCGCGGCGTCGGCATGGATGTGGTGAAGCGCAACCTGGAACGGGTCAAGGGCAAGGCCGAGATCGCCAGCACCCTGGGCAAGGGCAGCACCTTCACCATCACCCTGCCGCTGACCACAGCGATCCTCGATGCCATGGTCCTGCGTGTCGGCACCGAGCGCTTCCTGGTGCCGGTGACGTCGATCATCGAGGCGCTGCGTCCGTCCACTGGCCAGGTCTCCGAGATTCTCGGCCGTGGCCGGGTCATCGAAGCACGTGGCCAACTCGTGCCAGTCGTCCTGCTCGGCGAGATGTTCAACGTCGATGGAGCCGAGACCGACCCGACGCGCAGCGTCCTGCTGGTCATCGAACGCGAGGGCGGGACCCTGGCCGTCCAGGTCGATGAGATCCTCGGCATGCAGCAGGTCGTGATCAAACCGCTCGACGGCGAATCTCCGCACCATCCCGGCGTCGCCGGCGCGGCGATCATGGGCGACGGCCGCGTCGGCCTGATCATCGACCCCGTCCACCTGCTCGCCGCCTGAACCTTTCTAGGAATCGCATGAAACTCGGCACCAAGATCCTCGTCGCAGCAGCCATCGCCGTGGTCATCGCCACCGTCGCCTCGATCGTGGTCACCAGCATCGCGCTGCGTGAAAAGCAGATCACCGGCACCCACAAGGTGATGGAATCGATGATCCATCAGGCGGAGACGGTACGCGAGAATTTTGACAAACTGCACACCAACAAGGCCTTCGACCTGACGGCGATGAGCGCGCAGTTGAAGGCGGGCAAGCCGCTACGCGAAAGCGACCTGTACAACACCATCCCGGTGGTCGCGGCGTGGAAGGCGGTGGAATCGGTGGCCGGCGAGGCTGGCTTCGAGTTCCATACCCCCACGTCACCCAAGATCCTGGCGCGCAATCCTGCGAACGCCGACTGGGAGAATCACAAGCTCGCCTTCGACGACTTCGAAGCCGGCAAGGACTCCTACTTCGCCATCGAAGAGGGTGTCATCACCTACGCCCGACCGGTACGCCTGACCGCCTCGTGCCTGCAGTGCCACGGTGATCCCAAGAACAGCCCGACCGGTGACGGCAAGGACATGGCCGGCCTGCCGATGGAGAACATGCAGGTCGGCGACCTCAAGGGCGCCTTCGTCCTGACCAAGGATCTCGACTACTCCGAGGCCAATGCCGCCGCCCTGAACGTCTCGCTGGTCGGCCTGCTCGTCCTCGCCGTGGTCATGGCCGCCTTCTGGTGGATGAACCGCGCGATGATCGTGAAGCCCCTGACCAGCTTCATCGACCGCCTCTCCCACACCAGTGACGAGACCGCCACCGGCAGCAGCGAGATCGCCCGCGCCAGCACCAGCCTGGCCGACGCCGCGACCAAGCAGGCGGCCGGCCTGGAAGAAACCAGCGCTTCGGTGCAGGAACTCGCCTCGATGGTGCGCACCACCGCCCAGAACACCACCGCCGCGCAAAGCCTGGCCGGCGAAGCCAAGGCCGCGGCCGACCGCGGCACCCAGGCCATGGCAGATCTCGGCAAGGCCATCGCCGAGATCAAGGCCAACGCCGACCGCACCGCCAAGATCGTGAAGACCATCGACGAGATCGCCTTCCAGACCAACCTGCTGGCCCTGAACGCCGCGGTCGAGGCGGCGCGCGCCGGTGAAGCCGGCAAGGGCTTCGCCGTGGTCGCCGAAGAGGTGCGCAATCTCGCCGGCCGCGCCGGTGAAGCGGCACGCAACAGCGCCGAACTGATCGAAGCCAGCGTCAAGAGCGCCGACGGCGCGGTGGGCCTAGGCAAAGATGCCGCCGCGGTCATCACGCAGTTGGCCGACAGCAGCAAGAAGGTCGCCGACCTGGCTGGCGAGATCGCCGCCAGCACCAAAGAGCAGGACGCCGGTCTCGGCCAGATCACCAGCGCCATGCAGGAGATGGACAAGGGCACGCAGTCCACCGCCGCCGGTGCCGAAGAGAACAGCGCCACCAGCCAGGCGCTGCAACAACAGGTCGAGGAGCTCAATCGCCTGGTCGAGGAACTCGCCCACATGGTCGGCGCTGATGTCCAGCACCAGACCAAGGCCGCCCCGCCCCGGGTGACCCAGAACGCGACCCGCCAGACCATGTCCACCCGCTCGACCAATACCCAGCACTGAAAGGCCAGTCCATGTCTGCAGCCACAGCCACTTCCGGCACCGTCGCCGGTACCTATCTGACCTTCCAGGTAGCCAACGAAGAATACGGCATCGAGATTCTGAAAGTGCGGGAGATCATCGGCATGCTGCCGATCACCCCGGTGCCGGGCAGCCCGGCGGTCATGCAGGGTGTCGTCAACCTGCGCGGCAAGGTCATCCCGGTGCTGTCGATGCGCAACCGTTTCAACTTACAGCCAGGCGAACCGCACGAACACAACGTGATCATCGTCGTCGATGCCGGCGACGGCGGGCAGATCGGTCTCGCGGTCGATCGCGTGCGCGAGGTCGCCAACTTCACCGCTGCCGACACCGAACCGCCGCCGACCTACGGCATGTCGATCGATGCCAGCATGGTCGCGGCCCTGGGCAAGAGCCAGAACCGCATCCGCATCCTGCTCGACCTGGCCAAGGTTTTGGTCTCGGTCTGATTCCCCTAAACTCACCATTCAAGACAAACACATCCGGAGATCCATCATGCGCATCGGTACCAAGATCGGACTTGGCTTCGCCATCGTCCTCCTCCTCGCCCTCTCCCTTGGCCTGCTGGCCGTCTTCAACATGAACACGGCGGCAAGCAACGCCAATGACATGGCGACCAAGCAGGTGCCGGCAGTGACCGTCGCCAACGAGGTCGAGCGCACCTCGCTGGACACGATGTACAACGTACGTGCCTACACCTTGTCGGACGACATCAAGGCGCTGGAGGCGGGCAAGACGCTGCTGGCCGAGGTCGAGGCCCAGATCAAGGCGGCTGCCGACCTGGCCAAGAAAGAAGATCTGCCGGCACTGGCCGAAAATGCAGCAAAGGCGACCAAGGCCGCTGCAGATTACAAGCGTATCCTGGGTGAGACCGAGGAGACGAAGAATGCCATGCGCGAGGCCTATACCCTCCGGGTCAAGGAGGCTGGGGTCTTCATGGATACAGCCGAAGCCCTCATCAAGGATCAGGAAGGCAAGATGAAGGATGAAATCACGAAGGGACTCGAAGCCGAGCGCCTGCTAGAGCGTCTCGCCATGCTTCACGAGGCGAACGCGATCATCGATGGCGGCAACAACATCCGTATATTCGCCCTGCAGGCCCAGGCCCTGCGTGACCCGACGATCTTTGACAAAGCCAACAAGGAGTTCGAGGCGGTCAGCGAAGCGCTCGCCATCCTCGTCAAGGGCGCGCGCGATCCGGCCAACCTCGAACAATTGAAGCGGCTGACGCAGGCGACCAAGAACTACAAGACGGCGGCTGACAGCTACATCGCTCTGGATCGCAAGCTGGGTGAAATCGGGGTGCGTCGTGGCGCTGCCGCAGCTCTCGTCGTCGAAGCGGCGCGCGGTGCCTCCAAGGTCAATATCGAAAAGACCTCATCCGCCGCCACCGCAGCGGCCAACAGCCTGCAGAGCGCCTCGACCGTCATGGTCACCGGCGTGATCATCGTCATCCTGCTCGGCATCTGCTTCGCCTTCTTCATCACCAAGGGCATCGTCTCGGCCCTGTCGCGCATCATCGCCGAACTCGGTGCGTGCAGCGAGCAGACCGCCTCGGCCAGCGAACAGGTCGCCAGCGGCGCCCAGGCCTTGGCCAACGGCACCAGCGAGACCGCCGCCGCCCTGG
>JAIFND010000037.1 GCA_020047915.1 bacterium | reverse complement strand
GGTCGTGCTGAAAAACGCCATGCATTTCGCATCGGAAGCAAGTGGCACCTCAAGGCCGACAGAGGGGTTCGTTAAGTCAGGTGCCATTGGCGATGCAGGTCAGCGCTGGCGCAGTTCCCACACCGGGGCGGCACCGAAGGCGCCACCGCCATACAGCGCGTTCCACGCCGGTTCCTGCCCATCCCACGGCGTCTCGTAGACCTGACCGGTCTGGTCGAGGGCGAACATCAGGCGGCCCTTGCCCTCCTCGTTCGGCCAGGCGTAGACCACCCAGTGGCGTTCCTGGGCATTGGCATCGGTGACGGCTGCGCCATCGATAATGCCGGGACGGGCGGCGTCGCCCTCGGGCTCGCCGATCGCGCCACCCTTGCCGTCCGGCAGCCAGCAGGCGAAGCAGTAGCCGTTGGAAAAGTTGGCGTTGCGCAGCGGACCGCCGAGCAGACGCAGCGCATCGACCGGAACCTTGCCGGTCGCGCGGCGGCCAGCCAATTCACTAAGCAGGCCGTATTCACCGACGTTGTCCTGGTCCTCGTCCTGGTAGCCGCCGGCCTGGAACTGCACCTGGGCCGGAAAGATGCCGGACTTCAGCGTCACGGCCGCCGCCACCTCGTTGGCCACCACCCGGCTTTCGAGCAGATTGGGGATGGCGATGGCGGCGACGATGGCGGGGACCGCGATCCAGGTGAGGTCGCCACCGCGACCCTGCGCCAGCCAGCGCCCATCCCGTGCTTCGGCCCAGTGGAGGCCGGGCGGCAGGACCGCCGCCAGGCGCAGCAGTCCGCTCATCGCCGCCTGCTTTTCCGCAATGGTCAGATCGGGCTGCGTACCCAGCCACATGTTGAGCGGACCGAGCAGCATGCGCAGGGTCGCCGCCGTATCGTTGGCACCGAGCTGGCAGGCACCGCGTGGTGCGGCGGCGAGCAGTTCGCGGCACAGCGGCGTGGCGGCGAAGCCGCCCGGCGCCCCGGAAGCCCAGGTCGCGGCCACCTGCATGTCGGTGGTCAGCACCCAATGCCCGGCGTCGCACGCCAGTTGCAGCGGCAGAGGCACACCCGGAATCGGCAGCAGGGCGCTGCCGCCCGCCGGCGGCGGAGCGCAACCGAGGCGCTGGCAGACCAGCGCGACCAGGCCATCGCAGGCGGCGGTGCGCGGCACCGCCAGGGTGAGACCGGGAAAAGGCATGCCGGGGGTCTGGGCGAACAGCAACGTGCCGTCGAACCCCTCGACCAGGGCGCGCAGACCGCCCGGTACGCCGACCGCCTGTAGCGCGGCATCGGCGCGCGCCTGCACGGCGGCGGCATCGCCGATCGCCGGGTCGTCGAACAGCGGAGCCAGGGCGGCAAGCAGGCCCGGGGCCCAGGCACGCCACAGGCCCGGCCCATCCAACCCAAGCAGGGTCACGCCCACGGTGGAGGCGGGCAGACGCTCAAGCAGGCCGGTCTCGACCGCACGCAGGCCAGCGACCTCGGCGTCGAGCGTGGCCTGCCAACGCACCCCATCGGCGGCGAGGTCGGCGCGCATCGCGAAGCTGCGGCAACGCTGCGCAAGCAGGCGGAATAGCGGCTCGGTACGCGCCCGCTCGGCAGCGGGGACGGTGGTGCTGAACTGGCCGATCAGCGCGTTCAGATCAGCCGTGAAGGCGAGGTCGGCCACCGGTTTGGCCGGGGCCAGCGGCAGGGCGTCGGCCGGGGCGCCGAACGCGACCAGACCACCGAAGCGGGCCAGCACGCTGCCACCGATCGTCCACGCCTCGTCGGCGCCGGCCAGCTCCAGCGGCTTGGGCCGCCGCTCGCTGGTGGCCCAGCGCCGGGCGACCTGCGGAGCCTGCGTGCCGAGATCGGCCTGCATGCCCCAGCGACCGCGCTTGTCGGCGCCGAAGCCGAGGAAGCGCAGCTGCATGCCGCGGGCGGCACGGATGGCCTTGGGGATGTCGATGCCGCTCTCGTCGCCGATGCTGGCCAGCTCGCGGTCGAGACGCTGGCGCAACGGGGCGAAGACAGCCTCGCCCCAGGTGCGTCCGAACACCGAGGCCTGCCAATGCGCCTCGATCACGGCCCCATCGGCGACCGTGACCACGACCGGATCCTCCTCGCCGGCGATCAGCGCCGAGGCGATGAGGACGGCGAGCACGCAGCGCATCAGCGCTGCGCGGGCTGCCAGGCCGGGATACCGTCCCAGCCCTGGCCGTTGTAGAGCGCGTTCCACGCCGGCGCGGCGCCGGTGTAGGGCGACTCGAAGAGGATGCCGCCCTGATCGACCGCGAACATGCGGCCGGCCCCGGCGCCTTCGCTCGGCCAGCCGTAAATCACGAACTTCGCCTCCTGGGCATCGGCGGACGCCTTGTCGGCGACGCGCGCCTCGCTGTCCTTGCTGATGGCGGCACCGGCCGCATCGGGCAGATAGACGGCGTAGGTGTATCCCGCCGCCAGGTCGAGGCCGGCGGCGAGGTTGTCGGCCGGATTGCCGCCCGGCAGGGCGGCGAGGCCGGTCAGTTCGGCAAGGGTGCCGTACTCGCCAGTGCCATCGCCATCCTGATCGACGTAGTTGGCACCCTTGAACTGCATCTGGGCCTGGAACAGCACCGCGCTGAGGGTGTCGATCGCCTTGACCTCGGGGGTCACCGCGGCGTCCTCGACCGCGGGCTGCCCGCCGTCGAAGATCTGGTCGTTCATGCGCTTGCTCATCACCGCACCGGCGACCACCGCACCGACCATAATCGGGACGACGCCCGAGCCGATCAGGCCGCGCACTTCGGTACGCGAGCCCTTGGCGTCATTGCCGGTGAAGACGTAGCCGGTCGAGGCATTGGCGGCCAACTTGGTCAGCGCGCCGTTGATCGCCTGCTTCTGCTGCGGGGTCAGGCTGTCATTCGAGGCGAGGACGAAGCCGAGCAGGCCCTGCACCGTGCGCAGCACGGCCGGGGTGTCGCTGGCGCCGAGCAGCGCGGCGTCGGCCGGCGCCTTGCCGTACAGCGTCTTGGCCATCGGCGTGTCGGCGAAGCCGCCGGGCGCGCCGCTCGGCCAGGTGCCGGACAGCATCGGATCGGTGCTCAGGACCCAGTGCTTGGCGTCGCGCAGCAGGGTGATCGGCACCGGGATCGGAGCGCCGGGGATGACGATCGGGGCCGACTGGCCCTCTTCGGGCAGCGCGCCGCCGATCTGCGCCAGGGCCACGCCGAGCAGCTGGTCAAGCGGGGCCGAGCGCGGCAGAGCGATGGTCAGGGCGGGGAAGGGCGCCGACTGGGTGATGGCGAGCAGGCTGGTGCCGCTCAGGCCTTCGACGATCTGCTGCAGCGAGGCGTTGACGCCCATCGTTGCGAGCAGGCCCTGGATCTCCTGGGCGGTCTGTTCGGGGCCGACCGGGACGCCGGCGTGCATCGCGCCATCGAGCTGGGTGAGCAGGGCCTCGCCGCCCAGCTTCCAGTAGGCCTTGCCGTCGAAGCCGTAGGCGACCGCCATCAGGGTGTTCGCCGGCAGGCGCGCCAGCACCGTGCGATCGACCGGCTGGGTGCCGGGAGCCGGGACATTGGCTTCGAGCCGCTCGCGGATGCCTTCCGGCACGAGATCGCCGCGGTACTTCCACTGCCCCAGGTAGGTGGCGGCGTTCTTGACGAAGTTGTCGAATTCGGCCTTCTTCTCGGCCGGGATGGCCGGGGCGATCAGATCGACCAGGCGCTTGGCATCGAGATCGAGGGCGAGCGCGGCCGACGCCTCGCCGGCCGGCGCTGCGGGCAGCGGCTCGCAGTTGAGCGCGAACACCAGCACATTGCCGAAGCGGGCGACGGTCGTCTTCTCGTCACCGACCGCCTCGTCGGCACCGGCGATCTGCTTGGCCTGGCCCTTGTCGGCATCCTTGCGCAGTTGGGCGAGCACCGGGGCGGCGAAGGTGCCGAGATCGACGCGCAGGTGGATCTTCGGCTCCTCGCCCTGCATGCCGAGGAAGGCGATGTGCATACCGCGCATCGCACTCAGCGCCGCGACCGGATCGAAGCCGATCTCAGCCTGGATCCCGGTGAGCGCCTCGGTCCAGGCAGCGCGCAGGGCCTCGGCGGCGGGGTCGGCCCACACCTTGGCGTAGATCGAGGCATCCCAGTCCTTGACCAGCTTGGCGCCGTCAGCGACGCGCACGACCAGCGGGGCGGCAGACGGGGCAGGATCGGCGGCGCTGAGCGCGGCGACCAGGGCGAGGGAGGGGACGAGGGCGCGGACGAGACGCATGGAAGGCCTTTCGCAGGCGAAGGAAGGCCGGCAGATTGAGGCCCCCGCCCGCCGATGCCAGCGCCGGCTTGCCCCTCCCGACCGGCCGCCACCGTCCCCATCATGCCCCTGAAACCCATCGCCCTGACCATGGGCGACCCGGCCGGCGTCGGCCCGGAAGTCCTGCTCAAGGCCTGCGCCGACCCCGCCCTGGCCGGTCTGCCGCTGGTCGCCATCGCCTCGCGCGCCCTGCTGCAGCGCGTCGCCGACCGCCTCGCCCTGGCCATGCCGGCGGTGATCCACGAACCCGAACTGCCCGGCTTCGCTGCCGACCACGTCGAGCCCGGGCGCATCGCCGCCGGCAACGGCGCCGCCGCCGGAGCCTGCATCGAACTGGCCATCGCCGGCTGCCTGGACGGGCGTTACGCGGCGATGGCGACCGCGCCGATCCACAAGCAGGCGATCAAGCTGGCTGGCATCCCCTTCCCCGGCCACACCGAATGGCTGGCGGCGCGCACCGGGGTGAGCGAGGAGACCATGATGCTCTATCACGAGGAGATCACCGTCGCCCTGGTCACCGTGCACCAGTCGCTGGCCAGCGTCTCGGCCGCACTGGAACCGAGCCGCATCGTCCGCGTCGGCCGTCAACTTGCCGAGGCCCTGCGCCGGCTGCGTGGCCGAGCGCCGCGCCTGGCGGTGCTCGGCTTCAACCCCCACGCCGGCGAGGGCGGCCTGTTCGGCGACGAGGAGCGGCTGATCGTCCCGGCGGTCGGCAAACTGCTGCAACTGGGCATCGACGCCGATGGCCCGCTGCCCCCGGACACCGCCTTCACCCCGGCGGCGCGTGCGCGTTACGACGGCTGGGTGTGCATGTACCACGACCAGGGCCTGATCCCGTTCAAGGCCTTCGCCTTCGACCGCGGCGTCAATGTCACCCTCGGCCTGCCCATCGTGCGCACCTCGGTCGATCACGGCACCGCCTTCGACATCGCCTGGACCGGCCGGGCCGAGCACCGCTCGATGGTCGAGGCGGTGCGCCTGGCGGCGGTGATGGCGGGGTGAGGGCCGCGCGTATTGCATCCACCTGATGCTCCTGGCCCACCACTGCGTCCGGCGCCGCACACGCCATGATGCAAGCCATGATCATCATGGATCCCGACTTCCTCGAACTTTCCCGCGACCTCGATGCCGAGTCGTTCTGGGCCGAGAACAGCCTCTGCACCCGGCCCGGGGAGGACAAACCACGCTGCGCGCTGGCCAGCGTGACCAGCGATGATCATTGGCTGTTCAGCTTCCTCGGCGTAGCCAGCACGCTGCGCTATTATCGCGACAAGCCCTGGCGCGACGACCTGCATCGCCAGGCCAACGCACTCCTGTGGGAACACCTGCGGGTCCGCGCCTACGACGAGGATTCGTGGGAGACGGCACCAAAACGCATCGAGAACCTGTTCGGTTGCGAGTTCGCCTACCACGAAGGTGGTACGCCGTGGTTTGTACCGGTGACCAGCGACCCGGCCGAGTTCGCACGCATCCTCGACCGCGCCGAGGCGATCGACATCGAATCCTGGTGCCTGCCCGAGGCGTATCTGGCGGAGTGGGAGCGGCGCAAGGCGGCAGGTGGGAAAATGCCCCACCTCGGTACCGGTTCGCGTGGCCCGGCCACGGCGATCACCTCCGTGCTCGATCCGCAGGTGGCGCTGATCTGGTGCATCGATGAGCCCGAGCTGATGGACCGCTTCACTCGCGTGCTGACCCAGGGGTATCTGCGCCTGGCCCGCCGCCTGCGCGCCTTCTCGGGCTGCGACTGGAAGGGCTGGTGGATCACCGATGACAACTGCTGCCTGTTCAATCCGAAGCAATACCGACGCTTCTGCATGCCGGTGCTGCGCGCGGTGCTCGAGGAATTCGCCCCCCTGCCGGACGCCTCGCGCTACCAGCACAGCGACTCGGCGATGGCGCATCATCTCGACGCGCAACGCGAGCTTGGCATCGGCAAGGTCAACTATGGCCCCGAGATCGACCCGCGGGTGATCCGCGCCCGCATGCCCGAGGCGGTGATCGATGGCCACCTGCCCCCGTTCCTGCTGCGCAATGGCAGCCCCGAGGACATCCGCGCCCGGGTGCGCAGCGACTTCGCCGCGATCGGCGCAGGTGGGCGGCTCAACATCGCCACCGCCGGTTCGATCCCCGCCGGCACCGGCCTCGGCCGGTTGCGCTGGCTGATGCGCTGCGTGCGGGACGAGACCCGCTACCGCTGAACGGATCGATGGCGGTAGGGACGGCCCTTTCGAGCCGCCCCCCGCGCGGATCCGTACGTGCGGCGTTACCGCATACGGCTCTTACATCGGGTGTGT
>JAIFND010000156.1 GCA_020047915.1 bacterium | reverse complement strand
AGGCGGGGGCGCCTGCGCGCCGGTCGGGCGAGGGCGCCCGCGCTCCAGCTTCATCGAGGATTCTCCATCCATTCATTGTCGGATCTACGCTGGACGTCATGGTCGCCGACACCCCTCTGCCGATCGAACGCCACCACGGTCCGGCCCCCCTGCATCTGCTGTGCCTGCCCGGCCTGGTGCCGGATGGTCCGGAAGCGTGGTTGCGCCAGACGCGATTGTTCACCCGTCACGGCAGCGTGGCGATCGCCAGCTGGTCTGGGATGGGCTTCGATCTTGACGCCACGCTCACAGCGATCGACCGCGAGATGGTGCGCGCGGCACAATCCGGCCGCCGCTGCGTCCTGGTGGCGATGAGCTTCGGCGGCGGCGTCGCCCTGGAATGGCTGCGCCGCCGGGCCGAGCGCAACGACCCGGCCAGCCTAGCCGGCCTCGTCCTGATCAGTCCGATGGGCAGCAGCCGGGACCTGTCGCCGGTGCTTACCCGACTGGTGGGTCCGATAGCCGAAGCGGTCGATGGCCGCGGCGGCGATCCCTGCGTCGCGCTGGAGCGCGGCCGCAGCTTCTTCCGCCAACTGGCGATGCGCTCGGTCGATGAGGACACCGCAGCCAAGCATTGGCCCGGCCCCTTCGCTCCGTTCTCCCCGGCCGCCTTCGCCGCGCGCCGCGACCGCGTCATCCGCGATCGCATCAGCGCCGCACTCGCTGCCCTGCCTGCGCATGCCGCGGTCGAGCGTGTGCAGGGCATGCGCCAGTTGCGCGGTTTGCCAGACGGTCGCCGTCCTCTGTGCGAGGCGCCGACCCTCATCCTGTGGGGCTCGAAGGAGCGCCACACCCTCGACATGGACGGGCCGTGCACCGGCCGCCTGTGCCGCCCGGATCTCGCCACCCGCGTCTTTCCCGCCGCCGAGGTGCAGTGGGTCTACGCCGCCGATGGCGGCTACGTCCCGCACGCCTCAACCCTGCGCCATGCCGCAGCGTTCAACCGCCACCTCGGCCGCTTCCTCGGCCGACTCCCCAGGCTGCCCGCGCGCCGCAGCATGCTCGATCTCAGCGGCTTCATGCCGCTGCCCCACCTGACCGCCGCCAAGATCTGAGGTGCCCATGACGACGATGATCAGCGCCACCGCCGCGAACGACATCTTCCAGCGCCGCGAATCCCAGGTACGCAGCTACTGCCGCAGCTTTCCGGCAATCTTCGCCGGAGCACGCGGGCCCTGGCTGATCGACGAGGACGGCCGCGAGTACCTTGACTTCCTCTGCGTCGCCGGCGCCGCCAACTACGGCCACAACGATCCGCCGATCAAGGCGGCGGTGGTCGAGTACCTCGCCACCGATGGTCCGATCGCCAGCCTCGACCTGCACACCAGCGCCAAGCAGGCCTTCCTGCGCTCCTTCGAGAACCGCATCCTCGCGCCGCGCGGACTCGACCACCGCGTGCAGTTCACCGGTCCGACCGGCACCAACGCGGTCGAGGCGGCGCTCAAGCTGGCCCGCAAGGTCACCGGCCGCAGCACCATCCTCGCGTTCACGAATGGCTACCACGGCATGAGCCTGGGAGCGCTGGCCGCCACGGGCAACGCCCTGGCGCGCAGTGGGGCCGGCATCCCGCTCGGCTACACCAGCTTCGCCGCCTTCGACGGCTACGGCGGCCGCGACGACAGCCTGGCCGATCTCGTGCGGCGTCTCGATGATCCGTCGAGCGGGCTCGATCTGCCGGCTGCCGCCATCGTCGAGACGGTGCAGGGCGAGGGCGGTTGCAATGCGGCCTCGTGGGACTGGCTGCGTGGTCTGGCCGAGATCCTGCGCCAGCGCGGCATCCTGCTGATCATCGACGATGTGCAGGCCGGCTGTGGCCGTACCGGCACCTTCTTCAGCTTCGAGCCGGCCGGGATCACGCCGGATTTCATCGTCCTGTCCAAGTCTATCGGCGGACTCGGTCTGCCCATGTCCCTGCTGCTGATGCGCCCCGAACTCGATCTGTGGCAACCGGGCGAGCACAACGGCACCTTCCGTGGCAACAACCTCGCCTTCGTCGCGGCGCAGGCGGCGCTTGAGCATTACTGGAGAGACGGCGCCTTCGCCGCCGGGGTGCAGGCGCGCGGCGACATCGTCCGGGCGCGGTTGGAGCGCATCGCCGCGCGTTATCCCAGCCTGGCCTACACCGGCCGCGGTCTGCTGGCGGGGCTGCGCTGCCAGGACCCCAGCCGGGCGGCGGCCATTTCGCGCGCCGCCTGGGGTCTGCAGCTGATCATCGAGCGCTGCGGTCCGCGCGATGAGGTGGTCAAGACGATGCCGCCGCTGAACATACCAATCAGCGCCCTGCATGACGGCCTCGACCGGCTTGAACGCGCGATCGCCGCCGTCTGAAGCGGAATTCACGAAACATTCACACGCGGATCATGCGGGATTCATCGTTCCCGCCAAGGTCCACGCCTCCCAGGAGCCTTCCATGTCCATCCGTCTCCCGCTCGTCCTCCTCGCCGCCATCGCCGCCGCTATCCTCAGCGGCTGCGGCGCACGCGACTCCGGCATCGCCGGGGCCCACACCGAGGGCGGCATCGGCTCGCCGTTCTACGCCGAGATCCCCTACTCCGCCAAGGAAGGTCAGAAGCAGCGCATCTACCTCTTCGGCAAGGTCGCCCACTACGAGGCCTTCCTCACGCACAAGGATGTGCCCGAGAACGCGCACAAGAAGTTCATCGGCAAGGGCGTGAACCGCGAGACCATCGTGGTGCAGGACCTGACCGGCTTCGAGCTGAAGGACAACCCGGACTACACCACCAAGCTGCTCGCCAAGTACCAGGCCCGCCACGCCAGCGAGCTGGCCGCCAGCGCTGCCAAGGCTGAGTAGCGATCCGCCTCCGCCAGGGGGCGCCCCCTGGCGGTCAGGCGCACAGGCCGTCAAGAGCAAGGCTGGTTTCGCGGTCGGCCACACCCGCCAGGCAGCTTGCAAACCGTTCCACCACCGGCGCCCAGGCATTGCCGAGCATGTCGCTCCGCGCCTGGGCGCCGATGCGTTGGCGTTGGGCTGCGTCCGCGGCCAACGCGCAGGCGACCTCAGAGAATCGCTCCGGCTGCGTGAAGGGCACCGTGCGCATGTTCTCGCCGTCGCGACCATGCATCGCTGCCGCGGCATAGGCGAAGCCGACCGAGGCGACTCCGCTGGCCATCGCCTCGCATAGCACGTTGCCGAAGGTCTCCGAGCGGGACGGAAAGAGGAACAGATCGGCACTGGCGTAGGCTGCGGCGAGCCCTTCCTGATCAAGACGCCCCGTAAACACCACCTCGGGATGGTCGCGCCGCAGACCCGCCAGCATCGGGCCATCACCGGCCACCACCATGCAGGCCTGCGAGTGGGCGGCGCGGATGCGGGCGAAGGCGGCGATCGCCAGTGGGATGTCCTTTTCCGCAGCAACCCGCCCGACATGCAGGCATACGAGATCATTATCGCCCGCTCCCCACGAGGCACGCAGCTCGGCGCTGCGCTTGGCCGGGTCGAACACCTCGATGTCAACACCGCGTGACCACAGGGCGCAATTCTCATAGCCGTCAGCCTGCAGGCGCTTGAGCAGGTCGGCGCTGGGCACCAGGGTGAGACGGGTGCGGTTGTGGAACGAGCGCAACCAGGCGGTGGCGAGCGGACGCAGGAAGCCGATGCGGTAGTGCTTGGCGTAGTCGTCGAAATTGGTGTGGTAGCTGGAGGTGATGGGCAGGCCGAGCGCGGTAGCGGCCGACAAGGCCGAAGCTCCGAGCGGTCCTTCGGTGGCGATGTGCACGACATCGGGGCGCTGGCGGCGCCAAGCGGTGGCCAGGGCGCTGGCCGAGGGCAGACCGAGGCGCAAGGCCTGGTAGCCCGGCAAGGGCAGGCCGGGACGCACCAGTTCGCTGACCAGCGGATGCTCGACGGCGCAACGCCCGTCCTCGTGGCCCTGGCCCGGGCGTACCACCTGGACGCGATGGCCAAGCCTGGCCAGTCCGCCGACCAGTCGGCCAAGGGTCATCGCCACGCCGTTGATCTCGGGGGCCCAGGTCTCGGTGACCAGGGAGATGGACAGGAGGCGGGTAGACATGCGTCGATGTTCACAACTCAGATGCATGGCGCATGAATTCTCCATGAGCCTTCCATGCAATCTTCACGCGTCGACGCATGACCCCAGTATGGCCACCATCACCAGCCGGCTGCATCAGGGCGTCTTCGACCGCCTCTACAACAACTCGCTGCTCTACAACGCCTGCTGGGAGGACCCGGCCTGCGACCGCCAGGCCCTGGCCCTCGACCGCGAGGACGAGGTGCTGGTGATCACTAGCGGCGGCTGCAATGCGCTGGATTACCTGCTGTGCGGGCCACGTCGCGTAGTCGCCGTCGATGCCAATCCGCGCCAGGGCGCGCTGCTTGAACTGAAGGTTGCCGCGATCCGCGCCTGCGACGATGAGGACGTCTTCGCCCTGTTCGGCGCCGGTCGCCACCCCGCCGCGAAGCAACTCTACCGCTCGCGCCTGCGTCCGCTCATCACCCCCGAGGCGCGCGCGTTCTGGGATCGGCGCATGCACTGGTTCGACGGCTCGGGCGGCGGCAGCTTCTACTTCCATGGCCTCTCGGGCCTGGTCGCCCGGTTGATGCGCGCCTACCTGCGTTCGCGCCCCGGCCTGCGCCTCGCCGTCGAACGTATGCTGGAGTGCCAGAACCTCGCCGAGCAGGCTGCGATCTACGACCGCGACGTCGCCCCGCTCCTGTGGACGCCGTTCCTGTCCTGGGCCATCTCGCGCCAGACCACCATGAGCCTGCTTGGCGTGCCGCCGGCGCAGACCGCCGAGGTCGCGGCGCAGCACGATGCCCTGGCGCCAGCCGCGCACAGCGTCGCCGGTTTCATCCGCGCGTGCATCGACCGCGTCTTCCGCCTGCTGCCCCTGTCCTCGAACTACTTCTGGACCTGCTATCTGCGCGGCGGCTATACCCGCGACAATTGCCCCGAGTACCTGCGCCCAGCCGGACTGGCGGCACTGCGTAGCGGCCTGCTTGACCGGCTCGAAGTGCGCACCGACACGGTCGCCAACCTGCTGACGCACGACGAGCGACCCTTCAGCCGCTTCGTCCTGCTCGACCACCAGGACTGGCTCGGCGCGCACCGCCCGCATGACCTCGCGGCGGAATGGGATGTCATCCTCGACCGCGCCTCGCCCGGCGCGCGGGTCCTCTACCGCTCGGCCCGTGCCGATCCGCCCTGGCTGCCCGGGGTCAGGCTCGACGACCGCCACGGCGGCGGGCGCCTTGGCGACCGCCTGCGCTTCGACCGCGCCCTCGCCAGCCGCCTGCACGCTGAAGACCGGGTCGGCACCTACGGAGGCTTCCATGTCGCTGCGCTCTGATCTGCCGGTGCTGTGGAGCCTGCTGCGCGGCATGGGCGGCTCCGGCGACCACGCCGCCCGCCTCGACGGCTTCTACGCGGGCCAGGCCGAGGCCTACGACCGCTTCCGCGAGCGCCTGCTGCATGGCCGCGACGAGTTGCTCGCCGATCTGCCCATCGCAGCGGGCGGCGTGCTGGTCGAACTTGGTGCCGGCACCGGGCGCAACCTGGAACCGCTGGGCGCACGCCTCGGGCAACTGGCCGAGGTGCACCTCGTCGATCTGTGCCCCTCTCTACTGGCGGTGGCGCAACGACGCATCGCTGCCAACGGCTGGACCAACGTGCAGACGGTGGAAGCGGATGCGACGACTTGGCGGCCAGCGCGTCCCGCTGACGTCGTGCTGTGCGCCTACAGCCTGACCATGATGCCGGATTGGCGCGCCACGGTGGCCAATGCCTACGCCATGCTGCGCCCAGGCGGCATCCTCGCGGTGGTCGATTTCACCCTGGTGGACGAGATCGTGGCGTCGCAAGCCGGGGTGGCGAAACAGCCCGCCGTGCTGCGCTGGGCCTGGCGGCGCTGGTTCGGACACGATGGCGTCCACCCGGATATGCGCCTGGTGCCGCACCTCACCGCCAACCTGGAGACGGTGCATCTCTCGGTGCATCGCGGCCGCATCCCCTACCTGCCGCTGCCTGCCGCCTATCTGCGCTTCATCGGCCGGACGCCAGGCTGAGCAGCGCCTCGGCGTGGGTGCGGTCGCTCCATGCCTGCGGCACCTTGTGCTGGCCACCGAGCTTGCCCTTGGAGGCCAGCCAGCGCTCGAAGGTGCCCTCCGGCAACAGCGTGATGCGCGGCACCTCAAGCTGCACCGCGCGGTGCGCGTCGTAATCAGCGCACTCGGCGCGCAGCCGGGCGTCGATCGCAGCCGCGAGGGCGGAGGCGTCGATGACGCAGCCGGCCTCGGCCTCGACCAGCCATTCGTGGGCTCCGCGCTGCGCCCCCGGCGCGGGCAGGACCGGGGCGACATGGCTGTGGCGGATCCTGGCGCCGGTCGCGAGGCAGGCCCCTGCCAGCGCCTGGGCGAGCAGGTCGCCCTCGACGTGTTCGCCGAACACCGAGATGCGCGTCGCAGTGCGTCCGGCGAAGCGCACCAGGCCGGGGCCGACACCGCGTACCAGGTCGCCGACCAGCCAACGCACCAGGCCACCGGGTGTGGTCACCACGACGCGATAGACGCGCCCCTGTTCGATCGCCTCGGGCCCGACGCAGGCTTCGGGCCGCTGGTCGTCGAGGGGGCTGAATTCGAGCAGCACACCGGCATCGCTCAGCAATTCGAGTGGAGCGGTACGTCCGTCGCCCAGGCGCCAGGGCTGCTGACCGACGGCGATGAACGCCTCGCTGGCGGGATAGACCTCCTGCATCCAGGTGCCGGGCTCGAGGTGGTGCTGGAATTGGGTCAGCAACGGTTCCAGCGCATGCCCGCCGTGGATCACCCCGGCCAGTCGCGGCCAGGCGTCGCGCGCGCGGGCGACGCCGCGCCGGGCGCAGACCGCCGCAAAGAGGGCGAGCAGCCAGCTGCCGATGCCACCGGCCAGACGCAAGTCCGCCCCGGCCAGACGTTCGGTCATCGCCGCCAGCTTGCGCTCCCAGTCGCCGATCAGCGCGATCTCACGGCCGGGTTCGTAGAGCCGGGCCAACAGCCGCGGAATACGCGATACCACGATGCCCGACAGGTCGCCGGTCGGGATGCCGTGGGGATTGGCCCGCAGTTCGGTCGAACCTCCCATGAACAGCATGCGTCCGCCATCGAGGCCCGCTCCGGTCCAGGCCGCCAGCCGCGCCAGCGCCACGGCGCCACCGGCGGCGTGATGGTCGAGCAGTCCGGATGACTGCGGGATGTGCCGCTCGCCCGAGCGGCCCGCCGCGGTGGTTCCACTGGTCAGGGCGAGGGCGCAGGCGCGACCCGGAAACATCACGTCCGGTTCGCCACGCGCCACCCGCGTGATGAGCGGTTCGAGGTCGGCATAGCCGGACAGCGGCACCCGATTGACGAAGGCCTCGCGCAGGCCGGCATCGCGCGGCAGGCTGGACAACCCTCGTTCGTGACCGACCGGAAGCGGGGCGAGCTCGGCGACCAGGCGGGCACGGATGCGGTCCTGGGCGGCGCGCATCGCACCTGGACTGCGCGGCTGGCGCTGGCGCAGGCCGAGCAGACCGATGGTCAGACGCGTGATCACGCGCAGCGCGCAGCCGCCGGCAGGATCGCCACGCTGTCTTCGAGATGGGGGACCGGCACCTGGCCGGCGGCGGCGAGTTCGGCCCAGGTGACGATACGCCAGGCGCCATCGACGTATTCGAGGGCGCTGAGCGAATCGACCCAGTCGCCGCTGTTGAGATAGGTGACAGCACGGCCCTCGACCACGGCGCTGCGCTGGCACGGCACGTGGATGTGGCCGGCCACCACCGCATCATAGCCGCGGGCTGCGGCGGAACGCAGACAGATGTCCTCGAACCGCGCGATGTGCCGGCGGGCGGCAGGGACGCTGCGCTTGCACGCCGCCGCTAGCGATACCGGACGCAGACCGATCCAGCTACGCATGCGGTTGAGGCCGACGCCCAGCGCGCACACCGCATCGTAGGCGATGGTGCCGACGCCACTAATTAGCCGGGGCGTGCCCAGGGCGAGATCGAAGGCGTCGCCGTGCAGGAACCAGTGGCGTCGCCCATCCAGGACCAGCTCCAGACGGTCCACCAGATTGATCGAGCCGAGGCCGAGCGGGGCATAGCGGCGCATGGCGCTATCATGGTTGCCGGTCACGTAGTGCACCGGAATACCGTCGGCGGCGAACTTGAGCAGGCGGCGCACCACCTTGGTGTGGGCCATCGGCCAGAACCCCTTGCGGAAATCCCACAGATCGACGATGTCACCATTGAGCACCACGATGCCCGGTTCGATGCTCTTGAGATAGGCATTCAGCTCCGCCGCCCGGCAAGCGGCCGTGCCGAGATGGACATCACTGATGACCACGACCTCGACCTGGCGTTTACTCATGGTGACTCCTCGTGCCTAAAGGGGCCCATCGCCGTCTTCACGTGGCACGGGCATCTTGCCCGTGCTTTTCGATGGCAGCGCACATGGGCGAGACGCCCATGCCACTCGGATCGCAGGCGAAGCCCCTGAATAGAAAGGCGGACGGGGAACGACGGGAGGGATCGGCCGCCGAGCGGCCCCATCCTCCTCCCTGCCGGCGTTCCCCGTCCGCCGTTCAGACCGGCACCCCGGCCGCGGCGGCAATGGCGACGGCGGCCCAGGCAAGGGTCGCGCCGAGCGCCCCGCCAGCCAGCACATCGCTCGGATAATGCAGACCGAGCACCAGCCGCGACAACGCCACCAGCCCCGCGAAGGGCCACACCACCCAGGCGAGCTGGGGCGCGTGCGCGGTGGCCACGACGCTGAAGGCGATGGCGTGCAGAGTGTGGCCGGACGGAAACGAGAAGCGGTCGAGTGGAGCGACAGTGAGGATCAGCCCGGCATGCACGGCGCAGGGCCGCGGCCGGCGGATGCCGCGCTTGAGCAGCGCGTACAACGCGGTGCCGACCCCGCCGGCGACCGCCATCACCACCACCGCCGGCACGGCAGCGAAGCCCTCGACAAGGAGGAGGGCGGTAGCCAGCGCGTACCAGAACCAGCCGTCACCCAACCGGCTCGCCCAGGCGAAGACCACGCGGCAAACGCGCTGCTGGTTCGCGCGGTTGCTGCCGGCGGTCGCGTCGAGATCGAGTCGGGCGAGCGTGTCGATCCAAGCCATGATGCCCTTCTCCATTAGTTCGGACATTGCATCACCCCGTGAAGGATATGTGAACAATCCGATATTTTTCCATGCATATGGATGCACGGTTGTGGTTTCTTCCTGCACCGGATAGCCTTATCACCGACCCTGCCGTTTCATTCCGGATCTCCACGGTGCCTCCGCCATGTTCAGCTCCGTCATCGCCAAACTTATCCTCCTGACCATCCCGCTCACCTTGGCGGCCGCCGCCGGCCTGTGGCTGCTCAACCGGCAGACGCATGCCGATGCGCTGCTCCTGGCCGCCTCCGCCGCATCCGCCCAGCAGGCCCTGGTCGGATCAGCCACGCAGCAGGCATCGGACCTGGTCGATCAGGGAGGACGGTCCGCCCGGCTGGTCGATGAAGTCCGCTCGCTGCAGCTCCACTTCCAGAAGCAGGTGCTCGCCTTCAAGAACCTCATCGTGCGCGGCGAACGCCCCGATCAGCGTGAGGTTTTCATCCGCGCATTCGAACAGCACCAGGCCGCCGTGACGGCCACCGCACGCAGTCTCGCCGCGTTGTTCAGCGACCGGGAGATGGAGGGACGGATCGAGGCCTTCGTCAAGTCTCACGGCCTGCTCACGGTCTCCTACCGCAATGCCTGGGCGATGATCGATCTGGCGGAGACCTGGGCCGAGGGGCTGCATCGCGCCGATGACTACATGGTGGGACGGGACACCGAGCCGACGCGCATGCTCGACGAACTCACCCGCGACATCCTGGCATCCGCAGCCTCCCGACTGGCGGCCAGGCAGCAGGACGGGAAGCAGGTCCTGCTTGCCGCCGCGAGCTCCGGCGAAAACGAGTTGCAGCAGGCCGTGGAATCGACCAGCCAACGCCAGAAGCGCCTGGGGGTCATGGCCCTCACCGCCCTGGTCGTCGCCGTCCTCGTCCTCCTGGTCGTCGCCCATCGCCGTCTGCGTCCGCTGCGGGCCGCAGCCACGGCGCTGAATCGGCTCGCCGAAGGCGACCTGGAGAGTCGGCTGCCCGTCAACTCAGCCGATGAGTTCGGCCAACTCGCTGTGTCGTTTAATCGTAGCCTGGAGGCGCTGACGGCGACGTTGGGAACGACGCATGTCGACTGGTCCACCTTTGCCGCCGGTCGCCATGGCGCAGCCCAGCGGCTTGGCGCCGACCTCGCCCGCACGACCGTCGACCTGTCGCAGGCAGGACGTAGCGGGGCCGAGGCTGCTAGTGCAGTGGATGCGCACACCCGCCAACTGGCCTCGCAGGTCAGGACGATCGGAACTGGACTGGAGAGCACGGCAGCCGGCGTCGAGGAGCTGACGACCAGCCTGGCGACGGTGGCCACAAGTGCACAACGCGCCAACGACGCCGTGTCCAGGACGCACACCCTTGCCACCAACGCGGGAAAATCACTCGAGGAGTTCCGTGCTGCCGCCCTCAAGGTCGGCGAGGCCACGCATCTCATCGCCCACATCACCCGGCAGGTGAACCTTCTCGCGCTCAATGCGACCATCGAGAGCGCACGAGCTGGGGAACATGGTCGAGGCTTCACCGTCGTGGCGCAGGAGGTCAAGGCGATGGCCCGGCAGACGGCCGAAGCAACCGAGGCGATTTCCTCGCGCATCAGCTCGATGCAGGCCGTGGGCGAACGCACCGCCAAGGAGGTGCAGGCGATCGATGAATTGATGCGCCAGGCGGCCGAGACGGTCAGCGAGGTCAGCACGGCGGTCGAGCAGCAGGTCGCGACGACGCGCGAAATGGCCTCGATCCTCAGCCGCTCGGCGAGCGAAGGACAGGCGCTGCAAGGGGTCGTGGCCGAACTGGAACGGATCTCCGCGACCAGTTCCGTGGCGGCAGGAACGACGCGCCAGGCGGCCCAGGAGCTGGAACGATTGGCGTCAGACCTCCGCCTGGCGCTCGGCTCCTCTGCCTGATCCGGCGTGCTGTGGCGCGATGGCGACCGCACGCCATCCTCTCGGCAAAGGATCCATCATGACCGCCTCGCGCCTGCTACCCCGCACCTGGGAACTGCCCCCCGCCCTCGCTGGTCGCCTGGGCGACGAGGTCGGCCGGCAGCGCTGCATGATCGCCGACGGACATCTGCTCTTGGTACTGCACGACCTACCTAAGCCGGGCGATGCAGCCCGCGCCGGACGGCTGTTCTGGCGCCGGGCCGACGGCACCTGGGACGCCTCGGCCGGCGGAGCCGGGATCCAGGGCCTGGTGCGCCACCTCGACGCCTTCGCCAAGGCAATCGATGGTCTCGAGGAGCGGCTGGCCGCCGCCACTGGCGCCAGCGACATCCACACCGTGGTGCAGGCGGCGGCGCCGCTGGCGCGAACCGCACGCAACCTGCATCGTACGCTGCAGGAGGCGCGCGACGGCATGCCTGGTGATCGCGAACTGATCCTGGCGCGCGACCGCTCTTATGAATTGGAACGCGCCGCTGAACTCCTGCACCATGATGCCGGGGCCGCGCTGCAGTTCGCCGCCGCCCGCCAGGCCGAGGAGCAGACCCGCGCCGCGCTCGGCCTCGCCCAGGCCGGACATCGCCTCAACCTGGTCGCGGCCCTGGCCCTGCCGTTGATGGCGGTCGCCTCGGTCTTCGGCATGAACCTGCCGAGCGGGCTCGAGGGGTTCGGCATGGCGGGATTCTGGGTCATCGTCGCGGCGGCGGTGGCGCTTGGCGCCGTGCTCTACGCCGCCGGCACCGGGGGACAGGCTAGGCGATGAAGGCCCAGACCACGCCAGCGACCGCCAACAGGCCGGCGAGGCCGAGGGCGATCCACGGCAGGATCGAACCGCCGGTCGTTCCGGCCGTCTCGAGACGGCCGCTCCAGGTGTGGACGGCCGAAGCCCGCGCGTCGGGACGAGGCGCGCGTTCGGTCCGTACCGTGGAGCTGCGGGCATACTGACCACTCGGCGGTTTAGCGATCCGCGACGTGACAGCAGCACGCAAAGCGGCCGAACCGCTGCCGACCGAACCGGGAACCACGGCCGGAGCTTCGGGTTTGATGTTGGCCACCACCTGCTGGCTGCTCTCGGCCCGCCGCAGCACGACCGTGGTCGGCTTCTGCGGCTTGAAGATCCGGCTGGTGCCGCCGCTGGATGGCGGTGCGGCAGCCAGGGCCTTTTCACAGGCGACGATGAAGGCGCCCCAGTCGGTGTAGCGGTCGGCGGCCCGCTTGGCCATCGTGGTCAGCACCAGCTTGCGGGTCAGCGGCGTGAGCGTCGGCAGCACCTGGCCGGGATCGGGCGGTGGCTGGTTGAGATGGGCGACCATCACCGAGGCGGCCGAACCGGTGGGGAAGGGCAGCCGGCCGGTCAACAGATGGAACATCGAGGCGCCGAGCGAATACATGTCCACATGCAGGGTCAGCGTGCGTTCGCAGGCGACCTGCTCGGGGGCGATGTAGTTCGGTGTGCCCATGATCATGCCGGTCATGGTCAGACCCATGCCTTCGGCCTGCTCGGTCGGTTTGGCCAGACCGAAGTCGATGAGCTTGGCAATATCGCCGGGATTGAGCAGCCGACGCGGATCGCCGCCCGGGGCGCGGGCGATCAGCACATTGGCCGGCTTGATGTCGCGGTGGATCAGGCCGGCCTGGCTGTGCACGTGCTCGAGGCCACGCGCCAGCTGGATGGCGAACTGCAGCACCTCCATCTCGGCGAAGGGCGCGTTCTGGTTCTGCTTCAGCACACTCTCGACATCAGGCCCATCGACAAACTCCATCGCCAGCCAGGGCTGGCCATCATGCTCGCCGCCGTCGAGGGCACGCGCCACGTGCGGATGGTCGAACTTGGCGAGCACGGCGATCTCGCGCTGGAAGCGCTGCAGGAACGAATCGTCCTGAACACGGTCCCTGGCCACCAGCTTGAGGGCCGCACGCTGCTCGCCGCGCACCGCGAGATAGACCTCGCCCATCGCACCGGCCCCGATGCGCCGCTCGATCAGCCAAGCGCCGATCCGCTCGGGAGCCGCATCGGATGCTGTGACTGAGGCGAAGGCCGATGTTTCCATCGACACGGTCGCATCTGATCCGGCAATCCCTGGCATTTTGGACATGGTGTGATCGGTCTGCATCACCCCATAGCCGGATTTATCTGGCGGAGAAACAGGAATGAACCAGGTCCATACACTACTGTAACTCGCACCGACCTAGGAATTACCTTGTGTATGCTCACCAGCGAACCACGAAACCATGCGATCGCTGACGACATGCCGATGGGAGTCGGCCCGTAGCGGGTGACCAGGGAGGCTGGTTGCGCGCGCCCCTGCCAACGCCATCGTGCCGCCCCATGCCCGCAACCCGCACTCTCATCCTCCTCAAGCCTGACGCCGTCCAGCGTGGACTGGTGGCCGAGGTCCTCGCCCGCTTCGAGCGCAAGGGTCTCCGCATCGTCGGCATGAAGTTTCTCGTCCCCAGCAAGGAGCAGGCCACGGCGCACTACGCCGAGCACGCCGAGAAGCCCTTCTTCCCCAGCCTGCTGGCCTTCATCACCAGCAGTCCGCTGGTCGCCCTGGCCCTGGAAGGCGATCAGGCGGTGCCGGTGTGCCGCACCCTGATCGGCCCGACCGATGGCCGCGCCGCCCCTCCTGGCACCATCCGCGGCGACTTCGGCCTGTCGAAGTCGAACAACCTGGTGCACGGCAGCGACAGCGACATCTCGGCCGAGCGCGAACTGAAGATCTGGTTCCCCGAAGGCCTGGTCGCCTGGCGCCGCGCCGACACCATCTGGGCCGAGCCGAACTGAGCGGCTTCCCTGGGCCGGCGGCGACGTAGCCTCGGCCCGCCACTGCCCGGTGGTGTAACGGTAGCACAGGAGATTTTGACTCTCCTTGTCCGGGTTCGAATCCCGGCTGGGCAACCAACACGGAAAAACCCGGCGGACGACCGCCGGGTTTTTCCGTGTTGGTTGCCCGGCTGGGATATCCCATGCCCGCGCCCTCGCTGAGCTCGGGCGGTCGCGCGGTGCGGCCCCACGCAGGTGGGGCCGCAAGACCATTGCCCCCGCCGCGCTCCGGTTCGAATCCCTCGATTTTTCCGGGGGCGCGGGCGCCCTCGCCCGCACGACGACTACTCGATCGAACGCAGGGTTCCCTGGAACACCGCCGCACGCTGCTTGGCGTCGGGGGCAACGGAGGTGATCTGCGCGGCGAGACGCAGGTTGCGCTTGGCGTCAGTCAAGCCGTCGCAGGTCGTCGCCAGCTTGGCGTCTTCAACCAGCAGCATCAGTTCGATGCGCTCGGTCCCGGTCTGGGCTCCGGCGAGATCGAACATCGCCAGGCGGACGGCGACGCCAGCGCCAGAAAAACCAGCGGTCATGCGGGCGCGGTCGGCGTCGGTGACCTTCTCCAGCACCGTCAGCTTCGCGTCCCAGCCGGCGATGCCGGCGGCGACCGTACGCTTGCCCAGCGCCTCCGCCGATTTCTGCCAGTCCTCCTGTGAACTGGCGCTGTCGGCGAGCAGGACGCGCCAGGCTTCCAACAGGTCGCCGGTCGTGGCCGGCGCCGCCTCGGGCGCGGATTCCGGCATGCGCACCTGCTCGGAACCGGCATGCATCAGCGCCCCGCCGAGCTGGCCCAGGCCGCTGGCGGCACCCGTCACGCCAGCTTCGACCCCGGCAACCACGGTCGTCGCAACCGCGATGGCGGCGATGCTGGCCACCGCCGGCGTGTCGCGGATCGCCTGGGCGGCCGGAGCGCCGCTGAAGCTGATGCCGCTGGCCAGCAGGATGATCGCCACGCCGCCCAGGGGCATGGCGATCGGGTGCAGCGCCCCGACGCGCAGGGCGCGATCGACGGCGTGGTCATCAACGGCCAGGCCGTCGATGACGTTCAGCGCGGCCTCGACCGGCTGCCAGGTCCGGCCGCTGTCCAGCGACAGGACCGGGCTGGTCGGGTCAAGACTGCCGTCGGCGATCAGCGCGCGCACCGCCGCCGCCGTCACCGGGCGCGGGCCGCTCTGGGCCCGGATGTGCAGCTGGCGCATGCTCAGGCCTGGGCCTTGGGCGCGGCCTGGCGCTCGATGTGGAACACGCTCTCGACCATGGCGAGCAGGTGGTACCAGACGGTGAAGGCGAGGTAGGCGAGGAAGGGCAGCAGCGCCAGGAGTACGAGGACGCCGAGCAGTTCAGAACCAAGGGCCAGGATCTCACCGGCCGGCGCATCCTTCTGCACGATGTGCTTGGTGGCCCAGAACAGGTGCCAGGTGAACAGCACCGAGAGGAAGCCGAAGATGACCGGGGCCAGGCGCAGGGCGCTCTTGCCGAGGAAGCCGAGCACGCCGACCGCCTCCTTCCACGCGCTGACCGTGTGATCGACGCGGGTGGTGGTCAGGCCGGGGGCGAAGCACAGGGCGGCGACATGCCAGGACACCACCAGGGCGGCGATGCCGTTGAGCACACCGGCGTGCATCTCGCTGTCCACGGTCAGGGCGATGCCAGCCGCGAAGGCGGCCAGCCCAGCGACCAGGGCGGCAAGGGCGAAGAGGTCGAGCACGGCGCGCGAGCGCACGCTGCAGCGGGTGTGGGCGAGGATGCGTTCGCCGGCCCCGGTGGCGCGGTTGGCGACATACTGGCAGATCAGCAGCACGACCGGCAGGATGCTGCCGGCGAGGAACACGCGGAAGCTCTCGGCCTTGCCCGCGTTCACTGCCGCCACCACGATGCCGATGACGGCGGCGATGAGGATGGCGATGTTGCCGGCGGTCATCGCCTTGCCGTGGCCGGCAAGGAAGAAGGACGAGGTCAGCTTGGTGCGCGCGAATTCGAGCAGGCCAGAGACGACGCGGGTCGGGGTGCGCTCCCAGCCGTCGCTGTAGGGCGCGTCGCCGGCGTCGGCGCCGGTGGCCCAGGTGTCGCCGAGGACGGCGTCGGGGATGGCCTCGGCGGGCAGGGTGGTCGCGGCGATGCCGGCCGGGGCGGCGCTGACTGCACCGGCGGCGGCGGCAAGGGCCTGGTCCACCGGAATCCAGGTGGCGCCGCCGTCGAGCGAGGCGACGCGCATCGCCCCAGTGACCCGGCCGGTATCGACCAATTCACGCAGCTTGGCGGCATCGATGGTGCGCGGACCGTTGGAGAACTGGACGGTGATGATCGTGGCGGACATGGCGGATTCCTGGGCGGACGGCGACGGCGGGCGCGGGCGCGCCCGTCAGGGTGGGTCTTGTCGAGCGCATTGACCCGGGGTCAAGGAGCTCCTTGCCCCTTCGTTCAGCTGGCGATGTCGGCAAGCAGCGCGTCGAGCGTCGCCAGGCCATCCACCCGGCGCACCGTTGCGGCGCAGCGCTCGGCCGGGACCAGCCCGGTGGTCTCGGCGAGGAAGGCGATGTAACGCACCACGTTCTTGGCGTAGGCCAGCCGGCCGGTCGGGCTGATCGCGTAGAAGCGGGCGCGCTGCGCGTAGCCAGCCGGGGTGTGGTCGCCCAGGGCCGGCTTCTCGGCCCTGCCACCGGCGGCGAGGACGTAGAGGAAGTTGTACTCGAACCAGAACATGTGCTCGGGATCGGGCTTCAGCACGGCCAGGGCCGCGGCGCAGGCGGCGCTGTCGGTGAACACCTCGACCGGCAGCTTCTCGCGCTCCAGAGCGTGGACGATGAACTGGCGCGCGTGGCGGCGTTCGGTCTCGTCGGCGCTGAACGCGCCGGACACCGCCAGGTCGCGGGTAAATGCGTACCAGTCGCGCCACAGGGCCTGGTCGGCAGGTTCCGGGGAAGCGGCCAGGGCACGACCCATCTCGTAGGTGTAGCGTCCGCTGGTCTTGATCTCGAGGCGCGTGCCGGTGATCCGGCCGACCAGGCGGTAGTTCTCTGCCGATTTGCCCGAGCCGCTGTGGAAGCCGATCGATACGCCGAAGGCCTGACACACCGCCCAGGCGGCGCCGACCCGGCGCTCCAGCTCGGCCTGGTCGGCGAAGGGGAAGTTCTTCTGGAAGCCGAAGGCGGGGGCGACGTACTGCACGCGCACGTCCAACGCCTCGCACAACGCCAGCATGGTCGCCAGGGTCTCGCGGCTGGTCAGGCCGGGCAGTTCATCGATCGACAGCTCGCGCACGTAGGCGCGCCCGGCCGCAGTGGTGAAGGCGCGCGCGCGGCTGGCGGCATACAGGCGGTCGCGGCGCTGGAACTTGAGCATCGCCGGCCACACCTGGGCGAGCAGCACCGCAAGCTGGGCGTCCTGCAGCGCGACGCCGGCCTCGGCGGTGCGCGCCTTCACCTGCGCGACGATGGCGGCGGGGACGCGCGCCTTCACCCAGGCGGCGGGATCGGCCGGCACGGTGGTCGCGGCCAGCTCGGGCGACAGATCAAAGGTGATCGAGCTGGCAAGCAGCGCACCCGCCACCAGCGCATCCTCGCGTGCATCGAACTTGCCGCCGATCGGCTGGTGGTCGGCGTTGAAGCCCCAGGCGATGCGCCGGCGGTGGAAGCCGTTGACCAGCTTGGACAGCACGGCGAAGTGGCTCATGCCCTGCACGCTCTGGCCCTGGTGGCCTTCCGGCACGTTGGCGCCGATGAAGGGGAAGGGCACGCTGTCGAGGGTGCCGGCAAGCATGGCATCGACATCATAGACCAGCTCACGCGGGATGCTGTTCTGGTTGGCGATCAGGCTGACGCCGAGGTGGGCCATCGCCCACTCGACCGCCGGCCAGTGCAGGGTGGTGAAACGGGCGCCGATGCCCAGCGAGCGCTGGTGCAGACCGCCGCCGGTGGTCGGGAATACGGTGCTGTCGGCATCGTGCTCCTGGATCAGATTCTTCAGCGCCAGCAGGTTGTCCCAGCTCGCCGGATAGCCCCAGCGGCCGTCGGGCAGGGCAACTCCGTCGGCCAGGGGCAGGCGCGGGCCGACCCAGGCGTGGTCGCCCTGCGCGTCCACCGCCAACTCCACTTCGCCGTGCGCCGTGCCGACCCGGCTGAGCGGCAGGCTGCGCAGGCCACCCTGCGCCAGAGCCTTGGCCAAACCCGGCCAGTCAAGGCAGGCATCGGGGCTGATCGCAGGATTGGCGCTGATGCGGATGCCGTGGTCGAGAAGGAAGCGGTTGATCGGGCGCATGGGGGTTCCTGCCGGGGCATGGTGACGGCGGCAGCACGGCGTCGATCGGGACATCCGTGACCCGATCCGGATACCTGTGTGGACCTGCCATCCTGCCCGTTTCCAAGACGAGCGCACCTGCTAGACTTCGGGAATGGTCGATTCCGGTTCTATGAATCCGCTCCGCGCCGTGGATACGGTGGCCAAGGACGGCGCCCTCACGGTCATCATGCGCAAGGAGTTCGACGCCGGCAACGTACACCAGGACTGGGCACAGCAGATCCAGATCCTGCACCCCGGCCCCTTCGCCACCGTGACCGTGGACTGTTCTGCCTGCGGCCTGCTGAGTTCGACCTTCTTCGCCGGCATCATGCAGTTGCAGCAGTACTATGGAGGCCTGGGCGCCCAGCCTCTGGTGCTGTTCAAACCCGACCCGCGCATCGTCAAGAACCTGACCATCCTGCGGCTCAACAGCTTCTTCAACATCATCCCGCGCTGATCCCCATTGCACCGTTGCGTTCGGCGTTCGGTGTTCGGCGTTCGGCGTTCCGCAGGGGGTATCAGCGCGTCTGACTCATACTTGTGTCTCCCAGAGGGTGAACACGGCGATTCATATAGCCACAAGCGCATGGACGCCGAACGCCGAACGCCGAACGCCGAACCGGGGAATCCCCGCTGATGCTGCGCCTGGTCGGCCCCACGCATGGCGTGGCGATCAGCCCGCCGGTGCTGCTGGCGCCGATGCAGGGCATCACCGATCGCATCTTCCGCGACCTGGTGGCCCCGCTCGGCGGGGTCGGTGCGGCGGTCAGCGAATTCGTGCGTATCACCGTCGCCCCGACCTCACGCAAGGTGGTGCGCCGCGAGCTCGGCCCGCCGATCGGCATCCCGGTGGGGCTGCAGCTGATGACCCCGGACGAGAACCACCTCGCGGCCAGCGTCGCCAACGCCGCTGCGGCAGGCGCGGCGTGGATCGACCTGAATTTCGGATGCCCCGCCCCGGTGGTGTTCAGCAAGTGCGCCGGCTCGGCCCTGCTCGCCCATCCCGAGCGCATCGCACGCATCGTCGCCACCGCCGTCGGCGCGACCGGCCTGCCGGTCACCGCCAAGATGCGCGCCGGGATCTCGTCGCCGGCGCATCTGCGTGAACTGGTCTGCGCCGCCGCCGAGGCCGGCGCCGCCGCGGTGACGCTGCATGCCCGCCTGCGCATCACCAGCTACGACGAGCCGGCGACCTGGGCCTGGCTGGCCGAGGCGAAATCAGCCCTGACGCACTGCGCCCGGCCGGTGCCGCTGATCGGCAATGGCGGGGTGGAGTGCGCCGCCGACGTGGCACGCATGCGCGCCGCGACCGGCGTCGATGCGGTGATGATCGGACGCGCCGCCCTCGCCGATCCCTTCATCTTCCGCGCCGCCGCCGGCGGGGCGCCGCCGACCATCGCCGAGGCGGTCGGCTGGGCGCTGCGCTACCTCGATGAGCTGGGCGGCGGAGGACCGAAGGCCAAGCAGCTGGTGCGCTACTGGCGCTGCGCCGGGATGCTGGATGAGGCGACGCGCAGCGCCCTGCTGCGCGGCCCGGCGGACGCGATCCGCCCGTGGTTCGCTGCTCAGGCCAGCGGCAGGGAGACGGTGAACACGGTCTCGCCGCCACCGACGGTGCAGACGACCGTTCCGTCGAGATAGCGCTCGGTCAGCAGCTTGACGCTCCAGGTGCCGATGCCGCGGCCCTGCGCGGCCTTGGTCGAGAACGAACGTCGGAACAGCTGCAGGCGGATCGCATCAGGCATCTCGCCGGGATTGCGCACCGCGATCACGGCCCTGCCGTCCTGCGCACCGCAGGCGATCGTCACCGAGGCGCCAACCGGAACCGCTTCGCAGGCGTTCTTGACCAGATTGACGATCACCCGACGCAGCAGGACGCGATCGGCCCGGGCGCTCACCGGGTTCAGCTCCACGGCGATGCTGCGGTCGAGCGCGGCGGGATGGCTGGCATAGAGGGCCGCGACCTCACGGCAGAGCGCGACCGTATCAACCGCCTCGCGATGCGGATGCAGCTCACCGCTTTCGGCGGCGAACAGCACCTGCTGGTGACGCAGTTCCTCGACCAGGGCCTCGGTGGCGCCGCCGATCAGGCCGGCCTCGAGCGGGATCCCGTCCGCGGCCAGGCCGGCCAGGCCCTGCACCGCCCCGGCGGCGTTGATCGCGTCGTGCAGGAAGCATCGCTCAAGGACGCGACGGCGTTTCTCGCCGCTGAGATCGCGTAAGGCCATCAGAGTCCAGCCTCCGGGCAGGCGACTGATGCCGGCCTCGAACTCCAACGCCTCGTCGCCGTGCGGCCCGCGACGGGTGATCAGACATTCGCTGCGCAGCGACGACGCCTCGCCTCGCTCGAGAGTGGCCAAACCGCGTCCCGCACCGCAGGTCTTGCAAGCCTCGGCGGTGCCGCAGCCGTCGCTGCCGCGCGCAGCCTCGACACAGCCGAGTGCATCGCCCGGCCGGCTACCGAAAGCCGCGCCGAGTGACTCCGCCTGGAATGCGGCATTGGCCGCGACGATCTGGCGGCGGTCGTTGAGTACGGCCGCCGGGCCGGGAAAGGCCTCGAGCATCGCCAGCATGGTCTGGTCGGCGGCAATCTGGCCGCGTTGCGCCTCGACCGTCGCCTCGTCGAGGCGCGGCGGCGGTACGACATCAGGCAGGTCGGGCGAGGCCACAGGTGAATGCTAGGCGTCTTGCCGGTGCGCTGCAAGTGGTCTC
>JAIFND010000237.1 GCA_020047915.1 bacterium | reverse complement strand
GGGCATTGAGATCGGGCACGACGATCAGCTTGTGGCGCAGGCTGTCAGGCTCGGCGTAGTGCAAGGCGGCCGGGGTCAGGCGGCTGGCGGCCAGCAGTTCCTCGGGAGGCGTGATCGCTTCCAGAAGCTCCAACGCACCGCCAATGCCGGCCATGGTCGAAGACGCCGCGACCGCGCCCCACAGCGGGCTGTCGAGCTTCCGGCTGACCGCGACCAGCAGCAACGCCTCGGCGGCGAGTGGGTCCGCCATCTCACCGCAGGCCAGCACGTCAGCGACCAGGCGCGGCAGGAGGTCAGGAGCGGCGAGGTCCGCCAGCGCAGCCTCGCGCTCGGCCGGGCTCATGGCCACGCCCGCCGGCAGCTCGACGGGGCGCGGAGCAGCGAGATCGCGCAGCGCCGGCACCAGGGCCGCGAGTTGCGACTCGATCACCGCCGCCGCGATACCGAAGGTCAAGCCGGCGTTGGCGGCAATACGACGACGCTGGGCCTGCACGGCGAGGTCGAAGCTGTCGGAGACCACCCTGTTTGCGGCTCGGATCGTCACCGCGCAGTGCGTGCCGTGGTCCCACGGGATCTGCACCGCGAGGACCACCGGCCCGCACTGGAAGGTCGCGGTGCTGGTCGCGGCGTCGTGCGACAGCAGGGTGAGGACCGGCAGCGGCGGCTCGGCCGGTTCGACCGGAGCAGGCGGCTGCACCGGGAACGGGATGGGAGCAGGTGTCGCCTCGGGCAGGGCCTGGACCTCAGCGTCGTCGAGGATGACCAGCGGCAGCTCGTCGTCGGGCGTCTCCTCGGCAGCAACGGCAACCGTAGACACGGGCTCGCTGACGATGGCCGGCGTCACGGTCACCGGCAGCACCGCGCTCGCCGTGCGAATCCCAATGCCTGCCACCCGCAGCGCCGCCGCGATGGGTTCGACAGCGCGCTCGACGTGCAGGATCACGCTGCGCACGCCGCTGGCGGCGATGCGCTCGACGTTCCGGCGCACGTCCTCGGCGTCGCGTATCAGCAGCACGTTGCGGTAGCCCTCGGCCCACAGCCGGGCGAGGCCGGCGATGCGATCAACCAGGCGCAGCTCGGGGTGGGCGGTAACGAGACCAGCGCCAAGCAGGCCAGCGGTCGGCTCCGCGAGGCCAGCCCGCACGCGCTCTGCCCGCAGAGGACGCACCAGCAGGGCATCGACCACGACGCCCTGCGCGTCGTAGGCCGGGATCACCACCAGATCGCCAGCCCGCAACGCGGGGAAGGCGTGGCGCGTCGGCGCGTCGAGCGCCAGCGGCAACTCGACCGGCAGGTAACCAATGCCGTAGGTGGCGACGAGATCGGGGATGTCGAGGCCGAGGGCGTGCAGGGCGTCGCGACCGAGACCGGCGGCGAGCCGCTCCTGAGCACAGGCCACGACATCAGCGATGCGATGACGATGCCGGGTCGCGGGCGGCAGGGCATGTAGCCGCGCCGGCTCGATGCTGAGGGCGATCAGCGCCGAGGGGTCGGCCTGCGCGAGCTGACCAGGCAGACGGATCGCTGTAGTCGTGCAGCCGGCGAGCGCGGCCTGCATGGCAGTGAGCGCCGCCGCCGAGTTCGCGGCCAGGCGCAGGGTCCGACCAGCGAAGGCCGGCACGATCGCCGGCAGCACGGCCACGTCCTCGGCCACCAGCACGTCGGCAGCGCCAAGGCCGGCGAGGCGCAGGCCGAGAGGCAAGTTGGCTGCGATGATGGGCGAAGTCGCCGAGCAGGCAGCAGCAGAACCAGCGAGGCCGGCTAGCGGCGTGGTCAAGTGGCCGTGCTTGAGCTGGGCCGGCGACAGGCGCAGCAGGCCGACGAGGCGCTCAGGCTGGGTGGGGTCGCGGGTCGGCACGACCAGGCCACCAGCCGAGCACATGCGTGCCCAGCCCGCACCGTGCGTCGGCAGGTCGAGGGCGATCAAGGCCGTGTAGTCGGCGCTGGTCAGATGATCGAGGCAGGCTGCAACTGGGGTGCCGATCTCCCAGGCGGCGAGCAGGGACGCATCGGCGCAGCCGAGGGCCGCGAGCAGATCCTGCTCGGGGACGGCGGAGGCCAGCGACGTGACCGCTGGAGCGAGCCAGCGGTGCAGGGCGTCGGTGGTCGCGTCGTTGTGGGTGATCCCAGGCATGCCTGGGGCCAGCATAACAGCCCCACCATTCCATGTCGCTGCCTTGGAACTCCGGTTGCGGATACTCCTACTATCCTCAACCGGCCAGAACAGCCTCGCTCACTGACAACTGTAGACTGTGGTATTTTCAGAGGTATCAGCGCCAAGGGCGCTGATACGACACCGCCCGGCGGTTGCGGATACATGCTCGCATCTCACAGATGCCCCACACGAGCATGGCCGCCGGGCGGGAACTCGGGACGCATGACGTGGGACTCCCCCGTTGGCGCTCCCCGTAAAAGAGAACGGGCCAAGCCCGTTCTCCTCCGCCTACCCGCTGATCCGTTCGACCTCGGGGTCGAAGGCGCGGGCGGCATCGGTATAGCCTTCGGTCGTCGTCACGCTGGCGTGACCCATCCAGGTGCGCAACTTCCAGACGCTGATGCCGGCCTGAACGCCGAGAGTCGCAAAGGACCGGCGCATGTCATGCGGCGAGAAGCCCGGCAGCTTCGCCTCGGTCACCACCTTGGTGAAGGTCTTGGCGAAGGCCCAGCGGAGCCCACGTCGCGGCGGCTTGTGCGGCGCGACGATGAAGGCGTCCGGCCGTACCGGCTCAGGCCGGTGGCTGGCCAGGATCTCGACGCAGTGCCGGCACAGCGGCACCACGCGATCCTTGCCGCTCTTGGTGGTGAAGTGCCGACCGCTGCGCACCAACAGCGTTCGCTTGTCCAGATCGACATCCGACCAGATCATCGCCAGGATCTCTGCCCGCCGCAGACCAGCGAGCAGGCCCAGCGCGAATAGCAGATGGGCATCCGACCCCTGAGCAGCAGCGATCTGCAACAGGTCGTCGCGCTGTCGCTGGGTGATCGGTGGCCGCTTGCGCGTCACCGTGCGCGGCAGGGCGAGACGTAGAAACGCCGACGCGGGCACGAGGCCGACGTCGATGGCTGGCGCCAGCATCCGATGCAGTGCGGTAACGGCGGCGCGCACCGTGGTCGATGCAAGGCCGTCAGCGACCAGAGCATTCGTTACCGCCTGGACCCGTTCTCGGGTGCAGGCGATCAACACGGTCTCCGCCGGCAGGTGGCGAGCGATCCGCGCCCACTGTTTGCGGTAGGCCCCCATGGTCGAAGCCCGCACCGTAGCGAGCAGCGTGCGCTCGGCGGCTTCCGTACTGTCGCCCACCGTCACCAAGGTGACTACAGGTTCCATCGGCCCACCCCGTGCTGCCAGCGTCCATTGCGACACCATTGGGGCGATCCAGGCCACGGCCTCGGCGGGCGTGGCGATGGGACGCGGTGGGCTCACCTGGGTCTGCCGGCTGGTGGGCTGGCGTGGATGCCAATCTGGCAAGCAAGAGCGCAGGGCTGCATGGGAACCGCTGAGGACGGCGACGTAGGTGCGCTGCTTGGCGGCAAACGCCTTGCGAATGACGACGGCCCCGTGCGGTGTCGGGATGTTGGCAAGAGCCGCATAGGCGCGGCGGGACATGGCAGCCTCCTTCGGTGTGATGATCGCCGTCACCGATGCCGGAACGTCCGGCACCGGCAACGACGCTTGGGAACGACTTGAACCGGCTGCGGGCTACACCGCAGTCAACTCGGCAATCGTCTCGACAGCCTTCTTCTTCAGCGCCTGTCCCGAACCGAACTGGGACGAGAACATGCGCGCTGCATCGGCGCCTTCACCATCCGATGTGCGCGTCGGACGGTAGAAGTCGATGTATTCCACCGCGCTCTGCATCAGCGCGAAGGCACTGCCGACCGTGCCGGGGACGCGGCTGGTCGGGCTACTGAGGATCGCCTGCAAGCGCTCCTCCCTGGCCTTGCGCAGGCTGGCAGCCCGCTCGCTCTCGTCCGGTCCCTCGGCGGCGAAGACCCGCTCGAAGAACTCGCGCTCCAGCGTCTTGGTCAGCGGCGTGCCAGCCAGATGCTGGTACAGGTCGCGGGTCTGCCGGTGACCGTCGATGGCGGAGCGATAGGCGTTGAGCATGTCGCCCAGGCCCGCACTCAAACCGGCCGTGTGTCTTATGACGTGGCCCTTGGCGAGGTCGATGCGCTGGCGATTGCCCTTGATCGTTCGCACGGCGTATTCCAGAGAGTTCATGCACACGATGCGTCGGGTCTGGAAGCCGCAGCTCAACGGCCGCCGGCCGTCCGAGCCATTCACCAGCGTCAGAAGGCTAGCCGAGTAGTCGGCTCCGATGGTCATATCGAGCTGCGGCATCCGCGCTTGGATAAATGTCACAGCTCCGCGTTTGAAGCTGCCGGCAGACTCGACGATGACGGGGGCCTGCGTCGAGAGGGCGCGCATGAAGCCGATGAGCTGGGCCGGCTGCGCCGGCTGGTAGTCAGGGGAGACAACGCCCAGCGCGATGCCGGTGTCCTCGCGCACGACGGCGCGGTGATTCGGCAGCGGATTGAACCCGTCGGTGTAGAGGCCGGCGAGACGGACCTTCCAGTCGAGGCCGGCGTGTGCGAGCACGGTGCGGTCGTCAGCATTGCGCAGGTCGATGGGCTGGCCGAGCTTCGTCCAGGGATTGGGGCGGACAGGGGTGATGTCGATGGTGGCGGTCATGTGGGATCTCGGTGGTGGGTGAATAGATCGGTAATCGAACTGGCGATCAGAATGATCAGCAAGAGGACATCGAGCCAGGACGGGCTGCGGGCGCGGCCGGACTGCGAAGAACCAGGATGCGGAACGGTCACGACGACACCTCGACTGACGACCCCGACAGCATGCGCGAGCACAACTGATCGGCGGCCTGGGCGAGGAGGACGGTGATTGGGATGCGGGTAGCGATGGACGTGCGGTGTAAGGCGTTCAAGCGCCCGGTATCCAGGCGTGTCGCTGGCCATGGGAGCGGCCGACGACGCTGTACGCCAGCCGCACACGGCGACGTGTTCGGGGAGTCCATGGTGAACCTCAGTGCGGTAGATGTTGATGTCCAAGAACACCAGAACCCCGACCGCATGGCCGGGGTTCTGGTTGCTGCCGATCAAGCTGCGGGGCCTCCCCGCTGCTGGGTCTCGCTCAGGGTCCACCGCCAGAGGCGGTTCGCCCGTCGCACGGCCCGATTCAAGCCGGTGCGCTGTGCCTCAGAGGCCCAGAAGCGCTGGTGCCGCCGGTGAGGCCAGCAGCGCCGGGCGCTGCCGTCAGGATGTTGTTGGGTCACGGACTGTCCTTCGCCTACGGCGGTAGAACCCGGCCGGATTGTCCGTCCGGGTGGTTCCGCAGGCGAAGTTGTCGCGTGAGGCAGCAGCCTAGCCCGATGCCAACCGGGAACAAGTTCAGGTGCAAGCGGTGGCATGGCTACTCCGCCGCACAGCGGTCGCGGAACTGACAGGTGCGGCAGTTGCGCGAGCGATGGGCGAACCGGACGCCGGCCTGCATCGCAGCATGAACCTCGGTGGCCCAGGTCCGCAGGCGGTTCTCCGGCCAGGGCTGTACGCCCTGGATGGTCTGCGCCGGGACCTTCCCCTTGAAGAGGACGATGGCCTCGGATCGCACAACCGGAAAGGCCCGGCCGTACACCGCGAGCTGCGCCGCCAGCATCTCCACGTCAGACAAGACGCGGGTGCCGCTGGTCTTCACATCGGCCACCACCAGACCGTCAGCGGTCTGGTAGAGCAGGTCGATGTAGCCGACGAGCGGCGGCAGGTCGGGGGCGATCTCGACCTCGACGTGCTGCTCGACGGCGACGATGCCGGCGGGCGGCTTGTAGATGCTGACCAGCGCCCTGCCCTTCTCTGCCAGGGCTGCGGCCTCGTCATCATCGCCCAAGGCAAGCGGCGTGGCATCTGCGGCGGTGTACGGCTCCCAGGCGCAGTCGAAGACGTTGCCCGCATTGACCGTCTCGCCGTTCATCGCCGCCTCGTTCACCGCCGCGCAAGCGGCGTGAACGGCCGATCCGAAGGCGAGGCTGGCGGGCACGCGCTCCGGCTCGGCCTGCTCGACCTTCTCGTAGTGCCACTTGCGGGGGCACTCGACGAAGGTCCGAAGCTGCGAGAAGGAGAGGTGCGTGCCTGTGGCGGCGGCGATCACGCCGGCACCTGCGTCTTCAGCCAGTCGATGGCCTCGGATGCCTGCTTCATGTTCAGGGCTCCGACCGTGGCAACGCCGGCCCGCTGGCAGACCTCGTCGGCCCGCTGCGGATCGCCGTCGAGCAGACGGTCGAGCAGCCTGCGCTGCGCGTCGCTGATCGGCGGAATCCCGCGCCGGGGCGCAGGCCGCGACGGGCTGGTCGAGCGCGGCGGCTGGCGTGCCGGGCCGGTTGCCTGCGGGGAGGTGATGGGCCGCGACGGCGGCGCGGCAGCGCCGGTCTGGTCCGCGAGGTGCTGGTCAACGCCGGCCTGGGCGGCGGCGAAGAGATCGCGGACGACGGCGGCGACCTCGCCCAGGTTGCCGGCCTCGCCCTGGAGGCTGACCGTGGCCTGGATTGAGCCGTACTGCTCGACCGGGTGCGGCAGCTTCTTGGCCGCCGCGACGTTGATGCTGATCATGACGGTATTCTCCGTTGGTTTGTGGTGATGGTTGGTGGCCAGAAACAGAACGACCCCGCCGATGACGTCGGCGAGGTCGCTGGTTGATCAGAGACGAGGCTCTGCGGGAAGCTGAGCTATCCCCGCGCTGTGAATAGCGTGCGGATGCCCGTGATGATGAGGCCGATGCTGACGATCAGGCCGACGGCCAAGACGATCACCGTCTTGCCGGACAACACGGCCCTCCATTCCTCATGCTGCCAGCACACGGCGATGACAGCGAAGAGGGTGATGAGGGCCACCGATCCACCGATGGACTCGACGGCACCGATCCATCGCAGCCGCTTCTTCTTTGTCGCCAGCTCAAGGCCCTGGTGCTCGGCATGGCGCTCGCCGGCCTGGACGGCCAAACCGAGACCCTGATCAAGGCGATTGGCCAACTGCGATCCGACTGGCGATGTGTCGATGGCCTTGATCAGCTGCTCGGCCTTGGCGAGGCTGGCGGGCTTCGTGGCAGCCGTCGAGACCTTGTCGACCAGACGGTCGGCGGCTCGTTGGCCGAACTGCTTGAGCATGCCCATAGGCTGGATTGTAGCCTGACGCTGAACGCGGTTACGAGACATGGCCGGTCAAACGGCCGTGCGCGGTGGCCTGGGACGTGGCTGCGACATGGCGCTGGGCTGTGGCCGTGGCCGTGCTGTGCCAGCGGTCGGTGCCAAAAACCGATGCCAGGACGACAGCATCTCCGTCGGCGGCTGGAGAGTACGGGCTGGGAAATAGCCAAGGTCGCGCCCAACGTCGCCACTCGCCGCCGCTGGCGATAGTGCCGTGGCAGAGAGCTGAACCTCTTGGCTGTGGGTCTGGGTGTGGATCGGGTGCATGGCTGGGGTCTCCTGGTGGTGACCCGGCAGCCGCACGGCCACCGGGAAGGTGGCCGCAGATCGCGGCGTGTGAGCGAAGAATCCGCTCGTAGTCCTTATATCCGCCTTGGGGTTCCCGTTTTAGGGCGAATCCGCTGCCCTGTCGCTCCCGTGAACGGCGGCGCATCCTCGTCGAGTAGGCCGAGCCGCCGCAAGGTTGGTGCCAGGGCGCTGTCCGTAGCCGATATGCCGAGAGCCCCTGCGGCCTTCTGGTCTGCTATGGCCGGCTTGAGGTGCCCCAACAGTTCGTTCACCGACAGTGGTCCGGTGATGAAGTCCATATTCGACATGCCAGCCTTGTAGAATGCCAGGATGAATATGAGGCGGATGGCCATGAAGTCGGGGTCGTCTTTGCCGATATGCGTCTGAGCCAGGTGCCACAGGCGGCGCAGGACGCCCACGGTAAACCGCGCCTCGACCTCGGCCGTGTCGGGTACTGGCGTCTTAGCGCGGGGCTTCCGCTTCCGTTGGCGAGCCTTGTAGAAAGCAACGAGCGATGCGACCGATGCCGGCGGATGGGTCTTTCCGGTCTTCAGCCATGCCTGGGTGATCACCGGGTGTGTCGTGCCAGCGAGCACCTTGATCGCCTGAGCCAGGCGCTCCGAGCCATCGGGCTGCCGGAACTCGGCTAGGCCAGCGATGCCGATCTGCCTCAGCAAGTCGTCGTGCTCGATGCCGACCGCTGCGCCCTTCTGCTTGGTGGACACGCTCAGGGACCGCCCGAGGGCGACCTCGACCGTCCAGGCCGCACGCTGGGCTACGGTTTCCAGCTCAGGGATCGGCCGTGAACCGTTGAGCACCCATGGCAACTCGGCGATCTCGAATGTGGCCTGCTTCTTGAGGATCAGGAACATCTGCTGCCGCATCGTCAGCTGCTGTTCTGGTTTGGCCGACACGGCATCGGCCAGGCTCAACGTCAGTCGCCATGCACCGGAGGTCGAAGGCACCATCCCGGTGTCGCTCACCCAGGTGCTGCCCTTCTTGTTGTTTGCGTAGCGCAGGTACTCCAGGCGGATCGCTGGACTGACGATAGCGGGGGAGATCCGGTTCAACTCGATGCCGGCGAGCAGGTGCCGCACTTGCGTGAGGAAGATCTGCGCGCGGGCATCCTGGATAGGGTCCGCGCGGGCATCGACCTGGAAACCCAGGGATGCAGCTGAGGGGGAACGGGGCTTCCGAGGGGGCATTCCAACTCCTGCACATGGAACCCTGGAAGCCTAGAATGGCGCTGGCCGACGCCAATCAGCGTCGCTGGAGGTCAATCAACCATGCCCATGCATCTGAATCGGAGCGAAGTGGCTGCACAGCTGGGCATCCAGCCGCAGTCAGTGTCCAACTACCTGGAGCGGCAGTGGCTGCATGGGGTCAAGATCGCCAGGCGTTGGCGGATCGACGCAGCCTCGGTGCAGCACCTGCTGCGCACCGGCACGCCGCCCCCTATGCGCCGCGCGGGCCGCCAGTCCCGCAACAACAACACGGGCCGGCGTTGACGCGCCAGCCCGTGACCTGTCAGCCAGCCCCATCACGAGCACGACCAACATGAGCAGTGTACCCCATCCCCCCGACGCGGGAAGTGCCGCGCCCGGCCCATTCCCTGCCGACGGTGCAGCCATCATCGCGCATCTGCTGACCGGCGCTCCGCTGGTTGGCTACATCACCATCGCGGCCGACGGCTCCAAGGCCGTTCACCCGATCCCGATCACGCCGACCGACACCCCTGATCTCGTCGCCGACCACCTCGCCGGCCGGCTGCGTCCGCGCCAGGCACGCACCAAGGACGGGAAGACCTACCTCGTCAGCGATGCCGTGGGCCTCGCTTTCCCGACCGCGATCCGCCAGGCCGATGGCAGCGCCGTCTGCATCTGCATCAGCTTCGACATCGACGTGGGCGCTGGCCACGCCGACGCCTACACGGACGAGGACGGGCAGCGGCTGCTCCGCGTGATCGCCTTCACCTGCGCCATGAACAGCTTGGCGCTGCTCTGCTGCACCAGTCGCAGCGGAGTGGGCTTCCACATCCACTGCTTGCTGCCCCGGTCGGTAGCCGCGCGGGTCGGCGTCGTGGTCGCCGAGACGATCCGTGATGCCGTGACCGGCGCTGAGAAGGTCGAGACCTTCCCAGCCCAGACGCACTTGCGCGAGGACCAAGCCGTCGGCAAGTGGCTGGCCCTGCCGTTTGGCGGCTACGCCGACGCACCCCAGGGCGGGCGCTGCATCGCCCCGGATGTCACGCCTGCCGATCCGGTCTTCATCACCACCGACGAGGCGACCGTCATCAAGCTGGAGAATGCCGTCGCCGCTCTGCACGCCCAGGAGAAGACCATCGCCGAACTCCAGGCCGCCATGGCGCGGCTGCGCCACGCCAGCCATGCCAGCGGCGAGCCCGACGACTACCGCGACATCGGCCTTCAGGCGATCATCGACCGCTTCGCCGAAGTCGTCGATGATCGCGGCTACGAGGCGCACATCGTCCGTATCAGGTGTCCGACCCACGGCGGAAGCTGCCTGCATGTCGCGCCGGACCAGGGCTGGTACTTCTGTCACCGCTGCCGCCATGCCGGCGGTGGCCCGGTGGCGCCCTTCCTGCTCCTGCGCCTGCTGCGCGATGGCTGGTCGAGCGATCAGGTGCGTGCCGAGCTGACGCAGATCCGCACCGAGCTGGCCCGCAACGCGGGCGGATCGAAGCCCGCATGAGCCTCGACCCCGTCGAACCCTTCGACCTCTTCGCCCATCTCGACGAGCGAGTCCGCGAGACCGGCCGCCAGGCCATGGACCTCGCTGACGAGGCGGCACCGTCCCTGGCCTTCGTTCGCACCGCCGACAAGAACCAACAGATCGTCGATGCGGCTCTGGTGCTGGCTGAGAACGAGCAGCAGCGCAGCCCCGGCCAGATCGTCAACCCGACCTTCATGGCCTCGCTGGCGGCGCTGCCTGAGACCGCCTACGAGCGCAGCTTCACCCGCCTGCGCCAGGCGGTCATGGCCAGCCCGGCATTCGCTCGTCGCGTCGGCTGGCGTGACCTATCAGCCCGCATCAAGAAGATGCACCGCCAGCTGTCCCTGGCCAGCGACCGCGAACGCACTGGCACCACGGCAAGCGGCCTGGTCTTCGACAGCGGGGACTACCTCGGCATAGCGCAGGCGTTCGTCGATCGCTGCCAGATTGGCGGATACACGTCGCTGGTCGTCTACGGTGGGCGCTGGTTCCAGTACGAGGCTGCGCATGGCATCTACCAGCAGATCGAGGCAGAGGCCCTGGACGGCATGCTCTACACGTTCCTCAGCCAAGTGATTGTGCGTACCCAGTTCGGCGACGCCCCGATTGCCACCGCGCCGGCCGTCGTCACCGCCGTGCAGCAGGCGACGGCGTCGATCGTTCACCTGCCGGTGCGCCCCGACGCCATGTTTTGGCGCGATGGCGATACCGTCGAGCGGCCGGACCCGCAACGACTGATCCCCTTTCGCAACGCGGTGCTCGATGTGGACGGCTGGCTCACCGGCAAGCGGCCGGCGGTGATCGAGCACACCCCGGCGCTGTTTGTCACCCGGCGCATGCCGGTGCATCTCGATCTCGATGCCACCTGCCCGCAGTTCGAGCGATTCGTCAGCCAGATCACCGGCGGTGATGCCGAGACCATCCGCTCCCTCCAGCTGCACGGCGGCTACTGGCTGCTGCCAGATACCAGCCTCCAAACCGTCACCATCTTCCAGGGGCCAGGCGGCACCGGGAAGGGCACCTTCCTGCGCATCTTCCAGGGCCTGCTTGGCGGCTTCGCCGTCGCGCCGAACCTGGAGCAGCTCTCGACGCTGTGGGGGTTCGAGAACCTCCAAGGCGCACACCTGGCAGTGATGAGCGACATCCACGATGCCGGCGACCGGGCGGGCAGCGCGGTTGAGAAGATCCTGCGCCTCTCCGGCGAGGATGCCGTCGATGTCCACCGCAAGGGCGAGAAGGCGCTGCGCAACCAGCGCCTGGTAACCCGCCTGCTCATCGTCATCAACGAGGCCCTGTCGCTGCCGGACAAGAGCGGTGCCCTGTACCGCCGCCTAGTGGTGATCGTGTTCAATCAGATCTTCAGTGAGCTGGCGCAGGACAGCCTCTCGGAACGTCTTCTGCGCGAAGAAGGGCCGGGCATCGCCCGCTGGTTCCTCGAAGGACTCCGCGTGCTGGAGCACATGAGGGCCTCGGCCCACGCCGCCGGCATCGGTGCGGTCACGCTCATCCGCAAGCAGCTCCAGCCTACCGCCGGCATCCCGGCGCTGGAGCGCCTGCGCGAGCTGGGCAGCGCCGCCCTGGTCTTCGTACAGGAGAGCTGCGAGCTGGGCAGCACCCTCTCGATCCCCATCAACGACCTGTACGACGAATGGAAGTATTGGCGCGAAAACAATGGCGTTGTTGGCCGCTCAAAGACCAAGTTCGTCGCCGATCTTATGGCAGCGACCAAGGGCGCCGTCCGCCAGAGCCAAGTGACCCTGCCCGATGGTTCCCGGCAGCGGGTGCTGGAGGGCATCACGGTGCGGTCGGGCACCCGCCGGAAGCACTACGAGCAGGCCAAGTGGACCGTGCAACTCCTCGGCAAGGAGTTCGACAAGGACGCGAAGGCCACAAACGACAGCACGGGTACCCCGAACGCACCGGAGACATCGACATGAACCAGTACACCGCCTTGCTTGAGGGCCTTGGGTTGCCGCCCCTGCCCGATGTACCGCCCCTGGTCCCGCCGGTGCAACCGCGCATGACCCCAGCCCAACGGTGCCAGGCACGCGACGCGCAGGTTGCTGCACAGCGTCGGGCAGAGCGGACTGGCGCCCTCGACCTCTATCAGCTCAGCCAGATGCCGGTGCCGTCGGTGCCCCTCATCGCGGTGCAGGGGCTGGTGAGCACGCCGCTTGACCTGCGCGAGACCGGGCCGTGGCGCATGCTCAGCGATTCGAGCACCACGCTGCACGGCCTGGCGATTGCGGCCTGGGATGGGAGCCAGCTGACGCTGGGGCTGTGGACCCGTGACGCGATGGAACTCGTGATTCCCAAGTCCTCATGGAAGGTTGCCCGCTGGCAGGGATCGACGCAGCCCGACGTGCTCGTCGCCGGCATCCAGGCCGGGGTGCCGATCATCACGCCGGGCCTGGCGGTCGCTCAGGCGCTGTTCGGTGAGCCGGGGTGGGCGCAGCCGCGTAGCTGGCTTGATCTGGGCGTGCAGCTCGCCGAGATGAACCGCAAGGCTGGACTCGATGAGTGCGCGGCTTGGCTGTCGGGCGGGCTGGCGTCGGCACTCGGACAGAGCGCTGTCAGCGAGGGCACCAAGGATGACATCGCTCGGTGGCACGGATTGCAGCACTGGCCGGGGATCGTGCAGCGCCGCAGCGGCGACCAGCCAACGACGGCGGCGCTGTCGGTCGCGGCGACGGCTGCGCTGGCAGCGGCACGGGTGGCGCTCGGCGCGGCGGCACGGACGGGCACCACGCTGCCGACCGAGGCCGAGGACGCTGGTTGGCGCATGGACCAGGCGGTGAACCTGCGCGGGCTGCCCTTCGACCGGAAGATGATCGAGACGGCGGTGAACATCGCGCACACGCAGTTGCCGTTCAACCAGGCGGGCGTGTCGACTGTGACATCGAAGCTGCGCGAGATTCTCGACTATGGCTGTGAGGACGAGGTGGTGCGTGGCGCCTACAACTTCGCCGCTCAGCATCACGGGCGCTGGTCGGCTTCCCATCCGGCGCTCCACAACACCAGCCGGCCGACGTGGAACCAGGCGCAGCTCAACGCGGTGTGGAAGGCGCTGTGCAACGGGCGCCTGTCACGGCTGCGCAAGCGCATCCCGTCGAAGATCTGGGAGCGGTTGATCGCCAACCTGGAGCGCGGCATCTTCGTCGCGCCGGAGGGCTTCGTATTCATCTCTGCCGATCAGAAGGCCGCTGAGCCCCGGCGCGTGTTCCAGGTGGTGGGGCGGAAGGACGTGCTGGAGGTGATGCAGTGCAGCGACCTCTATCTGGACCCGGCGCTTCAGAAGCTGCTGTTCAACAGCAAGACGCCCAAGGACCAGCAGGACCAGGAGCGGCGGCGGCTGGCGATCAAGGTCATGGTGATCGCCGGCTCGTATGGCATGGGGCCGGACACACTGGAGATCTACACGGAGAACACCTGGGGCACGAATCTCAGCGCACTCGGGGTGACGGCACGCATCGTCATCGACGGCTACCGGCGCATGTTCCCGCAGGTGCCGCGCCTGTGGTATCGGCTCGGAGACGCGAGCCTGGAGGCGTGGAACGGCTCGGCGCCGGTCGAGACGCCAGTGGGCACGTTCGTGCGCGATGGCAGGGATCTGCGGCTGACCTTGCCGTCGGGGCGACCCATCGTGTACGTCGATGCCGACGAGATCGACAGCAAGAAGGGGAAGAAGGGATCGAAGGTGATCTGCTATCGCAGCGGTGGACCGCTCACCGGCCGGCTGGCGACGGCGTGGGGCGGGACGTTGCTCAATCACGCAACCTGCGGGACGCTGCGCGACATCCAGGTGGCGCATCTCGTGCAGCTGGAAGCCGAGGGCTGGTCGCCGGTAGCGCAGACCCATGACGAGATCGTGCTGCTGGTGCCGATTGAGCTGGCTGCGGCGGCCATGGCTCGCATGCGGCAGATCATGGAATCGGTGCCGGCGTGGGCTGGCGCCCTGCCACTTCAGGTGAAGCAGTACCAGACTGAGCGCCTGGGCGTGGAAGGGTTGACGCGGTGAGCGGGGCCTGGCGGCAATGGCAGGCGCTGGGAGATGGCCGCAGCAGGGCACCACCAGCCTGATGGATTATGGCTCGGTAGGGTGACATAGATGCACAGACTTTTGCCAGGTCGCTGGCTCCTTGAAAACACATATCTGTGGTCATGCGCTATATGGACCCAACACCATCACATCTCATTTTCCCAAAGTGAATCGACTTGAGAAAAGTCTGTGCATCTATGTCACCCAATGAGGCATCATAGCAGAGGCTCGGCAAGGACCAGCTGCGGCCCTTCCCCAGGCGTCGGTCGATCGCCTTGCCGTTCCTCGTGCTGCTGCTCGTGATGGCGTTCGGTGCCAGGCGTTGCCATCTGGCGACGTTCAAAGCCAGACGTAGAATCCAGCCACCGATGCCGATCACCGAGACAGCCTCCGTCGAGCAGACCAGCGCCGCCCTTGGTCTGCGACCTGGCACCGTGCGCGCGATGGTGAAGGCGGGCCGGCTTTCGGCGATCAAGGTTGGTCGTTCGTGGCGCGTTCACGCCGCCTCGATCAACGCCCTGCTCGGCAACCCGGCCACGGCAACGCAACCCGACGCCACGCCCAGCAAGTCCGACGTGTTCACGGCTGATGATGCCGACTACTTGGGCATCGCCGATCGGCTGCGCTGCTCGTACATCCCCGAGCACGCCAAGCTCGGGGCCTGGATCATCGCCAAGCACAAGCAGTTCGGCGGCAGCCAGGTGCCGAACCCGGAGCACTTCAACCCGAACACCGCCTTCGCGCGGTCATGGTGAAGGCGACCGTCCGCGCGTTGGTTCTTGCCGGCCTACATCATGTGCACAGGCTCTCCAGCGGCCATGAGCATGGAACTCGTCAGCCTTATCCTCTCCGTCGTCATCCTGCCGGCTGTCCTGTGGTTGTTCTCACGCGACAATCTGAGCGGGCGGTGGCATGCATTCAGCGAACGCGCAAATGCGCGGTTGATCACTGCGGGGAAGTGGGTCGGAGCCATCTCCGTGGTGCAACTTGGACGACGACTTGCGCCTGCGCTGATCGTCTGCGGCCTGGCAGTCCTCTTCGGCCTTCACGCCTACCCGATAGCCGCCGACATTGGCGCCATGATGTTCTTCGGTGGCATCCTGGCTGCCTGGCTGTTCTGGCCGCTCTACAGCCAGGTGATCTATCTCGGGATCATCGGCCTGGTGCTGGCCTATGGACTCGCCGGGATCGCGCTCGACGCCGTGGGGCTCATCGACCTTGGGAAGCTGTGGAGCGGCATGCCGCCATCACCTCTTCTGCCGGGGTTGCACCCCCTCATGCAGATCGAGGGGCATGGGGCTCGACTGCTCGCCGTTCTCGCCTACCTCTTCGTGGCGCTTTGGATCGTCATCTGGGTTTCGGCCATCTTCTGGGTCGGATCGCTGGCCCTCTGCTTGGCAGGCATCGTCCGTGTTGGCCGACTCCTGCACACCGATTGGGCCCCCAAGCCCATCGTCAACCTCACGAGCCTGGTTGTCGTCGCGGCGGGCATCACCACCGTCATTGCCTACATCATCCGACAACTGACCACGGGCGATTGAAATCCCTGCGGGCGTCCGGCGCCTACCGCCAACCGCCACCCACTGCGATCAGCCCCCGACGCCCACCGAGTGATTCCCGGTCCAACGGCCAACGGGGGTGCCGAGACGACAAAGAAGGCCAGGCTGGGATGGGTCGAAAACTAGACTACGATCATTTAGTCAAAGGGGCGGGGGATGAGGAACAGCCAACGCCTAAGGCGGATAGAGCACGCTCAAGCGCATCAACTTTCACATCCTCGTCTATGTAAGTGACCGTCTTCAACTGACAGACGGTCTCAATGTCACTCTTTGAGTCAGCTAAACCTTTCCCAAGGATTCGTTTGATCGCAAGGGTCGCTTCAATGGTATTGAACCCATCTTTGTAGCCATTCAGGACTAAGGATTTCATGGCTTTGGCACCTCCCAAGTGATCGGTCTAGGAACATGTCCTTTGGCTGCCCCGGTAGTCCGGGCTGCACCTTGAACAACAACTCTAGCACATCCTGCCTCTTGGGCAGCTTTGATGGCAACAGCCTGCGCTTCACGCAGCGTTCCATTGCCTGCAATGTGAGCCCCATCTACAAACAACGTGTCTCCTTTGACGAAGACCTTACCCATAAACTGAGCTTCGCCCTTCGCAACCCTGAACGAGCCAACAACCAACTGTCCCTCACGCTCTAGAATAGTAACCCCCGCACGTCCAAGGGCACCAGCAACACCTCCCGCCAACTCGCCCAACGCGCCTCCGGGCACAACAACAGCACCAAGCAGGATCTCAGCGCCCTTGAGCACCTTGGCCCCTGTTGGATTCATGTAAACCTCAGGCTTCTTAGGTTCGCCGTTTGGATCATAATCGGGGTGATCCTCTCTCCACTGCTGATACTCGGCTTCTGACTTCGCCGCACGATCGTTGTGGGCAAGCCTTTCCGCCTCTGTCATTTCCTTGTCAGCTTCGCGTGCAGGGAAGCGACGAATGATCTTCTTTTCTCCGCCTCCCTCAGGATTCGTAGTTACCTTAGGCGTGGGCTCTTTCTTAGGCGGCTCATCGTCAGGGACTACCGTCCCATCAGGAAGTGTCTTTAGACCAAGAGGATCAATGTGATTGATGGGGTTGTTGTGAACCGAAAGATAAACATTCGGCCCATCTTCATAACCGATGGGGTCTCTACTTATGTACCGCCCAATACCCGGATCATAGTAGCGGAACCCGTGGTTATCGAGCTCAATGGACAACGACCGTTCCTTGGTGTTGGCAAGGCGATTATTGAGCGAGATACCCTGTTTAGCGCGAATGTTGCCATACGCATCGTAGACCTGACTGGACTGTACCGCCCCGTTGGGCGTCACCGTAGCCACCACATGGCCAGCCACCGGGTTGTAGACAAAGGTTTCCACTGGGCCCGCCACAGATGCTCCGCGCCGATCCGTGTACAGGATGGATCCGATGCCACCACCCAAGCCGGAGCCACGGATGTGGATGACTGACGAGCGTTGATCAACGATCTCCTGATAGCAGTCACCGCCATCATAGCGGAATACCGTCTGGACCGGGGCGCCGTCAACGACTTCCACGGTCAAGCGGCGACGGGTACGCTCATCGTACTCGGCTCTGAACACGATCTCGCCGACCTGTGCAGGACGATCGAGGTTGTGCTCCAGATTGGGGGGCGACGTGGTCTGTACCGTGGCCGCATGTACGGACTGCAGTCGATTGAAAGTGTCATAGGAATAGACCCGATTGCGCCGAGCGCTGAGATCGGCTTCTACCGTCCGGTTACCCGAGCGGTCGTAGGCGTATTCAACGCGGTCCAGTCCCGTCGCGACGTCCGTAACCTGACCCAAAGGCATATAGGTGGTGCGCTTGGCCGAACGGCTGAGCAGGCGGTTCAGCTGGTCGTACGCGTACGAGGTTTCGAGTTCGCTCCAGCCGCCATCCCACGCGTTGTCGCGGACGACCTGGCGCAGGCGGTTGCCAGCACGATCGAAGGTCCAGGTCGTCTTCGACTCCGGCCCACTCGTCTCACCCGTCGTGACGCGCAGCGACTCGCCCACAAGACGATGCTGAGCGTCATACTCATAGACCATCCGCCGGGTGGAAAGCCCCTGCGTGAACTCCTCGACGGAGATGCGGTTGCCCGTCAGGTCATATTCGTATGCCGCCGAGTAGACCGTCTTCACCGGTGATCCATCAGCTTGCGCCGCGTCGGTCAGGGTTGCCAGCAGGCGGTTGGCGGCGTCATAGATGTAGGTGTCGAAAACGCCATTCGGGCGCTCCAGATTCCGGCGGTTTCCAGACGCGTCGTATGCATAGGCCGTGCGCGCATTGCCGTCGCTGTCCACGATGGTAGCGAGTCGCCCAGCAGCATCGTAGGTGCTCCGCAGGGTGCGCGTGGTTTGTGCGCCAACTCCATTGACCTGATAGCGGGTCAACGTCCTGTTGCCCAGGATATCATAGCCGCTTTCCACCGTGGTCTCGACACCACTCTCATTCCGCTTCTCCATGACCACCCGATCGCCTGCGTCATAGACATAGTTCGTCGAGCGCGAACCGGCTCCAACCTGGATCGGCATCTCGTCGACTTTGAGCACCTTCCCGGTGAAGGAGTAGGTCGTCACGCGCTTCACCGAGGCATTCTGGACCGACTCAATCTCGCCAAACCGGTTATATGTCTGCGTCGTCTCGCGATCCATGGGGTCAACGACACGGCGAACCAGACCGGCCAAGGTGTATTCCCACGTCGTCCGACGCAGGACACCGCCTATGGTCGGCAGTTGCTCCTCGATCTTCTGATTATTCGCATTGTAGGCATAGGAGGTGCGCTGCAGGCCGTACTCCGCGTTGTCCAGTTCGAGGAACAACACGTTGCCCGCAACATCATATCCCGTCCTGGTCGTTGTCTGGACATCGGTCCCATAGGCCGCGTCAACGCGAACCGGACGGCTGTACGCATCGTACTCCGTCTTGGTGACGTGCCCTGTGGGATCGCGGATCGCAAGCACATTTCCGTTACCATCAAAGGTCTTCCAGACCACCGGCCGGCTCATCGCCCTGGTCAGCCCATCACGAACAACGGGGCCGGCGGTGAGCGCAGGGCGACGCGCCGGATCATACCATACCTCACTGACATAACCACGAGGATCCGTGGTACGGATGGCATTACCGACGCCGTCGTAATCGGATCGCCGAACGATGTCATCACCATTCTCCTCGAAGAGGCCATCGCCATCAAGATCGAGAATGACGCAAACTGCGCGATTGCGCGCGTCGAAGGTCGTCTGGGTCTTGTGTCCCTTGGGATCCGTAGTGACGACTGGGTTGTCCGCAGCATCGTACTCCGTGAGTTGCACGGGAGTGACATACGGATCTTCATTGTCGACCCGGACCATCGGCAGACGGACTTCAGTGGCCCGTCCAGCGCCATCATAGATCGTCGAGGTCACGCGGTCCTCAGCCGCAACAGCACCCTTCACGCACACCTGTGTGGGCTTGTCCGTCAGGTCGTAGGTCGTTTCAACGGCCCTGGCGCCAGGTAGAGGGGCCGGATGGCTAGGCATCGGCGCATTCGCTGTGGCCATACCACCTGCTGCAAACGGCAATGCACCGTCAATATTCGGCGTCCTTGATTGGCTCGTGCGGATGGAGCGGCCAAAGCCGTCGTAGGTCGTCACCTGGGTCCGCCAATACTGCCCTGAGTTATCTCGCTCCAGCGTGTAGGTGGCAACCGGACGATGCATGACATCGTAGGAGTAACGCACCACCTGATCGCCAACACTGTGGCGCACGGATTCAATCTTGCGGTAGTAGTTGTCATAGAACACATCCGTGACGACACCCCGGGAGTCCGTAATCCGGGTCGGCTGCCATCCCTTACGAACCGTCCACGCCCCGGATCCCGAGTTGGCGCCATACTCATAGCGCTCGACCACGGGCTTCATTACCCCATCCACCAGCACCGATGGCGAGGTCTTGGCCACCAGGCGAACAAATCCGTCATATTCATAGATGGTGACGTTTTGGTTGGCGTCGATCTCCCGATCCACGGTCCCCCTCACGCCATAGATGGTTCGGGAGACAACATCCCCGGCTGCTGGTTCTGGCCGATCGACACCCGTGCGATCCATGACGGTCCAGGTCGCGATCTTCCGATTCATAGAGTCATAAGCATGCCGCGTTACACGACCGTCCTCATCAATCTCCTTGAACAGATTGCCGGCTGCGTCGTACTGCATGCTGCGACGAGCCGCGATAGGCGGGGCCTGTTCGAGATAGGCAGTCTGCTGAAGCCAAGCAGCCACATCGCCACCCTGCCGCATAACATCGACCAGATCATAGCCATTCGTATGGCTATAAGTCGTTGTCGTCGGATAGCGGATTTCCGCCGGGTTCAGCCGGTAGTCATAGTCAGTTTCCGTGACGAATCCACGGCCGTCGATATGCGCCACAGGCAAGTCATATGCATTCTGCCTCTCACGCGTCACGACGGGGGCAACACCTCCGCCAGGATACCGCGTCGTCACAACCGTTCGGTCGGAGCCATTGTTATCGTAGGTAAGCGTGGTGAGCCTGTTTTCCGCATCTGTGATTTGGCTCGGCAGTCCATCACGGTTGTAGACCGTCTTGGTCGACCGCGTCTTGCCGCCTGCCGTCTCCCTGGTCTCCTTCAAGTTGCCCGTAGTCTTATCGTAGTCATTCTCTGTTATGCTGCCATCTGGCCGCACCACCTTGATCTGATTCTTCCACTCTTTGGAATAGCGATACGATGTCTGCAGTCCGGTTCCGCCATTCACCTGCCGCTTAGCGACCAGGTTGTACAGACGATACCTATTTGGCGGATTCGGGCTGTCGAACTGGTACGGGAAGATGTTGACCACGGCCTGGAACGGGTCGGAGAGATCACCACTGTCATAGAAGTACTCGATGGTGTGACCCTGCACATCCGTGGTCTTGACCAGGTTGTTGAAGAGGTTGTTCTCCCATTCGAAGCGGACCTCGGCGACCTTCGTGTCACTCAGGTGGGTCACGCGCTGCATCCGCACCAGATTGCGCGTGGTACGCAGGTACTCGCTCATCTTCATCGCAAAATGCCAGTCGGTCTTGAAGCCGGCCGCATCTACGCCATAGGTTGAAACGCGGTACTCATCGGCGTTCACATCCAGGCCCTGAGA
>JAIFND010000155.1:19448-28559 GCA_020047915.1 bacterium | reverse complement strand
CGGGGGTGCGGGGGCACAGCCCCTGCAGCAACAGCCAGCTAGCGGGGCGACGCCCATAATCAGCCTCGGGCTGGGGCGGAGCCCCGCTAGCGAACTCCGCCCAATGGCCACCACTTGGCTTCGCCCCAGGCCTGCGTATGGCGCACCTGCATGGCGCTGGGGGGGTTCGGCCTCGGTTCTCGTCTATTCGCTGAATACGCACTTCCCGCCTTCGCAGTCGATGTCGGCGATCAGGAAGAATGCCTCGTGGCCGGCCTTCTTCAGCTCCTTTACCGCCATTTCGGCACGCGAACCGCTATTGCAGAAGACGTAGAGCTTCTTTCCGGCCGGCACTTCGCCGATACGGCGCAACAACTGATCGAGCGGGATGTTCAACGCACCGGGAACCTTGCCTTCGGCGAGTTCCGCCGGGCCGCGCACGTCCACCACGACGATGCCGTCTTGAGGTCCGGCGAGCGCCTTCTGGAAATCGGCCAAGGAGACTTCGCCAGGGACAGGAATGCGCTTCCATGCCACGGTGGTCGACAACGGGCCGGTGACGGTCTTGCCGCCGCCTGCCTTCCAGTGCGCCAGGCCGCCCTCGACCAGTGAGACCTTCTTGAACTCCTCCTTGAGCAGGACGGCGCGGGCGGCGATGGCCTGGGCCTCGTCGTCCCCGTAGAGCACCAGCGGCGCGCGCTGTGGCAGGTCCTCCTCGGCCGCCTGCTGCAACCCGGCCATCGGGATGGAGATGGCGTTGGCGATCGCTTCCTTGGCCGATACTGCCGGATCGCGCAGGTCGATGAGAATGACATTGCCCCCGGTAATGAAGCTGGTGTCAGCGTAGGTCGCCCGCCCAGCCTTGATCCAGGCGGGTTCACCAGCCTGGTACACCGCGACATCCGTGTAGCCGGCCTCTTTCGCCAGCTTGGCCGAGGAGGTGCTGAGCCCGCAGGTGTAGCCGCCGCAGTAGAAGATCAGCGTGGAGGTCTTGTCGGCAGGCAGGGCGTTGGCCGCGCCCTTCTCCTTCAGCGCGTCCTCGGGCAGGGAGACCGAGCCAGGGAGATGCGACTGGAGCCAGCGGCTGCGCGGGCGCGAGTCGATGAGCATGAGGCCCGGCTTGCGCTCAGCGAGCAGTCCCGCTACGGCAGCGGTGTCGAGGTCGCGTACGCCATCCGGGATGGCGGCGAGCTTGGGTTTGGCCTCGATTACGATCTGCTCACCGTCGCGGATCTCGGTAATGAGAATGGCGAAGAGTTCGGCGTTGGCGTGTTCGATGCCTGGCAGGGGATCTATGTGGCGGAAGGTGAATGCCTCGGCCTTGGCGCCCTTGCCCACCTCGATCGAGATGGTCTTGGCTTTCTTCGAGAGCATCAGGACGCGCCCGACGAAGCGGCCGGGTTGCTGCGCCTGGGCGGTTACCATGTCCGTGGGCTCGGGGGCGACGGCCATTTCGGCTGCGGCCAGCGGCAGGGCGAGAGCGAGGAGGGCGATGGAAAGGCGGAGATGACGCATGAAGGGCTCCAGGGCAGGGAGATTCTTGATATGTGTATCTAGATGGTTAGATAGTTAGATATCATGAGGAAGTCAAGACCGGGCAACCCCAAGCACAGGCAGACCGACCCTTTCGCCGGCATCGATCTGGTCCAGGTCAGCGACTGCCTACGCGCCCTGGCGCACGCCGACCGTCTGCGCCTGATCGGCATCTTGCAGAGCGAAGAACTGTCGGTCAGCGAACTGGCCGAGCGGGTCGGACTGGCGCAGCCGACGGTCAGCGGGCATCTGCGCATCCTGCAGTCGCGCGGCATGCTCGCCAGCCGCCGCGACGGACACCGCATGCACTACCGCGTGGCGACCCCGGCCCTCAGGGACATCTGCACCTGCATCAGCAGCCACTTCGGCTCGTGCCTGAACGGAGCCCCACGATGAGCCAGCCGGTCTCCCGCCGCCAATTCCTCAAGATCTCCGCCAGCCTGCTGGCGGCCGCCGGCTTCGGCGGTGGCCTGCTCGGCCAGGGCGGCTTGATGGCCGCTGAACTGCCGAACGCAGGCGGGGTTCGCAGCATCCCGACCTTCTGCGACATCTGCTTCTGGAAGTGCGGTGCCATCGCCAGCGTGCGTGACGGCAAGCTGTGGAAGCTGGAGGGCAACCCACTCGATCCACTGTGCCGCGGCCGGCTGTGCCCGCGCGGCACCGGCGGCGTCGGCGCCCACATCGACCCGGACCGCCTGACCCGGCCGCTGCTGCGCGCCAAGGTCCGTGGCGAGGAGCAATGGAACGCGGTGTCGTGGGACGACGCCCTCGGCTTCGTCGCCGGGAAGATGGAGAAGATCAAGGCCGAGCACGGCCCTGAGGCGATGGCCCTGTTCAGCCACGGCATCGGCGGCACCTTCCTCAAGCAGTTGATGAAGGCCTACGGCACGCCGAACCTGGCGGCACCGAGCTTCGCCCAGTGCCGCGGCCCGCGCGACGTCGGCTTCCGCCTGACCTGCTGCCTGGTGCTGATCGGCAGCCACCTCGGCGAGAACATGCACAACAGCCAGGTGCAGGAGTTCGCCACCGCGATCGCCGCCGGCTGCACGGTGATCTGCGCCGACCCGCGCATGTCCACCGCCGCGTCGAAGGCGAAGTGGTGGCTGCCGGTGCGTCCTGGCACCGACACCGCGCTGGTCCTGGCGTGGATGCAGGTGATCGTCTCCGAGCAGCTGTACGACGTGGACTACGTCACCCGTTACGGCCATGGATTTGCGCAATTCGCCGCCGCCATCGCCGGCTGCACCCCGGAGTGGGCCTGGGTCGAGACCGGCATCAAGCCGGAGGTCATCCGCGAGACCGCACGCGAGATGGCCCGCCACCGGCCGGCGACGCTGGTGCATCCCGGCCGCCACACCAACTGGTACGGCAACGACGCGCAACGCTCGCGCGCCATCGCCCTGCTCAACGCCCTGCTCGGCTCGTGGGGCCGCAAGGGCGGGTTCTACGTGCCGGCGTCGATGGAACTACCCGACTACCCGCATCCGCCCTACCCCAAGCCGGCGCGGGCGAAGGTCGACAATCCCGGCAAGCGCTACCCGTTCGCGCACGAGACCATCACCACGGGCATCCGCGAGGCGACCATCACCGGCACGCCGTACCCGGTGAAGGGCTGGATGGTCTACGCCACCAACCTGATGCACGCCCTGCCCAACGAGGCGGAGACGATCCGGGCGATCCAGAACCTCGACCTGCTGGCGGTGTGCGACGTCATCCCCAGCGAGACCGCCGGCTGGGCCGACGTGGTGCTGCCGGAGTGCACCTATCTGGAGCGCCATGACGATCTGAACCCCGAGCTGTTCCGCGAGCCGTTCATCGGCCTGCGCCAGCCGGTGGTGCCTGCGCCGCACGAGCAGAAGCCGAACTGGTGGATCGCGCGCGAGCTGGGCCATCGCCTCGGGCTCAAGGACCACTTCGCCTGGAACGACATCGAGGAGTACCTCGGCACCCGCCTGCAGAAGGGCGGTTACGACTTCGCCGCACTCAAGCGCGACGGCATCATCCGCGGCGCAGCGCAGCCGATCTACTTCGCGGATGGCGCCCCCGCCGAGTTCCCCACCCCGAGCGGCAAGATCGAGTTCTGGTCGCAGCAACTCGCCGACCACGGCTTCGATCCGGTGCCGAAGTACGAAGCACCCGAACCCAACCCGCCTGGGAGCTTCCGCGTCCTGTACGGCCGCGCCCCGATGCATTCGTTCAGCCGCACCCAGACCAATCCGCTGCTGCACGAACTGATGCCCGAGAACGCGGTGTGGGTCAACGCCATCGAAGCGCGCCGCCTCGGGCTGAAGTCCGGCGACCGCGTGCGCCTGCGCAACCAGGATGGCGTGCTCAGCGATCCGGTGCCGGTCAAGGCGACCGAGCGCATCCGGCCCGACTGCGTCTACCTGGTGCACGGTTTCGGGCACACCGCCAAGGGCCTGAAGCGGGCGTACCGCAAGGGCGCCAGCGATGCGCAGCTGCTGACCCGCTACAAGACCGATCCGCTGATGGGCGGCACCGCGCTCAACATGAACTTCGTGACGCTGGAGGCGATCTGATGGCCAGGCTCGCCATGGTGATCGACACCAAGCTGTGCGTCGGCTGCGCCGACTGCGTGGTCGCGTGCAAGACCGAGAACGATGTGCCCGAGGGCTTCTGCCGCGACTGGATCGTCGAGCAGGTGCAGGGGGCCTACCCGACCCCGCGCCTGGAGATCCGCTCCGAGCGTTGCAACCACTGCGACCATCCGCCCTGCGTCGGCTGCTGTCCGACCGGCGCCAGCCATGTGCACGGCTACGGCGGGGTGGTGCTGGTCGACCACGACAAGTGCATCGGCTGCAAGGCCTGTATGGCCGCCTGCCCCTACGACGCGCGCTTCACCAATCCGCAGGGCTACGCCGACAAGTGCACCTTCTGCATCCACCGGGTGGAGCAGGGCCGGAAGCCGGCCTGCGTCTCGGTGTGCCCGACGCACTGCATGCACTTCGGCGACCTCGACGATCCCGAGAGCGAGGTGGCCCAGCTGCTGCGCTCGCGTCCCAACCACGCGCTGCTGCCGGCCGCCGGGACCGGGCCGCGCGTCTACTATCTGACCTGAGGGGCGCATGGACGAGATCACCTCGACGCGGATGAACCCCGGCATCGACCCGACGCTCCACATCTGGGGCTGGGAGATCCCGGTCTACCTCTATCTCGGCGGCATCGTCGCCGGGCTGATGATCCTGGCCGGCTACCACATCCTGAAGGCGGGCCAGCAGCAGGAGAAGGTCTCCTACCCCTACGCCCCGGTGCTCGGCGTGGCGCTGCTGTCGCTGGGCATGGGGGCGCTGTTCCTCGACCTCGCGAACAAGCTGCTGGTGTGGCGGCTTTACCTCACCTTCGCGTGGGCCTCGCCGATGTCGTGGGGCTCATGGATCCTGCAGCTGGTCTACCCGGCGCTGATCGCCGCCGCCATCCTGCACCCGCCCGAGCGCGTGCCCTTCGGCCAGCCCCTGCTTGAGCGCGTGCGCAGCTGGTCGGTCTGGATCCACGAACGGCCGCGCCTGGTGCAGCTGATCGGCCTGGCCAACCTCGCCCTGGGCATCGCCCTGGGCATCTACACCGGCATCCTGCTCGGAGCCTTCGGCGCGCGGCCGCTGTGGAACAGCGCCATCCTCGGCCCCCTGTTCCTGTTCAGCGGTCTGTCGACCGCCGCGGCGCTGATGCACCTGCTGGCCATGGTGCAGCGGCGCAAGATCGACGACGGCTTCGCCGACGCGATGCTGGCCGGCGTCTTCCGCCTGATGGACCCGACCCACTGCCGTCATATCATGATGCGCTTCGACACGTCGTTCCTGACCATCGAGCTGGGCATCATCGGCCTGTGGTTGATCGGTCTGGTCAGCGGCAGCGCGGTGCAGCAGCAGGCGGCTGCGGCGATCCTTGGCGGTCCGTGGACCGCGCCGTTCTGGGCCGGCGTCATCGTGGTCGGCATCCTCGCGCCGCTGCTGCTGCAGGGCCTGGAGCTGGCTGGCCGCATCCGCCACACCGCCATCCCCGCGATCCTCGTGCTGATCGGCGGTCTCGTCCTGCGCTGGGTGCTGGTCGAGGCCGGTCAGGCCACGGGTTGGAACTGAAACTCCGGAGCTTGTATGAGCGAACTGCCTGAACAACCGCACATGAACCCCTACCTGGCCGGTTTCGGCCTGGGCCTGGCGCTGCTCGCCAGCTTCGTGGTGATGGGCTGGGGCCTGGGCGCCTCCAGCGCCTTCTCCACCTGCGCTGCCACCTGCGTCGCCGCGGCGGCGCCGGAGTACGCGGCAGGCAATGGCTACTTCAGCGAGTATGCCGGCAATCCGTTGAAGGACTGGCTGACCTGGGAGCTGTTCGGCGCGATCGCCGGCGGCCTGGTCTCCGGGCTGATCGCCAACCGCAGCCGGCTGACCGTCGAGCACGGGCCGCGCTGGACGCGCGGCAAGCGGCTGCTCTTCGCCTTTGCCGGCGGCATGGTCATGGCGATCGGCGCGCGCATCGGCGGTGGCTGCACCAGCGGCCAGGCCCTGACCGGCGGTGCGCTGCTCAACCTCGGGAGCTGGGTGTTCATGTTCAGCGTCTTCGGCGGCGGCTACGCCGTCGCGTATCTCTTCCGCAAGCAGTGGATCTGAAAGGCCAGCCATGGACGCACCCTTCTACAAGTACGGCCTGTTCGGCGATGACGCCTCGCTGCTCGCCGCATTCCTCATCGGCGGCGCCTTCGGTTTCTTCCTCGAGCGCGCGGGCTTCGGCAGCGGCCGCAAGCTGGCCTCTCAGTTCTACTTCCGCGACATGTCGGTGCTCAAGGTCATGTTCACGGCCATCGTCACGGCGATGGTCGGCCTGACCCTGCTGTCGCAGGCCGGCTTCGTCGATCTGTCACTGGTGACGCTCAAGGAGACGCAGCTGCTCTCCAACCTGGTCGGCGGCCTGATTCTGGGCCTCGGCTTCGTCATCGGCGGCTACTGCCCCGGCACCTCGGTGGTCGGCGCAGCGACCGGGCGCATCGACGCCATGATCTATGTGCTCGGCCTCTTCGCCGGCATGTTCGTGGTCGGCTTCGCCTGGCCGGCGATCCAGCCTATCGCCGAATCGGCGAGCATGGGCAAGGTCACTCTGCCGGCCTTCTTCCACCTTCCCTACGGCATCGTCGTGTTCGGCGTCTGCCTGATGGCGGTCGGCATGTTCGTGGCCGCGGAATGGGGCGAGGCGAAGGTCACCGGCACCAGCCTCGACGCGCGTCCGCTGCTCGGCGGCAAGGGGTTGACGCCAGCGCGTCTGGTGGTCGGCGGACTGCTGCTCGCCGGGCTGGTCGCGGCGGTGGCCGGCGATCCCTATCGTGGCTCCAAGGTCACCATCGACACCAAGGAGCTCGCCCGCCTGGTTGACGGCAAGGCCGACCACATCCTCGCCGAGGATCTCGCCGACCGCCTGATCGCCGGCCGTAACGATTTCCGCATCATCGATCTGCGCGAGGCCAAGGACTACGCCGCCTACCACATCCCGGGGGCGGAGAACATCCCGCTGGGCACGCTGGACCCGGCTGCGCTGCGCGCCGACGAGAGCTACCTGCTCTACTCCGAAGGCGGCATCCACGGCGCCCAGGCCTGGGTGCTGCTCAAGGCCCGGGGCCTGCCGCGGGTCTACAGCCTGTACGGTGGCATCGACGAATGGCAGGACCGCGTGCTGTTCCCGAGCCTGCCCGCCCAGCCGACCGCCGAGCAAGCGGCCGAGGTGGCCAAGCGCACGCTGGTGAGCCGGCATTTCGGCGGCAAGCCGCGTGGCGGAGGTGCCGACAAGCCGGTCGAACCGCAGAGCCTGCCGGCGCCACTGCCACCGCCACCGGCCGATGCCCCGGCGCCCGACACCCCGCCCAAAAAGAAAAAGAAGAAGGAAGGCTGCTGATCGCAACAGCGCCCTGACAACCTGACGATCCGATCCGCCGTACCTACCGCCCTCCTGGGCCATGGTGCTGCGGACGGGGCCAGCCTGGAAACGGGCTGGCCTCCCATGACGCCTGCATCCCGCAGGCCGAGGAAAGGACCCGAGATGTACCTCCGCGTGTCGGTCACCGACCGCTGCAACCTGCGTTGCACCTACTGCCTGCCTGAGGACGCGCGTTTCGCGCCATCCCGCACAGCGCCCGATGAACTCGATCGGCTCATGGCTGCGGTATGTGCTGCAGCGCCAGTCACCAAGATCCGGCTGACCGGCGGCGAGCCGACCATCTGCCCGAGCCTGCTGCAGCATGTCCGCACCGCCGCCTGGCTGGTGCCCACCGTGGGCATGACCACCAACGGCGTGGAGCTGGAACGCCTGCTGCCGGATCTCCGCGACGCCGGGCTCAACCGGCTCAACATCAGTCTGGATGCGGCCGATGCCGTCGGCTTCCGCCTGTCGGCCCGCCGCGACCACTTCACGGCGGTGCTGGCTGCGACCCGCGCCGCCCGTCGTGCGGGCTTCACCCCGCTCAAGCTCAACGCCGTGGCGACCGCGTCTAGCGATCCGGTCGCCCTGGCCCACCTGGCTATCGCCGAGGGTGTGCACCTCCGCTTCATCGAACTCATGGACATCGGCATCGCGCATGCTGATTGGAGTGAGCGGCATGTTGCCTCCGACGCCCTCCGGGAACGCCTGATCTGGGGAGGCATCGCCATCACCGAGGCGACAGACCGCGACGAGCCGACCAGCCGGGTCTGGACCGTGGATGGGGTCGATCCCTCGGCCACCACCCTCGGCTTCATCACCACGGTCACGGATCCATTCTGTGGCACCTGCGACCGCATCCGACTGACCAGCCAGGGCCGCTTGCACACCTGCCTCTTCGATGAACGGGGAACAGATCTTCTGCCGCTGTTGCGCGCGGGCGATCAGCGCGGCCTCGACGCCGCCATCAAGCGGGCGATCGGCGCCAAGATTCCGCCGTCCCGATTCCAGCGTTCCGGCATCATGGCCGGTATCGGAGGCTGACATGCCGGAACTGACCGTCCTCTATTTCGCTCATCTGCGCGACCAGCGTGGGCTGGACAGCGAACGCATCGCCTCGACGGCGGTCACGGCTCGCGACTTGTATCGAGAACTGACGCAGCGTCACGGCTTGACCCTGCCGGAACGGACCGTCATCGTGGCGGTCAACGAGTCGATGGTGAACTGGGACGCACCGCTCGCTGATGGCGACACCGTCGTATTCCTGCCCCCGGTCTCGGGAGGCTGAGATGGACGACTTCCAGGTCACCGATCGCCCCATCGACCTCGCCGCCTGGCGCCGCCGCCTTGATCATCACCAGGCTGGCGGGCTGGTCATCTTCGAGGGCGTGGTACGCGATCACCACCAGGGTCGGGCCGTCCGGCACCTCGACTACCAGGGCTACACCCCGCTCGCCGTGCGCGTGGGTGGCGACATTCTCGCCAGCGCTCGTGCCCGTTGGCCGCTCCTGGCGGCTCTTGGTTGCCACCGCGTCGGCCATCTGGAGGTCGGGGAAGCGGCTGTGTGGATCGGCACGGCAGCGGCCCATCGCGCCGAGGCCTTCGCCGCCTGCGCCTGGATCATGGCTGAGGTCAAGGCCCGGGTGCCGGTGTGGAAGCAGGAGACCTTTGCGGACGGCA
>JAIFND010000155.1:0-19440 GCA_020047915.1 bacterium | reverse complement strand
CAGAGGCGCCGGAATGAGCATGGCCGGACTCCTTGAACCTGATGTCGCGTTGGAGCAGGTGCTGGCCGCCGTCCCGACTGCCACCTCCGTCAACGTGCCCGCCGGTGACTGCCTCGGCCTGGTGCTGGCTGCTGACGCCACGGCCTGCGCCGACCTCCCGCCCTTCGACCGGGCGATGATGGACGGCTATGCCGTCCGCCTCGCGGATGCCGGTGCGACCGTGGAACTCCTCGGGGAGATCGCCGCCGGTGATGGCGCCTACCAAAAGCCCCTGCCGGCAGGCCATGCCTACCCGATCATGACGGGCGCTCCGCTGCCGCCGGGAGCGGAGGCCGTCGTGCCTCACGAGCAGACGCAGCGTCAGGGCGATCACGTCGATCTTCCCGAGCGCATCCGTCCGGGAGCAAACATCGTTCCCCGGGGTGGCGAATGTCCCGCCGGTCGGTCCTGGGCGAAGGCCGGAGCCGTTGTGACGCCGATGACCCTGGCTGCCGCCCTGGGGGTCGGGGCCAAGCACCTGGAAGTCCACCCGCGTCCACGGGTGGTGGTGATTGCCACCGGGCGCGAACTGGCGGCCGATCCCCGTATCGCTGGGCAGATCCGGGATACCAATGGCCCGATGCTCGCCGCCCTGTTTCAAGAGGTTGGTGCCTCCGTCCAACGGCAGGTGGTCGGTGACGATGCCGAAGCCCTGTGCGCCGTCCTCCAGTCCCTCGGTGATGTCGAGGTTGTGGTCCTGACCGGCGGCGTCTCCGCTGGCACCCACGATGAGGTCCCCGGCGTCCTTCGCCGCCTGGGAGCCGAGATCCTGTTCCACAAGGTCGCCCAACGTCCGGGCAAGCCGTTGCTGGTCGCACGCCTTGGACGGCAACTGCTGTTTGGACTGCCGGGCAACCCGCTTGCGGCGCACCTGTGCGCCTGCCGGTACGTGGCCCCGGCCCTGCGGCGTCTGGCTGGACGGACCTCTGTGCCGACGAGAGGTCGTGGTGCCCTCCAGGCGGCCCTACCGGCCAACACGGAGCGCACCTGGTTCCTGCCTGCCCTGGTCGAGCAGGGGGCCGTCCTGCCACTCCTGCCGCTTTCCAGCGCGGATCTGGTGCAACCGCATCAGGCCAACGCCTACCTCAGACTTGATCCTGGCAGCACCGCCATGGCGGCCGGGGCCGAGATCGACTACACCCGCATCGGAGTCGACGCATGGGCACGCTGACATTCACGCATCTCGATGGCCGCGGCCATGCCCGCATGGTCGATGTCGGTGGCAAGGCGGTCACCCGACGCAGCGCGACCGCCAGCGCCGTGGTCAGGACGTCCCCGGCAGTCATCCGAGCCATCCGCCGGCAGGCCGTCAGCAAGGGCGATGTCCTGGCGGTGGCACGCATCGCCGGCATCCAGGCGGCCAAGCGCACCGACGAGTTGATTCCGCTCTGCCACAGCCTGCCCCTCGATGCGGTCGAGGTCGGTCTGGTCCTGGGACGCGCGGAGGTCCGCATCCGCGCCACCGCCAGTCTGGAAGGCCGCACCGGCGTCGAGATGGAAGCGCTCGTCGCCGCGTCGGCTGCGGCGCTGACGGTCTACGATATGTGCAAGGCCCTCGACCGGGGCATGGTGATCGAGGCGGTCCAACTGGAGGAGAAATCCGGTGGCCGCAGCGGTCACTGGCAGCGGGCCAGATCATCCGGCGTGTCGAGGTCGGCGAAGGCGACATCCTCGGTGAAGCGCACGGGAACGGCGCCCAGGCGCTCCCAGAGGCGATAGACCCCATGTTCACCACGATCAAGCGCCACCGAGACCTCCCCGATCAGGGTCGACGCCACCACTGCGCACAGCGGCTGCATGCGGTCGGTCCAGGCCACTGCCAGACGGCCATCCCAGGCGGCGATCAGGCGATGGAACTCGGCGGCACCAAGGCCGGGCATGTCTCCGGCGACCACGCAGATCGGAGCCGGAGCCAAGGCCAGCAGCGCAGCCTCGATGCCAGCCAATGGACCAAGACCTGGTCGGCGGTCGGGGATCACCCGCACGCCAGCCGCGGCATACGGACCCGCCTCGTTGGCGACGATCACCACGGGTGCGCAACCGGCGGTCTGCAAGGCGGTCGCCAAACGCTGCACCGGTGTGCTGCCATCAGGCAGTCGCAGGGCTGCTTTGTGAGGGGTGCCCATCCGACTCCCACGCCCACCGGCAATGATGGCCCCAGCAACCTGCATGCATGCAGGATCGCCCAGAAATCGAGGACGCCATGACCAATCCATCAGCCCGGATCGGCGTCCTCACGGTCAGCGATCGCGCCAGTGCCGGCATCTACCAAGACCGCGGCGGCCCCGCCATCGTCGAGACCCTCACCACCTATCTGACCAATCCATGGGAGGCGGTTCGACGCGTCATTCCCGACGAGCAGACCGTGATCGAACGGACGCTTTGCGAACTCGTCGACCAGGAGGGGTGCTCGCTGGTCGTAACCACCGGTGGCACTGGCCCGGCGCCACGGGACGTCACCCCGGAGGCGACCGTCGCGGTGTGCTCCCGTCTGATGCCGGGCTTCGGAGAGTTGATGCGTTCGGTCAGCCTGCGCGAGGTCCCCACCGCCATCCTCTCGCGCCAGACGGCCGGCCTACGCGGCTCCTGTCTGATCATCAACCTGCCCGGCAAGCCCAGCGCCATCCGGACCTGTCTCGATGCCGTCTTTCCGGCCGTGCCGTATTGCCTGGATTTGATTGGTGGCGCCCGACTGGAGACCGATCCGAGCGTGCTTGCCGCCTTCCGGCCGAAAGCCTGACGTGCGTCGGGTGCACCTCATCGGGCATAGCGGGCACGGGAAGACCACGCTGGCTGTGGCCCTGATCGCTCACTGGACCGTTGCCGGTCTGTGTGTCGGTTCGATCAAGCACACAGGCCATGTGCACGAACTTGATGCCCCGGGCAAGGATTCCTGGCGGCATCGACAAGCCGGCGCCCATCCGGCAGCCATCATCGCCGGCGACCGCCTGGCCCTGCACCTGCCGCTTCATGTGGCCGATAATCCCTACGCCCTGTTGACTGCGCATTATGCCGGCTGCGATCTGGTCCTGGTCGAAGGGGACGTGGGAACCACCGCGCCGCAGATCGAGGTGTGGCGCGATGGTCTCGGCGTACCGCCACTGGCCGCTACGCGGGCCGGCATCCGTGCAATAATCACCGATGATCGCACCGGGCTTCCCTTGGCGCATTGGCCCAGGCAGGACGTGCCTCGCCTGGCCGCTCAGATTCTGGAGTTGGCTGGCGCATGAGCGGGTCCGAGGTGCTCTTGCCGATCCTGATCGGTGTCGCTGCCTTCCTGTATGCGTCGGTCGGCCATGCGGGAGCCTCGGGCTACCTCGCGGCCATGGCTTTCTGCGGCGTGTCGGCCGCGGTCATGAAGCCGAGTGCGTTGCTGCTGAATCTGGTCGTGGCCAGCCTCGCCCTGTTCCATTTCGCCCGGGCCGGCCGGTTCTCATGGCGCCGGTTCTGGCCATTCGCGCTCGGCTCGATTCCGCTCGCCTACTGGGGTGGAACCCTCCATGTGCCATCCCATGTCTATCGGGTGCTGATCGGAGCGACGCTGCTGGTTGCGGCGGTGAAGGTGTTCACCGACAGCCTGCCACAGCGACAGGCCGAAATCGTGCCGGTCGGCATGCCTCCCATCCTCCCAGCCACCCTGGTCGGCACGGTCATCGGCGTGCTGGCTGGAATGACCGGAACCGGTGGCGGCATCTTCCTTTCGCCCGTGCTGGTCCTCCTGCGTTGGGGTGAGCCACGCGACACGGGCGGGGTTGCGGCGGCGTTCATCCTCGCCAACTCACATCTGCCTACGGTGGCTTCGCTGCATCCTCAACTCCCGCTGTGGATCGCCATTGTGCTGCTCGCCGGCACCGCCGGAGCCTGGTATGGCAGTGGTCGGGCGACATCGCCCATCTTCCGTCGTCTCCTGTCCGTGGTGCTGGCGATCGCTGGCGGGAAGCTGATGCTCACCTGACCAGGGAGCTTGCCGTCGGGCGACAACCGGTTGACAGAGCCTACACCCCACCCGTAACGGGGCGTGCCGTGCCGGTGGCCCGGATCAAGGATTCCAACTGCACGATGAGTTCCGCCAACGACTGGGCCTGGGCGCTCATCTCCTCACCGACCGCGCTGTTCTCCTCGGCCGAAGCGGCATTGCCCTGGGTGGACTGGTCCATCTGACGGACGGCCTTGGTGACCTGGTCGATGCCTTGGGCGATTTCTTTGGCGCTGCCTGCGACCTCGGCTGCCAACTCGTTTACCTTGCGTGATGCGCTGGTCATCTCGCCCACCACGACGGAGACATTGCCTGACAACGCCACCCCGCCCTCGGCTGCCTTCACCGATTGCTCGATCAGTTGGGCGGTGTTGCGGGCAGCCTCACCAGCTCGCTGGGCGAGGTTGCGGACCTCTTCTGCGACAACGGCAAAACCCTTGCCCGCATCCCCGGCCCGCGCCGCCTCGACGGCGGCGTTGAGGGCAAGCAGGTTGGTCTGGAAGGCGATCTCATCAATGGTCTTGACGATCTTGGCGGTCTGGTCGGCGTTGGACTTGATCGTGGCAATGGCCTTGGCCAGTTCATCCATGGCCTGGGCGCCACGCTCGCCGGCGCTCCGTGCCTGGCTGGAGACCCCGTTCGCCGCCTCGCTGCTCTGCGCCGACTGCCGGACCAGGGCGGTCATCTGCTCCAGGCTGGCCGAGGTCTCTTCCAGTGCTGCTGCGGTCTGCGAGGTTCCGTCAGCCAGGGACTGGGCGCCTTGGGCGACCTGCCCAGAGGCCGCAGCCGTCTGATCTGCACAGGACCGGAGGTCGTCAACCAGCCGAGTCAAGGTCTTGATGATGCTGCGCGTGATGCTGATGGCCAGGATCGCACCCAGCAGGATCGCAGCCAAGCCGCCGGCGAGCATCCAGCGCGCAGCCTGGTTGAGCGACTCCTCGCTGCTCTGCGACAGCGCCATCGTCTGGTCCCGGGCCTGCCGGGCCAGGGCCAGGGCGGATTCAAAGAGCTGGGTGCCGGCTTCGACTCTCTTTCTTCCGAGATCCCCCTGTTCCGTCAGGAGACGGCGCACCTCACCGATGGCGGCATCATAGATGTCAGTCTGGCGTAGCGCATTCTCCAGCCGCTGCTTCTGGCCGGGGTCGCGGACAGACGCCAGCAGGGGATTCAGTTTCTCGCGAATGACGGCAAAATGATCGGCTGCATCCGCCAAGGGTTCAGGCCTGCGCGTGGCCTGCGCGTTCCAGAATGCGAGTCGCACGGCATTGCCATTATCGATGATCGCATTGATGGTGTAGACCCGGTCCATCCGGCGCTTGAGGTCTTCGGGTTTGGCACCGGCTGCGAGTTCCTCTTCGTAGAGGCTGCGCATGCGGTCGCGGAAGGCATTGCATTCTTCAGCGAACAGCGGCCCAGCTTCGCCTGCGGACGCCTGGGCCTTGGTGAATCCATCGCGCATGGCGACGGTGGCGGGGATGAGCGCGGCATAGATCGCCTCCTGGCGGCGCATCTCGACCAGGGTCGCAGGCAACGGCAGGTACTTTTCAGGGTGCGTCAGCACCGAGGAGGTCGCCGTCAGGACCTGGTCCGGGTCTGCCAAGTACGGATGCGCCCGAGCCAGCGCCTCCAGGTCATCCAGGGACTTCCGCAATTCGGTCTGGGCTGCAGTGATGGCCTGCATCCAGGCGCTATCGCCGGTATTCAGCCACTCTAGCATGGCATACATGACGGTGCGCTGCCGCCGTTCGATCCGGATCGCCAGGTTCATCTCCCCCAGATAGGCCGATTGCATGCGCTCGGCGTTGTCGGCTGCGGTGTCCATCCGGAGGTAGGCAAAGGCGCAGACCGCGGTCGTGATGACCAGGATGGCCGCGAAGGCGAGGGAAATGGTATGGCCAAGGCGCATAAACTGTTCCTGGGATGGCGAGACGGAGCGGGGACGACCTGGAAGGTCATTGCGGGATTCGGATCGTGATCAACTCAGCCGGAGAATGGGCCGTGCTGGGCGTTGCTCCAGGGCTGTCGTCCGGAGGTCAGGGAGCATAGTGGTTCCGGAGATCATTTCCCGCCATGGTGGCTTTTCCTCATGAGGCTCATCATCTTGAGGTTGATCATGGCGAAGCGCCACATCTGCCAGGGCAGGAAGGTGCGCATGAAGCGGGTGAAGCCGCGCCTGCGGTCCTGGGTCGAGGGATTGCTCATGGCTCACTCCGGGATGAGGGACCAGAAAGGGCGCAGCTTCGCCTTGTAGATGAACATGTGGTGGAGCAGGATCTTGATCCAGTGCCCGGCCAGGCCGATCTCGCCGAAGGTGTAGTCGAGGTCGCGGCCGTACTCCGGATAGCGTTCGAAATCCGGGACGATCGGGAAGACGGTGATCGAGGCGGCCGTGCCGGTGAAGGGGTTGTTGCCGGCCGAGGCGACGCAGGCCGCGCCCATCTCCGCCATCGAGGCCCGGTGGCTCGGTTCCGGCGCCCCGCGGATCATGTCGCGGATGCTGGCCGCCACCGCCTTGCCGATCATCGCGCTGGGCATGCCGGTGCGCGGCGGGGCGGGCGTGATGTTCGTCCCCTTCGGGCTCTGCCGCGGCACCGAGATGGGATGCGGTGGTGCGAAGGCGATGCCGGCGGCGAAGATGTTGCGGTAGTGCGGGCTCTGGTAGGTGCGCGGCCAGTCCCCGGCCCGCCACTGCTCGTAGGGCTTGGCGGTGTAGTCGGCGTCCACCCGCATGAAGCCGCTGGGCGCGAACAGCTTGGGCGTGATGTCGGCACCGGCGCGGTCGACGGCGGTCAGGCCGACGCCGGCGAACGGCGGCAGCAGCATGGCGAGGTCGAAGCGCGCCTCGCCGGTGCCGCCGTCGAGGGTCTCGTAATGCGCCACCCCGGGTTCGACCGCCGTGGTGTGGGCCCGGGTGATCCAGTCCACGCCGCGCTCGGCGAACAGCGATTCGGTGAAGATCTTGCCGGGGGTGATGTAGCCGCCGTTGCGCAGGTTGATGCCGCCCATGCCGAAGTCGCCGACCTCGTACTCGTTGCTGAGGTAGGTGATGTCGGCGAGGTGGCGCAGCTTGCGCTGGCGCAGTTCGAACTCCAGGTTGACGACATACTCGAAGGCGGCGCCCTGGCAGGTGCAGGTGCCGTGCCCGGTGCCGACCAGGAAGCGCTGCCGCTCGCCGCGGCGCATGCGTTCCACCGCCTCATCCAGCCGGGCCGCGGCCTCGGTGGCATGCGGCGCGGCGCAGACCGAGATGCTATGCCCGCCATGCGGGCCCAGCCCAGGCGTGGCGGCGAAGTTCAGCTTGGGCCCGGTCGCGTTCACCAGCCAATCGTAGTGCAGGCGTTCGCTCTGGCCCTCGCGCCCGGCCACGGTCGAGACGAGTTCGAGGTACGGCCGCGGATCGGCCTGGTCGCCCTCGGGATGCAGCACGGTGGCCTTGGCCTGATGGAAGGTGATGCCGGCCTTCTGGTAGATCGGGGCGAGCGGGAAGACGACCTGGCGCTCTGTGAGGATGCCGACGCCGACCCAGATGTTCGACGGGATCCAGTTGTAGTCGGGCCGCGGCGAGACCACGGCGACCTCGATCTCGCGCCCCAGCCAGCGGCGGAGGAAGGAGGCGCAGGTATGGCCGGCGACGCCGGCGCCCAGGACGACGACACGGATGGCGCTCATGGCGACCTCCTCTCCGGGACCGGCCCGGTGCATCGCGAAGCTGACTCGATCAGTAGCTGGATTTCTCCAGCCTCACCTTACCGCGGAACACCCAGTATACCACCGTGGTGTAGGCCAGGACGATAGGCATGCCGATGATCGCGATCACCAGCATGATCCACAGCGTCTTCTGCGAGGACGCGCCGTTCACGATGGTCAGCGAGTTGGCCGGGTCGTTGCCCGCCAGCAGCAGGTTCGGGTAGAGCCCCACGCCGATCAGCGTGACCAGCAGGCCGATGGCGGCGCAGCTGGAGAGGAAGGCGCGGAACTCGCGGCCGTGGAAGATCTCGCGCGGCACGTTGGCCACCGCCAGCACGGTCAGCACCGGCACCAGGAACCACACCGGCTGGGCGAACATGCGCGCGGCGAGATGCTGCTGCCACAGCAGGGTGGCGGCGGTGGTCAGCGCGTAGCAGATGACGAACGCGATGATCAGCGGCCGCACCCAGCGGCGGACCTGGGCCTGCACCTCGCCGTCGGTCTTCAGCACCAGGTAGATCGCCCCATGCATGGCGAACAGGACGACGGTGGTGACCCCGACCAGCAGGGCGTAGGGGTTGAGCAGGCCGAGCAGGCCGGCGGTGATGTTGTGGTCGGCGTCCATCGGCACGCCGGCGGCGACATTGCCGAAGGCCACGCCCATGAGCAGCGCCGCGCCGAACGAGCCGGCCGCGAAGGCGATGTCCCAGCCCTGGCGCCAGCGCGGCGACGGCCGCTTGCTGCGGAACTCGATCGCCACGGCGCGGAAGATCAGCGTCACCAGCAGCAGCATCAGCGCGGTGTAGAAGCCGCTGAAGGCGCTGGCGTAGACCTCGGGGAAGGCGGCGAACAGCGCGCCACCGCCGGTGACCAGCCAGACCTCGTTGCCGTCCCACACCGGGCCGATGGCGTTCATCGCCAGGCGGCGCTCCGTATCGCCCTTGATGAACAGGTGGAGGATGCCGACGCCGAGGTCGAAGCCGTCGAGGATGGCGTAGCCGGCCAGCAGGACGGCCACGAGAATGAACCAGGTGGTGTTCAGGTCCATGGTGCTACTCCCCCGTCCGCTTGCCGCTGAGCGCGTCGGTGAGCTTCTGTGGCAGCCCGACCAGTGGGCCGTGGGCGTCCTCGGGATCCGGCCCATGCTGGATCTTGTCGTTGAGCAGGTAGATGAAGACCCCGAACAGGCCGAGATAGACGACGCCGAACAGGAGCAGGCTGAACACCACCTGGCCGCTGCTGACGTTGGGTGACACCGCGTCCTTGGTCTTCATCAGCCCCTGCACGATCCACGGCTGGCGTCCGATCTCCGCCGCCATCCAGCCGAGCTGGTTGGCGAGTTGCGGCCCCAGCACGGCGAACACCAGCAGCCACAGCATCCAGCGGCTGGTCTCCAACCGGCCGCGCCACCACAGGAACAGGGCGAGCAGCGACAGGCCAATCAGGCTCATGCCGATGCCGACCATGGCATGGTAGGTCTGGAAGGTGATCTGGACCGGCGGACGCTCGTCTGTGGGGATGGCGTCCAGCCCGGTCACCGGGGTGGTGAAGTCCTGGTGCAGCAGGAAGGAGGTGCCGCCACCGATGACCAGACCCTTCACCGTCTTGGTCTCCTCATCCACCCAGCCAGCAATGGCGAGGTCGGCCGGGGCGCTGGCCGGGTAGTGGCCTTCCATGGCGGCGAATTTGGCCGGCTGGTTCTTGGCGACGCCGTCGGCCGAGGCGTGGCCGGTGGTCAGCTGCAGCAGCGAGGCGACCACGGCGAAAAGCAGACCGACCTTCAGCGAAGCGCGGGCGAAGACCTCATGCTTGCGCTTGAGCAGGTACCAGGCGCTGATCGACAGCACCAGGAACGCGCCGGCCATCCACGCGCCGACCAGCACATGCGCGAGACGCTCCATGCTGCTGGGATTGAACACCAGGGCCCAGAAGTCGGTGATCTCGGCGCGCATGCCGTTGGGTCCCTGGACCACGTGGTAGCCGGCCGGGGCCGCGCTGAAGTGCGCCCCGAGGCAGACCATGACGGTGGAGAAGTAGTGCATCTTCGGCCCGACCTTGTCCCAGCCGAACAGCAGCAGGGCAAGGAAGCCGGATTCGAGGAAGAAGGCGAAGATGCCCTCGGCCGCCAGCGCCGAGCCGAACACATCGCCGACGTAACGGCTGTAGGCCGCCCAGTTGGTGCCGAATTCGAACTCCATGACCAAGCCGGTGGCGACGCCGATGGCGAAGGTCAGGGCGAAGACCTTGGTCCAGAAGCGGGCGACCTGCCGCCACAGCGGATCCCTGGTCTTCAGGTAGATGCCCTCGACGAAGACCAGGAACAATCCCAGGCCGATCGACAGTGGCGGGTACAAGTAGTGGAAGGCCGCCGTCAGGCCGAACTGGAATCGGGCGAGCAGCACAGCGGTGTCATCCATGAAGTTGCTCCAGGGTGCAGACTAGACCGATCTGGCTCAAGCGCCAAGCGTGTCGTGGAGTAGCGAATCCGCTACTCCGGTGGCCGGCCGGCAGCCCGCCTCCGCTCGATCCGACTGATGAGTGCGAACACGCTGCCGGCGATGACGATCAGGATGGCGAACCAGGCCCAGGACGGCAAGCCGGTGACCTCCCCCAGGCGCACCTTGCCGAGATTGGCGCGGCCGGCGATAGCCGCCAACAGTGTAGGCGAGGTGTAGGCGTACAGCACGCCTCCGGCGAGCATGCCACCCAGGCCGATCAGGGCATCCATACGCCCGGTTGCGGCTGCGGCCACGCCGGTCCCCGGACAGTAGCCATAGACCGCCATGCCGATGCCGAACAAGGCGCTGCCGATCACCACTGGCCAGAGGTCGGCGCCCTTGACCTCCCAGGCTGCGAAGCCCTGGGCGACCAGCAGATGCACCCCGAGGCCACCAACGACGATGGCCGTCAGCATGATCTTCAGGACGGTGAAGTCGCGGAACAGAAATACACCGAGTATGCGGCCATAGTCGGTCACGCCGCCCTTGTGGAGCAGGATGCCGAAGGCGGCGCCGAGGATGATGGCGATGAGAATAGGGTCCATGGGGTGTCCTTCAGGCGCCAGGCCGGCGGCCGGCGATGATCCAGGCTGCTGCGATACCGAACGGGAACATGACGAGGAAGAAGATCCAGCTGCTCAGTGCCAGCTGCAGGGTGCCGGTGATGCCGTGGCCGCTGGTGCAGCCACCGGCGAGGCGGGCGCCGTAGAGGATCACCATGCCACCGAGGAAGGCGGCCAGGATACGCGGCCATGGTGTGGTGCCGCGCGCTGCCGTCCACGCCTCGTGCATCAGTCTGGGCCGCCAACTGCGCGACCAGAGTGCCGAGATGGCCGCACCCGCGGCGGTAGCCAGCATGAATACCATCGAGTAGTCGAGCTTCGGCATGTGCTTGGCGAAATAGGCGTTGGCCTGCAGGCCCTCGGTGCCGACCGCCGGAAGGACGCACAGCGCCGCGGCCGAGCTGATCTGCGTGCTCATGCCGATGCCCTTGCCTGCCCAGGCGAAGGCGACCCAGCTGAGCACTCCGATGCCGGCCCCTACCAGGTAAGGGTTCCAGGTCGGTCTGGACATGGAGAGGGCGGCACGGCCGGGATGATCTGGGGAGGGGGCATTGGGCATGGAGGGGATCCTCGTGAACGGTTCGAGTCGGGCGTCGGAGCGCAGTACCTGCCTGGGCTGCAGCCCAGTCAGCGGCCGGCTGTTGCAGCAGGGGCGGTGATCCAGTCCGAATCAGGGAGTGGCGGAGACACGACGGTGTCCTGCATAAAGTGTGCCATGCTTGGAAATTAACCTAACTCATTTCCATATAAAGCTTAACGATTCTATCACCGGGTGCCTGTGAAACCAACACGCACGATTGTGCGACGTGCCGTATGCATCACGTTGCAAATATGAGTCTTACCCATGGGGGCGCCAGGGGTCATCGCAGGTCTGCCAAGGACTTACAGCCGAACGTGGTTGGCACGTTCTATGCAAGGACCCTGGCATCACCTCCTGGAGTCCGTCATGCTCGATTTCAACCACGACGTCATCGAAGCCAGCCACCGCCAGCCGGTCCTGGTCGACTTCTACGCCACCTGGTGCGGACCGTGCAAGATGCTCGGCCCAGTGCTTGATGAGGTGGTCAAGGCCGCCGCCGGACCGCTCAAGCTGGTCAAGGTGAATACCGACGAGAACCAGGATCTGGCGGTGAGTTCAGGCGTCTCCGGCATCCCCGATGTACGCCTGTTCGTGAACGGCAAGCAGGTCAGCGGCTTCACCGGCTTCCGGCCCAAGCCGGCGGTCGAGCAGTTCCTCAAGGACAGCCTGGCTGTGGGCAAGGCCTGACCCGTGACGATCCGCAGCATCACACCAGGCGAGGTCCAGGCCCGCATCGCCCGTGGTGAGACGGTCGATCTCATCGACGTCAGGACGGGGATGGAGTGGAACGGCGGTCATGCTGTCGGGGCTCGCCATGTCCCATTGAGCCGGCTTGATCCGGCCGCCGTCGTCAGCCAGCGGGTCGGCAAGCCGGATGAGCCGATCTATGTGATCTGCGCCTCCGGCGGGCGCTCGGCGTCGGCCTGCGAGGCATTCCACCGCGCCGGATTCACCCAGGCGGTCAACGTCGAGGGCGGCACCAGTGCCTGGAGCCGGGCTGGACTGCCGATGGAGCGCAACCTCAAGGCCGCCTCGCTAGGCATGGTCAAACAGGTTGCCATCTTTGCGGCGGTCGCGGCTGCCGTGCTGTTCTTGATGCCCTGCTCGCCCCTGACGGTGTGGGGCTCGGCCTATTGCCCGATCACGGCAACAGCCCAGCCGGCCACCACAACGCCTCCTGGGGCAGCTGCCGCCAGCTTGAATTTCGAGCGTGATGTCATCACCGCGAGCGCGACGGTGCCGGTGCTGGTCGATTTCAACGCCACCTGGTGCGGACCTTGCAAGAAGCTCGGCCCCGAGATCGAAGCCGTGGCCAAGGAGCGTGGTGACCGCCTGCGGCTGGTGTCGATCGATGTCGACCAGCATGGCCCGATCGCCCAAGCCCAAGCCGTGTCGAGCATCCCCGACATCCGTTTGTGGGTCGGCGGCAAGGAGGTCGCTCGCTTCGTCGGGTTCCGTCCGCGGGCTGAGATCGCCACCTGGATCGACCAGGCGATGGCGGCCAAGTGATTACGTACCCCGCCATGCATCTGGTCATCCTCCTGGTTCCCGTGCTGGTGCTGACCGCCGTGCACCTGTGGGTGCGGTGGCAGGAACGTCACGTCGCCGTTCGCTCTCCCGTGCTGTCGTCGCGCCTGAAGCGCGGTGGGAAACGCTACCTATGCTGACCGACATCCTGCTCGTCCTCGGTTTCATCGCCGTCTGGCTGCTCCTCTCGCCCTGTTCGCCCTGGACGGTGTGGAAGAACGGCTCCTGCGCCTGGAAACCGAAGCATACAAAATCCGATCATGACCAGCCCACACCCTGAGGATCCCTCCATGCCCTCCCGTACCATCATCGTCGGCGGTGTCGCCGGCGGAGCCTCTTGCGCTGCCCGCCTGCGTCGCCTCGACGAGCAGGCCGAGATCGTCATCTACGAACGCGGCCACTATGTCTCCTTCGCCAACTGCGGGCTGCCCTACCATGTCGGTGGGATCATCGCTGAGGAGGCACAGCTGCTGGTCGCCACCCCCAAGCTGCTGAACGACCGCTTCCGCATCGCGGTCAAGGTGCGCCATGAGGTGGTGTCCATAGATCGCGCAGCGCAGACCGTCACCGTGCGCGACCTGGAGTCGGGCCGCGAAGCCATCGACCACTACGACCATCTCGTCCTGTCGCCCGGTGCCAACGCCATCATTCCGGCCATCCCCGGCGTCGATCTGCCCGGCGTGTTCATCATGCGCACCGTGCCGGACGCGCGCACCGTGCGGGCGTGGATCGACAGCCGGCAGGCGACCCGGGCCCTGGTCGTCGGCGGCGGCTTCATCGGCCTGGAGATGGCCGAGAATCTGCGTCATCGCGGGCTCGCCGTCACCCTGGTCGAGAAGGCCGATCAGGTGATGCCGCCGCTCGACCCCGAGATGGCCGCCCCGGTGCGTGCCCGCCTGGAGGAGCGCGGGGTGGTGGTCATGCTGGGTGACGCCGCGACCTCGATCCGCAGCGAGGCCGGCGCCTTGCGCGTCGGCACCGAACGGGGTGCCGAGGTCGTCACCGATCTGGTCGTCCTCGCCATCGGCGTGCGGCCCGAAACCACGCTGGCGAAGCAGGCTGGTCTGGAACTGGGGCCGCGCGGCGGCTTCAAAGTCGATGCGCAGATGCACACCAGCGATCCGCGCATCCTGGCGGTGGGCGATGCGGTCGAGGTCGTCGATCTCGCCACCGGCACGCCGGCTCTCATCCCGCTCGCTGGCCCCGCCAACCGTCAAGGTCGTCTGGCCGCTGACATCATCACGGGCCGGAAGGGCGCTTTCCGCGGCGTGCAAGGCACGGCGGTGTGTGGCGTCTTCGACCTCACCGTCGCCATGACCGGTGCGAGCGAGAAGTCGCTCAAGCGTGCTGGTGCAGCGGCGGCAGGCATCGTCTTCCTGCATCCCAGCCAGCACGTCGGCTACTACCCCGGTGCCAAGCCCATTCATCTCAAGCTGCTGTACCGCAAGGCCGATGGCCGGGTGCTCGGTGCCCAGGCGGTCGGTGAGGAAGGCGTCGAACGCCGTATCGATGTGATCGCCACCGCGATGCGGTTGGGCGCGACGGTCGAGGACCTGGCCGATCTCGAACTGTGCTATGCCCCGCAGTACGGCGCCGCCAAGGATCCGGTGAACCTCGCCGGCATGGTGGCGGTCAACGATCGCAATGGTGATGCCCCGGCCCTGCCGTGGAGCGCCGCAGACGATCCGGCCTTCACTGTCCTCGACGTACGCGAACCGGGCGAGTGGGCCTCCGGCCACCATGACCGCGCCATCCACATCCCGCTGCATCTGGTCCGCGATCGCCTGTCGGAGATTCCCCGCGACAAGCCTCTGGCCGTCTACTGCGCTGGTGGCCAGCGGAGCTACTATGCCGTCCGCCTGCTGCGTCAGGACGGGTTCGATGCCCGCAACCTTTCCGGCGGCTGGCAGAGCGCCCGGCATCGCGCCGGCGCCATCGCCAGCGGCAAGCAGGCACGGACCGAGGCCTCTGGTTGAGCATGGTGCCATTGCGCAAACCGCCGAGTATCTGACATGACCACCGCCAGCGCAGTGCCTCGATTCCTGTACGGTCATTGGGGCAAGCTGGCTCTGGTGGTGGCTGTGCTGGCGGTCGTCGTGGTAGTACGCCTGCGACCGGTCACCGTGGATCGATACCCCGTCGCACTCGCCACGGTCGCCAGCGAGACCCTGGGCACGGGCACACTCGACGCGCGTACCCGGGCCACCGTGGCGGCCACGATCGCAGGTCGGATTGACAGCCTCTCCGCCGACCAGGGCGATCAGGTGACGAAGGGCCAGGCTCTGGCCCATATCGACGACGCCGACCTGCGTCGCAGCCAGTCGTCGGTGGTGCGGGTGAAGGCCGATCAGGTCCGTGCCCAGGCGGTGGTCGATCAGGCCCAGCGTGAGCGCAAACGCATCGAACACCTGCGCGAAGCCAACCTCGCCAGCGTCGAGATCTACGAGCAGTCCGGCGAACGCCTGGCCGTGGCTGAGGCCGATCTGGCCCGTTCCGCAGCAGCCATCACCGAGGCGGAGCAGCAGATGTCAGCCGCTGAGGAGAATGTGCGCCTGTTCCAGGCCCGCCTGGCGGAGGCCACCATCACGGCACCCTTCGCCGGAACCGTGGTGCGGCGTGAACGTGACGTCGGCGATGTCGTGGTGCCAGGCACGACGCTGATGACCGTGGTGGCGGCAGACACGTTGTGGATCTCCGCCTGGGTGGACGAGTCCGCCGTTGACGCCATCGCCGTCGGGCAGCCAGCGCGCATCGTCTTGCGCTCGGAACCGGACACACCGCGCGTCGGCACGGTGCTGCGGGTCGGCCGTGAGGTCGATCGGGAGAGCCGGGAGTTCCTCGTTGACGTGCAGATGACCGACCCGCCAGCGCAATGGGCCATCGGTCAGCGAGCCGAAGTCTATATCCGTACCGCAGCGGCCGCGGAGGTCGTCAGCCTGCCATGGCGCTTCCTACGCACCCGCGACGGCGTTGACGGCGTCTGGCTCGACGACCATGGTCGCGCGATGTGGCGCCCGCTGAGTCTCGGGCTGCGCGGCCTGGATGCCGTGGCGGTGACCGCGGGTCTGGCCGTTGGCGAGGTCGTGGTTATCCCGGTCGTTGGACCGGCAGCGATGCTGCGCGACGGCCAGCGGATCAGCGGGCGATGAACCTGGCCTTACGGGACGTCCGCTACCACCTGGGCAGCTTCGTCTTCACCACCGTGGGCATCGGTCTGCTGCTGATGATCGTCATGGGCATGGGCGGCATCTACCGTGGCCTGGTCGATGATGCGACGGTCCTGATCGACCGCATCGACGCGGATCTCTGGGTGGTGCAGCGCGATACCCGTGGTCCTTTTGCTGAGGTCTCGCGCCTGCCCGCCGCCCTGGAGGACCGGTTGCGGGCGGTGCCCGGCGTGTCGGCGTCCCGGCGGTTCGTCTCCCACACCATCCAGCGCGAGCATGCCGGCAGATCCGTGCGCATGACGGTGCAGGGCCTGGCCTGGCCGGAAGACCACGGCGCCTGGCTGCCCCTGATCGCCGGACGCAGCCTCGACACCGCACACTTTGGCCTGATTGCCGACCGGTCCCTTGGCCTCGATCTGGGCGAGACCCTGCAACTCGGCCAGGACCGCTACACCGTGGTCGGGATCACCGCTGGGATGATCAGCCAGGCCGGCGACGGCATGGCCTTCTTCACCAGCAATGATGCCCAGGCGATCCAGAACGACGGCGATGGCGAGTCGCAACGCCTGGAACGGGCCGCCCGCAGCGCCCGGGTTGGTGCTGCTGACATCGGTCGTATCCAGCCGGGCCTCATCGAGCGTGCTGGCGGCAGTTCGGGCAATGTGCCGGTGCTGGCCCCGCCGCCAGTGAGCGCCGTGCAGGTCTGGGTTGCACCCGGAACCGATCCGGCCCAGGTGGCCCGGACCATCGCCGGCTGGGGCGATGCCAGCGTCTATACCAGTGCAGAACAGCGTGACCTCCTGCTCGCCGGCCCAGTGGACAAGTCGCGTCGTCAGATCGGATTGTTTCGGGCCCTGCTCATCGCCATCTCGGCCATCATCATGGCCCTGGTGATCTACACCATGACCCTCGATAAGGTCCACGACATCGCCCTGCTCAAACTGATGGGGGCACGCAACCGGGTCATCGTCGGTCTCATCCTCCAGCAGTCCCTGCTCCTCGGCACCCTTGGCTACGCCATCGCCTGGCTGCTCGGTCAGCGTATCTTCCCGCTCTTTCCGCGCCGCGTGCTGATCACCGGACCGGACCTCCTCATGCTCGCTGGCATCGTGGTCGGGATCTCGGTACTGGCGAGCGGCCTGGGGATCTGGAAGGCCATGCGCGTGCGGGCCGGCGAGGTGCTGTCGTGAGCCCGCCCATCGTCGAAGCGAAGAACCTGCGCAAGGTCTACGGGCACGACAACACCGAGGTGGTGGCGCTGAAAGGCGCCAGTTTCAGCGTCGCCGGTGGTGAGGTGGTGGCCCTGCTTGGCCCCAGCGGAGCAGGAAAATCCACGCTGCTGAGCATCCTGGGCCTGGTCACCGCACCGACATCCGGCTCGGTGACCATCGCGGGCACTGCGGTCGTCGATGGAGCGCGCGAACTCGGGGACATGCGCGCCTTCCGCCGGCAGCACATCGGCTTCGTCTTCCAGAAGGCCAATCTCATCCCCTTTCTCACCGCGGTCGAGAACGTCCAGGTGGCGATGGAGATCAACGACCTGCCCAGTCGGGAAGCCCGCCGTCGCTCTCTGGAACTGCTCGACTACCTCGGCGTGGCTGACCGGGCCAACCATCGCCCGGTGGAGTTGTCTGGCGGCCAGCAGCAACGCATTGCCGTCGCCCGCGCCTTGGCCAACAAACCGGGCCTGATCCTTGCCGACGAACCGACCGCAGCCCTTGATGGCGAACGTGGGCGTCAGGTGATGGAACTGTTCGCCCGCGTAGCGCATGAGCAGGGCGCCGCCGTCATCGTCGTCACCCACGACCATCGTGCCCTCGACGTCTTCGACCGCCATCTGGAGATGGAAGACGGCGAGTTGAAGAGCGCCTGATCAGGGCTTTCGGGCCACCGCCAGGAAGATGGGGTAGCTGCGCCCGCCAGCTGGTTTCTGCATGACATGAACCCGGGCCTGGGACACCGCGAGCAACCCGGCTTGCTGCATCCGGATCAGGAAAGCAGCCGGATCGAAGCCCAGGTGCGGGACTGGTTCGCCATGAAAGCTGCCGTCCTCGGTTTCCAGGTCAGCGACGGCCAACCACCCACCCGGGGCAAGGCAGCCAGCAATCGAGTGCAGCATCTGGTCAACGTGGTCGATGTGGTGGAAGGCCATGGCGCTGACCGCCACGTCGATGCTGGCTGGCGGCAGTGGAGACGCGATGAGATCGCGCACTTCTGCCCTGACTCCGGTTTGCTGGGCCGACTGAGCCTTGGCCGTGAATCGGTCGATCATCCCGGCGGACAGATCGACGCCCAGCACGGACTTGGTGACCGTTGCCAACGGCAGGCCGATCAAGCCAGTGCCGCAGCCAACATCGAGCAGACGCTGGCCGGGTGTCAGTGGGATCTGCTGTGCGATGGCGGCGACGACATCCATGGCCATGGCGCGACGGCGCGGCTCTTCGTCCCAGGTGGCAGCTTTGGCGTCGAAGGTGGTTGACATGGGCGAAGCATTGCGGCTGGCGCTGCATGCCAAGAGGGCCGGCGTTCAGTCGGTGATGCTCGCCGGCTCCTTCACGCGGATGGCCGAGGTGGCGGCTGCAGGCGACCAGGAGGGGGCCGTGGGTACTGTGGGTACCCTGCGGGCCATGTAGCACTACGAACCGATATCTCCGGTTCGGGGGTGCGGGGCGAAGCCCTGCAGCAACGGCCGAACAGCCCGGCGTAGCCGAAAATGAACCTTTTGGTTCCGGCTATGCCGGGCTGTGATCGCCTGCTCGATCTCGTCGGCCGTCCGCCCCAAGTCCGTGGCGGAGCTCTTCGTGCAGTTCCTGGGGGCCGCCGATCCCCTGTCTGTCACCAGCTCACTGTTTCCCAGCTCGCTGTTCCGTGCCCAGTTGTGCTCATATACCTATTCCTGCGATGACACGCCCTGCCCTGCTTGTCCTCCTGGTGTTATCAGCTGCCGTCGCCGCTGACGATCCACTGGTTGTCTGGTGGCGGGCCTGCGATGCCGTGGTCGCGCGAGGAGGAGCCGGAGCCGACGCCGTGCCCGACCCACCGACCGCAGCCGGCGGCGTCCCTCGCCTGCACCTGCGTCTGTTGCGCCTGTGGACCGCTGGCGGCGCCGATCGCGCGGCCGCGGCGGGGCTGCTGGCGCGCTCGCAGGAGGTGATGCTGGACCTGGTGCAGGGTCTGGAGGCCGGCGCGACCGCCAGCGCAGTGCCAGGAGCCGGTCCACCGGTGCTGCTGGCCGCCGCCTTGCCGCCAGGGCGGCCCGAGCTGGCCGAATACGCGGCCTCGATCATCGGTAGCGGCGCGGCGTCCGAGGACATGCGTCATCTCGCCGCCAGCGGGTTGGTGGATCTGATCGATGAGCAGCGCAAGCGGGCCGTGCTGTGGGCGGCACAGCCCGAGCGCGCAC
>JAIFND010000149.1 GCA_020047915.1 bacterium | reverse complement strand
CGATGATCATCCTGGTCATGGGCAGCAGCCTGCCGGTCACCTTCCTCGGCTGGGAGGGCGTCGGCCTGTGCAGCTACCTGCTGATCGGCTTCTGGCACAAGACGCCGGAATATGCCGATGCGGCGCGCAAGGCCTTCATCTACAACCGGGTCGGCGACCTCGGCTTCCTGCTCGGCGCCTTCGCCCTGTTCCAGATCACCGGCAGCCTCGACTACGCCGCGATCAGCGCCTGGTTCAGCACCGCTGACGCCGCCGCGCTGACCAATGTCCATGGCATGACCCTGGCCGCCTGCCTGCTGATCTTCCTCGGCTGCACCGGCAAGAGCGCGCAGATCCCGCTGCAGGCCTGGCTGCCCGATGCGATGGCCGGCCCGACCCCGGTGTCGGCGCTGATCCACGCTGCGACCATGGTCACCGCCGGCGTCTATCTCGTCGCCCGCCTGTCGGATGTGTACGCGGTGGTGCCCGAGGCGCTGACCGTCGTCTTCATCGTCGGCTGCGCCACGGCGGTGTGGGGCGCGGTCGCCGGCCTGGTGCAGAACGATGTGAAGAAGGCCCTCGCCTACTCCACCGTCAGCCAACTCGGCTTCATGTTCATGGCGGCCGGTGCCGGCGCCTTCGATGTCGCCCTGTTCCACGTCTTCACCCACGCCTTCTTCAAGGCGGCGCTGTTCCTCTCGGCCGGTGCGGTGATCCATGGCCTGCACCACGAGCAGGACATGCGCCGCATGGGCGGCCTGCGCAAGAGCCTGCCGATCGCCTATCTGGCGATGTTCTACGGCTGGTGGGGCATCACCGGCATCCCCTTCGCCGCCGGCTTCTTCTCCAAGGACCTGATCCTGGAGAGCGCCTTCGCCGGCCACGTCGGCCTCGGCCACCTCAACATCGCACCGATCGTCGGCACCATCGCCTTCGCCACCGCCTTCCTGACCGCGATCTACATGACCCGCGTCATCACGCTGGTGTTCTGGAGCCCGAGCCGGGTCGAGCCGGAGACCGCCAAGCACGTGCACGGCACGCCGATCACCATGGCGATCCCGCTGGTCATCCTCGGCGTCGGCAGCCTGATCGCCGGCTTCGCCTGGGTCGGCCTGCCGATGGGCTTCCTCGGCATGCCCGACGATGGCATGGCCTTCCTCAAGCACTGGCTCGAGCCGGTGGTCGGCGCGGCGCAGGGCAAGATCCTCGCGCTGCACCCGCATGAGACCGATCACCACGCCCTGGCCTGGACGGTGGCCGGTGTCGGCACCCTGGTCGCCAGCCTCGGCTGCTTCCTCGGCTGGTGGATCTGGCGCAACGGCCGCATCGCCGAGCCGGGCGCCACGACCGTGCCGACCGGCTTCGGCGGCGGCTGGACCTTCGGCTTCGACAAGGCCGCCGACTGGGTGGTGGTCAAGCCGATCATCGTCGTCGCCTACGGCATCTACTGGGTGGTCGAACTCGCCATCCTCGGCATCGCCGGCTGGCTGACCGCGGCCGGGGCGCGCGCCCTGGGTGACGGCTACGCCTTCGCCCTGCAGCGCTCGCGCCTACGCACCTCGGTCGCCCTGGCCATCGCCGGGCTCGCTGCCGCCCTCGTGGCCCTGATCGTCGGGAAGGCCTGACATGCTGCTGCTCGCCATCTTCCTCGCGCCTCTCGCCGCTGCGGTCATCGCGGCCCTCGCCCATGGCAAGGACGCCGACCAGGGCGCCGGCGATGCGGTCCACCGCCTCGGCCTGGTCCTGGCCTTCGCCATCGCCGGGCTGGCCACGCCGCTCGCCCTCGGTCACGGCGGCAGCTTCGATGCCGCCTGGTTCGCCATCCCCGGCACCGATGCGGTCATCCATTTCAAGCTCGGCACCGACGGCGTCACCGCCTGGATGGTGCAGCTGATCGCCTGGCTGACGCCCTTCGCCATCCTTGGCGGGCGTGGTGTGGCCGGCGGCCGGATGCGTGAGTACGTCGCCGCGATCTTCGCCTGCGAGGCGATGATGCTCGGCGCCGTGCTGGCGCGCGATCTCGTCCTCTTCTACGTGTGCTACGAAGCGATGCTCATCCCCATGCTGGTCCTGATCAGCGTGTTCGGCGGCCCCGAGCGGCGCCAGGCCGCGCTGTGGTTTGTGCTGATGACCATGCTCGGCTCGGTGCCGCTGCTGGTCGCGATCTGGTACATCGCCGCCAAGCTGGGAACCACCGATCTCGTCAGCGTCATCCAGGCCCTGCGCAGCGGTGCGGTGGACGCTGGTAAGATGCAGTGGCTGTTCTGGTCCTTCGCCCTCGCCTTCGCGGTCAAGGTGCCGTTGGTGCCGCTGCATGCCTGGCAGGCGCGCACCTACAGCGAGGTGCCCGGCGGCGCCGCCGTGCTGCTCGCCGGTGCGATGGCCAAGCTCGGCATCTACGGCTTCCTCGCCTTCGTGCTGCCGATGTTCCCGCAGCAGTCGGCCGAGTACGCGATGCTGTTCATCATCCTCGGCGTCATCGGTGCGGTCGGCGGCTCGATCGTCGCGCTGGCTCAGGACGACGCCAAGAAGCTGCTCGCCTACTCCTCGCTGTCGCACCTCGGCCTGGTCGTCACCGGCATCTTCACCTTCAACCAGGCGGCCCTCGATGGCGCGGTGGTGCAGATGGTGGCGCACGGCCTGTCGGCCGCCGCGATGTTCCTGCTGGTCGGCGCGATCGAGGAGCGCACGCGCAGCCCCTATCTCGACGACCACGGCGGCCTCGCCACGCGCGCCCCGCTGTTCACCGTGCTGTTCGTGATCAGCGCCCTGGCCGCCGCCGGCCTGCCCGGCACCGCCAACTTCGCCGGCGAGTTCCTGCTGCTGCTCGGTGCCTGGCAGAAGGCGCCGTGGATCGCCGCGGTCGCCGGCCTGTCGGTGATCCTCGGTGCGGCCTACCTGCTGACCCTGGTGCAGAAGTGGTGCTACGGTGCCGCGCCCGAGGGCCGCGCCGAAGTGACCGACCTGACCACGCGCGAGGCCCTGGCGGTCGCGCCGCTGCTCGCCGCCAGCCTGTGGCTCGGCTTCCAGCCCGGCGTCATCTCGCAGTACGCCGGCAAGACCGCCGGCGAGCAGGCCTCCGCCGCCCGCGCCGCGGCGGCTGCTGCGGAACACCGAACGACGAACGTCGAACCCCGAACCGGGGCAATGGAATAGCTCATGGACCCCGTCGCCCTGTTCCCGCTGCTCGCTCCGCTCCTCCTCGTGCTGGTCGGCGGTCTCGCCGCCCTCGCCGCCGAGCCCTTCCTGGTCGGCCAGGCCAAGCACCGCTGGCTGCCATGGATCGCGGTCACCGCGATGGTCGCGGCAGGCATCGCGCAGTGCCTTGCCCCGGTCGGCCAGCTGCACGGCATGTTCGCCAATGACGAGGCGCGCCGCTGGCTGTCGCTGGCGGTGATCGCAGCCGCCGCCTGCTCGATGGGCGGCCTGCAGCAGACCCTCGACCGCGACCGCTTCCCCGGTGGCGAGAGCTACGCCCTGGCGGCGATGGCCACGGTCGGCGTCCTGGGCATGATCATGAGCCTCGACGCGATCGCCTTCTTCGTCAGCGTCGAGACGGCAGCCCTGGCGATCTACGCCCTGGTCGGCCTGCGCCGCCAGCGCGCCGAGTCGAACGAGGCGATGCTCAAGTACTTCGTGATGGGCGCGGTGTTCAGCGGCGTCTTCCTCTATGGCACCGCGCTGATGTACGGCGCCACCGGTTCGACCAAGTTCGGGGCCGAGATCCTGCCCGGCCGCGACCTCTACGCCCTGCTCGGCGCCGCGCTGATGGCGGCCGGCCTGCTCTTCAAGGTCGGCAGCGTGCCGTTCCACGCCTGGGCCCCCGACGCCTACACCGGCGCTCCGGTCGCGGTCACGGGACTCATGGGCGCGATCATCAAGGTCGGCGGCTTCGCCGGTCTTGGTGCGCTGTGGCTGGGCATCGCTGCCGGCAAGCCGGTCGCCCTCGACGCGGCGATCATCCCGTCCGCCTCCGGTCGCGCCGTGCTCGAACCGCTGTCGATCCTCATCGTCATCGCCGCGATCCTCTCGCTGGTGGTTGGCAACTTCGCCGCCCTGAAGCAGACCTCGGTGCGCCGCCTGATCGGCTTCAGCGCCATCGCCCATGCCGGCTACATGACCCTGGCCTTCGTGCTGCCCGCAGCTGGCGAGGCGATCGACCTGCGCGCCCTGTGGCTCTATGCCGTCGGCTACGCCCTGGCGACCGCTGGCGCCCTGTCCGCCGTCGCGGCCCTGGCCGGCACCGATGATGCGAAGGACGACCTTGCCGGCCTGCACGGCCGCGGCCGCCAGGCCCCGGTCTATGGCTTCGCCCTGACCATCTTCCTCGCCAGCTTCGCCGGCCTGCCGCCCACCCTTGGCTTCCTCGGCAAGTTCGCCGTGCTCGGGCAGGTGGTGTCCTACGGCGGCTGGCTGATCGCCCTGGTCGGTCTGATCGCCGCGGTCGCCGGCGCCGGTGCTTACCTGCGTCTGGTCGTCCAGTTGTGGGCCGGCACGCCGCGCGATGAGGTCGCCGTCGGCACCCAGACCCTGACCCGCTGGGGTGTGGTCGTCGCCGCCGTGCTGGTGATCGCCCTCACTGCGCTGCCCAGCGTGCTGCCGCAGACGCGTCCGGCCCCGGCCGCCAGCGTGCCGGCCGCCGCCCCGGCCGCTGTGGTCGAATAACATGCCGGCGCAGACGCATCGCATCCGCGTGCGTTACGCGGAGACCGATCAGATGGGCGTGGCGCACCACGCCGCCTTCGTCACCTGGCTGGAGGAGGCGCGCATCGCGTGGATGCGTTCCAACGGCCTGAGCTACCGCGACATCGAGGCCTCGGGCACGATGATGCCGGTGGTCGATGTGCATGTGATCTACAAGCGCCCGGCGAAGTTCGACGATGTCCTGGAATTCGTCACCACGGCCAAGGCGTCCGGCCCCAGCCGGGTGGTCTTCGCGACCACGATCAGCCGGGGCGGCGATCAACTGGCCGTCGCCGAGGTGACCATCGCCGCGGTCGATGCGGCGGGCAAGCCGATCCGCATCCCGGCCGAGATCCTGCCGCTGTTCACGGCCTGAACCAATTGGTTCGGCGTTCGATGTTCGGCGTGCGCCGTTCCGCAGAATCTTACGGAAGATTGGCGGATTCCAGATGACCCACCGGGCAGGTATCGATTGAGTGCCAATGTACCGAGCTTGCCGTGAACGCCGAACGCCGAACGCCGAACGCCGAACGCCGAACGCCGAACGCCGAACAGCTGATTACCACGGCACGCCTTGGCAATTTCTGCGTGCGCCGTAGTTTCGCCGCCATGCGTCCCATCGCCATCCTTGCGCTCCTCGCTCTCGCTGTCGCCGCACCTGCCGCCGATGAGCTCAAGCTGGTCTCCAGCCTGCCGCGATCCGGCGGGTTGCGCGCCCTGACCCAGTCGCTGGTCAACGGCATCCGCATGGCGATCGATGATGCCGGCGGCAAGGTCGAGCTGGGTGGCAAGACGTATGTGATCGCCTATGAGGACTGGGATGACGCCTCGCCGGCGCGCGGCGGCAACTGGGATCCGAATGTCGAGAAGACCAACGCGCTGAAGGCGGTGAACGATCCGACCATCATCGCCTACCTCGGCACCTTCAATTCCGGCGCCGCCAAGATGAGCATGCCGATCCTCAACCAAGCTGGCCTGGCGATGATCAGCAGCGCCAACACCTCGCCGACCCTGACCAAGCCCGGCACCGGCGATGCCGACGAGCCGGCGCGCTACCGCCCGAGCGGCCAGGTGAACTACTTCCGCGTCGTGCCGGCCGACGACATCCAGGGCGCCGCCGCCGCCGCGTGGGCCAAGGACCTGGGCGCGACCAAGCTGTTCATCATCCACGACAAGGAGGCCTACGGCGAGTCGCTGGCCCGCGCCGTGAAGAGCAACGCCGAGCGTCTCGGTCTGACCGTCGCCGGCTTCGAAGGCATCGATGTCAACGCCGCCAACTTCCGGCCCCTCGCCACCAAGGCCAAGGCGAGTGGCGCCGAGGTGGTGTTCTTCGGCGGCACGGTGGACACCAAGGGCGCGCAGATCGCCAAGGACCTGCATGCCGCCGGGGTGAAGGCCAAGCTCATCCTGCCCGACGGCTGCTTTACCGAATCGCTGATCACCGCTGCCGGCCGCGAGGCCCTGGAAGGTCGCGTCTTCATCACCTTCGGCGGCGTGCCCGCCGACCAGCTGGTGGGGGCCGGCAAGGTCTTCGCCGAGAAGTACCGCGCGCGCTTCGGCCTCGAACCCGAGAGCTACGCCGCCTACGGCTACGAGGCCGCTGCCGTTGTGCTCGACGCGCTGCGCCGCAGCGGCACCCCGGATCGCGCCGGGCTGCTGAACGCCTTGCGTGCGACCAAGGACTTCGATGGGTTGCTCGGCCGCTGGTCCTTCGACGCCAACGGCGACACCACCCTGACCACGGTCAGCGGCAATGTGGTGCGCGACGGCAAGTTCGCCTTCGCCAAGATCCTCGGCCGGTAGCCGGGCATGCTCGACGGGGCGATCCTCGGCCAGGTGCTGGTCGATGGCGCGGCCAATGGCCTGGTCTTCGCCCTGGTCGCGCTCGGCTACACCATGGTCTATGGCATCGTCGAGCTGATCAATTTCGCGCACGGCGATGTGGTCATGCTCGCGGCGATGTTCGCCCTGACCCTGATCGG
>JAIFND010000135.1 GCA_020047915.1 bacterium | reverse complement strand
TGGCCATCGGCACGGGCAGCTGGCGGGCGTTGGTGCCGCCGATGTAGCGGTAGAGCGGCAGGCCGAGCGACTGCGCGGCGGCCTTGGCGGTCGCAAGCGACACGCCGAGGATGGCGTTGGCGCCCATGTTGGCCTTGTTCTCGGTGCCGTCGATCTCGATCATCTTGGCGTCGATGGCGCGCTGCTCGCGGGCGTCGAGGCCGACCAGTTCGGGGCCGAGCTTCTCGTTGACGTTGGCGACGGCCTTCAGCACGCCCTTGCCAAGGTACTTGCTCTTGTCGCCGTCGCGCAGTTCGACCGCCTCGTAGGCGCCGGTGCTGGCGCCCGAGGGCACTGCAGCGCGGCCAAGCGTGCCGTCTTCGAGGGTGACGTCGACTTCGATGGTGGGGTTGCCACGGGAGTCGATGATCTGGCGGGCTTTGACGTCGTCGATGTACATGGGGTCCTCTGGAGGCGGGATTGCCGGTGGGACGAGCAGGATAGAGGGCGTCGCCGGGCTGGGAAGAGGCTGGTCTTGCAGCCGTGAACCCACCCGGGTCTACGGGTCAAGATCTGATGAATTCAGCAGCATGCGCGCCCGTGGGTAGGTGGGATCCTCGGCCAGGGCGATGTGCAGGGCATCCAACGCCTCCGTTTCGCGTCCGAGGGCGTGCAGCAGCTCGGCCTGGCGGCAACGCAGGCGGCCGCGCCGGTGCGGTGGGGCGCTGTCCAGGGCTCGGATGAAGAGTTCGAGGGCCTCCGCGTGGTCGCCATCCGCCCACGCCCACTCGGCGGCGGTCGCCCAGCACTGCGCCGGATGCACCGCCTCGGGCGCGATGGCGATGAGCTGGGCGCGCGCTTCGTCCCGCTTGCGTGCGGCATGCAGGGCGTGGGCCAGCAGGCTGCGCGCCTCCCAGTACGGATCGGGCGTCGCGCAGGCCGAGCGTAGGGCGGCGACCGCTGGCTGCGGTCGGCCCGCCGCGAGGTGCGCCTTGCCGAGCAGCAGGCCAGCCAGGGCCGGGGCGCAGGGCGGTGCCGCCGCCAGCGTCGCCAGCATGATCTCGGGCTGGTGGGCGCGCAGCAGGGCGGCACAGGCCGGCACCAGCACGGCCGCCGGATCGGCGACCGAGCGGGCCGCTGTGGCGATCTCCGCGGCCAGACCGGTGGTGCGGCCGGCGGCCAACGCCTGCTCGATCCGCTCCAGCGCCGGCCAGGGGTAGCCGGCCGGAGCGCGGCGTGGAGCCGCCGGACAGCGGGCGAGCAGCGCGCGATGCACCGACTCGGCCTCGGCCAGCAGGCCCGCGTCCTGCGGCATCGCGCCGGCTCCGGCATCGTGATGCAGTTGGCCGGGATCGAAGGCGGCCGGCATGACCTCGGGGTCGAGATCCGGCCACAGGCGGCGGGCGGCATCCTGCGCGGCGGCCAGTACGCGCGCCGGCTCGGCGTCGATGTCGATGAGTGGCAGGCCGGTGGTCTCGGCCAGGGCCAGCAGGGGGCGGGTGTGGGCCAGCCACAGGCGCAGCGCCTCGTCGAGGGGCAGGCGTCGCCACGCCAACTGGCTGCGCGCGGCGGCCAGCGGATGGCGCACGGTACCGATCACGGCCAGCGGTCGGTCGCCTGCCGACCAGAAGGGCCAGCACAGCAGCACGCGCGGATCCTTGATCAGTGCCGGTCGGCCTTCTATCGGAGCCAGCAGCCGATCGCGTTCCTGCGCCTCGTCAGCGGTCCAGCGCAGCTCGCCCGGGGCCTGCAGCCACGAACCGCCCGAGCGCGCCAGCACCGCATCCGACAGGCGCACCGCCGCCGTCGCCTCGAAGTGGCCAAGCGCGTTGTCCCAGTTGCGCACCATCGATCCCGGCACCGCCGCGCCCGCCGCCGCCAGCATCCCGGCCAGCGCCGAGGTGCCGGTGCGCGGCGCGCCCAGGACGATGATGGCGGGCAATGCGATGTTCGGCGTTCGACGTTCGACGTTCGGCGTTGCCGGACCAGTGGTCACATGATGCGCCATGGGCACCCGCTGATTGGCCAAAGACCCGCATCAGACGTCCAGACACCCCCCGCGGAACGCCGAACGTCGAACGCCGAACGCCGAACGATGCGTGGCAATGTGTCCTCAGTGCAGACGCTGGCCCGGTTCGGCCCCGGCATCCGGCGTCAGCAGGAAGGCGTTGGGCGCCTCGCCGGCGGCGATCACCATGCCCTCGCTGACGCCGAAGCTCATCGTGCGCGGTGCGAGGTTGGCGACGACGACGATCTTCCGCCCGACCAGCACCGCGACATCGGGGAAGGCCGCCTTGATGCCGGCGAAGATGGTGCGCTCACCGAGGCTGCCCAGCGATACGCGCAGCTTGACGATCTTCTTGGCCTTCGGCACGTCCTCGGCCGACAGCACCTGGGCGACGCGCAGATCGACCTTGGCGAAGTCGTCGAAGGCGATGGTCGCCGCCAAGGGCTCCGACGGGCTGGAGGCTGGAGGCTGGAGGCTGGAGGCGGCGGCAGCCGGGGCGGCGGGAGACTCGACCTTGCTGGCATCGACCATGGCTTGCACCTTCACCGCATCGACGCGGCCCATGAGGTTCTGATACGCGGCGATGGCATTGCCGGTCACCGGGCGCTGCGCGTCGCTCCATGTCGTGATCGGCGCGTTCAGCAGGCGGCCGGCCTCCTCGGCGAAGCGCGGCAGCACCGGCGCGAGATAGACGCACAACTGGCGGAACAGGTTGAGCGAGACGGTGCAGGCGCGCGCCAGCTCCTCGGCCTTGGCTGGGTCCTTCTTCAACGCCCACGGCGCGGCGCGTTCGACGAACTCGTTGGCGCGGTCGGCGGCGGCCATGATCAGGCGGCAGGCGTGCGCGGTGTCGAGGCGCTCGTAGGCCTCGGCGATGGCGGCGCCGTCGGCGGCGGCGCGCGCGAACAAGCCACCGTCATCGGGATAGCTCGCAGTCAGTTGCGGCACGAAGCGTGCCGTGCGGCTGGCCAGGTTGACCACCTTGCCGATCAGGTCGGCGTTGACCTTGGCCTCGAACTCGCCGAGGTTCATGTCGAGGTCTTCAGCGGTGCCGTTCAGCTTGGCGGCGTAGTAGTAGCGCAGCCAGGCGGGATCGAGGTGGTCGAGGTAGGTGCGCGCGCGCACGAAGGTGCCCTTCGACTTCGACATCTTCTCGCCGTTCACGGTCAGGAACCCGTGGATGTGCACCTTGGTCGGCAGATTCCAGCCCACCGCGTGCAGGTTGGCCGGCCAGAACAGGGTGTGGAAGTAGGCGATGTCTTTGCCGATTACATGGTGGATCTCGGCCTTCCCGCCCTGCCACCACGCGGTCCAGTCCTGGCCGGTCTTGGCGCACCAGTCGCGCGTCGAGGCGACGTAGCCGACCGGCGCATCGAGCCAGACGTAGAAGTAGTGGCCCGGGGCGTCGGGGATCTCGAAGCCGAAGTAGGGCGCCGGCCGCGACACATCCCAGTCGCGCAGCGGCTCGCCCTCGCGCAGGAAGGTGTTCTTCACCCACTTCGCCATGTCGGGATGCAGGTGGCCGCCGCCGCCGACCCAGCCCTCGAGGAAGCTGCGGAAGTGTTCAAGTTGCACGAAGTGATGCGTCGCCGAGCGCAGCTCGGGCTTGGCCCCGGACAGCGTGCTGACCGCGTCCTTCAGTTCGGTGGGCGAGAAGGTCGAGCTGCACTTGTCGCACGAGTCGCCGTACTGGTCGGGCGCGCCGCACTTCGGGCAGGTGCCTTTGACGAAGCGGTCGGCGAGGAAGGTGCCGGCCTTGGGATCGTAGAGCTGCGTCACCTCGCGGCTGGTGACGTGCCCACCGGCGCGCAGTGCCGCCCAGATCGCGTGCACGCTGGCGCGGTTGCTCTCGCTGTCGGTCGAGCCGTAATGGTCGAAGCGGATGCCGAAGTCGGCGAAGTCCTGCTGGTGGGCGGCGCCCATCTCAGCGATGATCGCGCTTTCCGGCACCCCGCGATTGCGCGCCGCGATCATGGTCGCCGTGCCATGCACATCATCGGCGCAGATGAAGGCGACCTCATGGCCCTGCAGGCGCAGGAAGCGCACGAACATGTCGGTCTGCAGGTACTCGACGAGATGACCGATATGGATGTGCCCGTTCACGTAGGGCAGGGCGGAAGTCACGAGGATGCGGCGGGTCATGATGGGTCCATTGCGACCCTGCGCGGGTCGAGGAAGCCTTGTACCCCCCGCCCGGCTTCGGGCAACCTGGCATGGGGCGCGCCTAGAGTCCTTCATCCCTATGTCCTGCGTCGCCTCCCACCACAGCCATGTTGCCGTCTGCGACATGGCGGCTCTCTGCCGGTGATGCATGGCCGAGAATGAGAACGGAGCCGAGAAGACCGAACAGCCGACGCCGAAGAAGCTGGAGAAGGCGCGCGAGGACGGTCAAGTGGCCTATAGCCACGAGGCGAACACCGCGGTCGAGCTACTGCTCGGCTTCGTCCTCCTCCTGCTCCTCGGTCCGATGATATGGGGCGGTTGTGCCGACGCCTTGCGCTGGGCTCTCGGATCGGGTTTGACCAGCGATCTGCAACCCGACACCCTGGTACGTACTGTGGTCATTACCCACAGCCGCCTGCTGATCGCGACCGGCATCTTCATCGCCGCGATGGCTGTGGTCGCCTTGCTGCTGGGTGTCACCCAGGTCGGATTCAGCCCGACGCTGACTCCGCTGGCGCCGAAGCTCAACCGCATCAACCCGATGACCGGTTTCGGCCGCCTGTTCGGCATGCGCGGGCTGATGCGCTTCGTGCTCAACGTTGCCAAGCTCGCCCTGCTCATCGCCATCGCCTATCTGGTGATCTCCTGGCGACTGCCGCGTGAGATTCCGATCCAGACCGAACTCGCCGCGCGCCTGGCCGACGACACGGCGGCGATGTGGCGGTTGGGCGTGATCCTCGCCGCCGCGCTGCTGGTGATCGGCGTCGCCGATCTACTCTACCAGCGCTGGCAGCACACCCGCGACCTGATGATGACCAAGCAGGAGGTGCGGGACGAGTTCAAGCAGTCGGATGGCAACCCCGAGGTGAAGGGCAAGATCCGCCAGTTGCAGCGTCAGATGGCGCAGCGCCGCATGATGCAGGAGGTGCCCAAGGCCGACGTCATCATCACCAACCCGACCCACGTGGCCGTCGCGCTGAAATACGACCAGGCGAACATGGCAGCCCCCGTCGTCCTCGCCAAGGGCTACGACGAGGTGGCGCAGAAGATCAAGGCGATCGCCGCCGAGCACAACATCCCGATGGTCGAGAACGTCCCCCTCGCCCGCGCCCTCGCCCGCGAAGTGCAGGTCGGTCGCGCGATCACCGCGAAGTGGTTCAAGCCGGTGGCGGAGATATTGGCGGCGGTGTATCGGCTGCGGAGGGGTGCGGCGTAGGGAGTGGAGCGCGGGCGCCCCCGCCCGACCGGACCGCCGGCGCCCCCGCCGGCGCAGGTTTCCAACCGTCTCCATCCCTCTACGCTGCCCCCCGCCGTGCCCCTCCTCCCCGAACAGCAAGCCCGCGAGCGCATCGACGCCATGCTCATCGCCGCCGGGTGGGCCGTGCAGTCGCGGGACGCGGCGAACCTGCATGCCGCCCGGGGCGTGGCGGTGCGCGAGTTCCACCTGCTGCCCGGCCATGGGATCGCTGATTACCTGCTGTTCGTTGACGGGAAGGCGGTCGGTGTCATCGAGGCTAAGAAGGAGGGCGAGACGCTCTCCGGGGTCGAGATCCAGGCCGAGCAGTATTCGGTTGGGCTGCCGCCGAAGTACCCCGCGCCGGTCCGCCCGCTGCCCTTCCTGTTCCAGTCCACCGGCGTCGAGACGTGGTTCACCAACCGCCTCGACCCGGAACCCCGCGCCCGCCGGGTCTTCCACCTGCTGCGGGCCGACGCCTTTGCCGACCAGTTGGCTGCCGACCCGCTGCCCGGTGAGGTGGTGCCCGGCGTCCTGCGTCGCCGCCTGCGTACGATGCCGACGCTGGACGCGACCCCCAACTGGAACTCGACCCGGTTGCGCGACGTCCAGAAGCGGGCGGTCACCAGCCTGGAACTCAGCCTGCGCGATGACCGACCCCGCGCCCTGGTGCAGATGGCGACCGGTTCGGGCAAGACGGTCTTCGCCATCACCGCCGCCTACCGGCTGCTGCGCTACGGCGGGGCCAAGCGGGTGCTATTCCTGGTTGACCGGGGCAACCTCGGGCGGCAGGCGCTCAAGGAGTTCCAGGCCTACCAGACGCCGGACGATGGCCGCCTCTTCACCGAGCTGTACGTCGTCCAGCACCTGACCAGCCCGAAGCTGAACCCGGCGGCGGCGGTAGTCATCGGCACCATCCAGCGCCTCTACTCGGTCCTTCAGGGCAAGGAGCTGCCCGGCGAGGACGCCGACGAAGCCAGCGCCTTCGAGGCCGCCCAGGCGTTCAAGGAGCCGCCGCCAGTCGCCTACAACCCCGGCCTGCCGGTCGAGGCGTTCGACGCCATCATCGTCGACGAGTGCCACCGCTCGATCTACACCCTGTGGCGACAGGTGCTGGAATACTTCGACAGCTTCCTCATCGGCCTCACCGCCACGCCAGCCAAGCACACCTTCGCGTTCTTCCAGCGGAACCTCGTGATGGAGTACGGCCACGCCCAGGCCGTCGCCGACGGGGTGAACCTCGACTACGACATCTTCCGCATCCGCACCCGGATCTCCGAGCAGGGCGCGACCGCCGAGGGTGGCCCGCA
>JAIFND010000075.1 GCA_020047915.1 bacterium | reverse complement strand
CTCGTCACCGTCGCGTTGCTGGAGTCCCGGATCGTCACCTGGAAGCTGTACGAGCCGGCCTTGCTGAAAGTCGCCGTCGTCGTCTTCGCCGCGTTCGTGCCGTTGACCGAGAACGACACCGCCGCCGGCGGGATGCCGGTCGTCGCCCAGGTGTAGGTCAGCGCAGCCTCGCCGCCGTCATCAGCGCCCAGCGCTGACAGCGTCGCCGTGGTGCCGGTCACCGGGCTTGGCGTCGCTGCGGCCGCCGTCGCCACCGTCGGAGCGGCGTTGGTCACCGTCACGACCGCATTACCGCTCACGGCGCCGCTGGCGGCACGCACGGTGCCGCTGCCCGTGCCGCTGGCCGGGGCGGTGTACACGCCTCCGGCGCTGACGCTGCCGATGCCGCTGGCCAGGCTCCACGTGAAGGCCGGCTGCGTTGCCAGAACGGTGCCGAACTGATCCTTGGCCGACGCGCCGAAGGCCTGAGTGCCGCTGTTGGCCAGGGTGACCGTCGCCGGCGTCACCGCGATTGTCGTCAGCGTCTGGTTCACCGTCACCGACACGCTGCTCGTCACCGTCGCGTTGCTGGAGTCCCGGATCGTCACCTGGAAGCTGTACGAGCCGGCCTTGCTGAAGGTCGCCACCGTCGATTTCGCCGCGTTCGTGCCGTTGACCGAGAACGACACGGTCGCCGGCGGGGTGCCGGTCGTCGCCCAGGTGTAGGTCAGCGCCGACTCGCCGCCGTCATCGGCGCCAAGGACCGACAGCGCCGTCGTCGTGCCGGTCACCGGATTGGGTGTGGCCGAGGCAGCCGTCGCCACCGTCGGCGTCGTCGGCGATGCGACGCCCAGGCCGGACACCACCAGGCTGAACTGCTGGGCGGCGTTGTTCTTCAGTGATCCCTCATGGGTGATCTGCAGCGTGTAGGCGCCGGCGGCAGGCGCGGCGATGCGGATCTGCTCGCACGGATCCACATCGTTGTCGCCAGTGGTGGCAAGAGCGGCGTACAGCGAGGTGCTGAACGCGGCCGTCGTCCCATCCCCCGTGGCATAGGGCATGACGAACGGCCTATACTCGACGCCTCCCGGCCCGATCAGCCGCAGATCCAGATCATTGACCAGGCGTGGCGCGCGGTCGGTGTCCGTCGTCGCCTGGGCTGTGCCAGCCGGATCAAGCCAGGCCAGGCTGATGCGCAACGGGCTGCCATCGGAGACATAGCTCTGGGACCACGTCTGGCTCGCAGCTAGCTGGTCCTCGATCACGCGCTTCTGCGACGGCTGCTCAGCATGGCCGCGCAAGGCCAGCCCCGCAGCGTAGACATTGATCGCTCCCCAGCCATAGGTGTAGTCCGGCCCGGCGTTGCCCAGATCGTCGCTGGTGTTCATCAGCAGAGCTTTGTAGGTGGCAGAGCGGAGATATTGCCCAGGCATGCGCTGACGGACGTAGTCGATCAGTAGCACGAGGCTGCCCGCCACCGCCGGGGTGGCCATGGAGGTGCCGCTCTTGGTCGCGGTTGTGCCATCCAAGGATGTTGACAGCGTATCGCTGCCGTCGGTCATGAAATCCGGCTTGATGCGGCCATCGTAGGTCGGGCCACGCGCACTCGCTCCGCGCGCATCACCTCCACTCACATAGTTGCCGGAACCATCTCGCACGATGTTCAGGGTCGAACCGATCGTCAGCACATTTTTCGGCATGGTCCAATGCATGCCGATGGTCTCGTAGGCACTGCCATAATTGCAGGCCGCGAACAGCATGGTGAAATAGGGGTAGTCCCACAGCGTGCTGTCGAAGGCCGCTGAACTCGTGGTGTAGCGTGTGTTCGAGCTGTAGCCGAGCGATGAGGTCCCCAGCACCGACTTCATCTCCGGCTGTCCGGTGCGGGGGTTGTTGACCGAGTGCAATTGCCCAGGCGTCATCATGCCATGCTGGGTTATGTCGCCCGTGGAGGGCTGGATGTGCGAGCGGATCCATACGCGCGGCGCCATGCCGATCAGGCTGCTGTTGTAGCCCCACGCCGCCACCGTCCCGGTCACATGCGTCATGTGATCATCGACGGTGGAATTGGTCTCCTTGTACACGATGCGCGAACCACCACCTGGGAGCTGGAATTCAGGATGCTCGCCGATGGTGGCTGAGTCGTTGACGTTGACATACAGGCCGTCACCGCTGACCGAGCCACCGACCGCAGGGTCGAAGCTGCTGTTCTGACGCACGAGGTTGGCGCCGGTGGCGATGGCTGCGGTCTCGTTCTGCGTGTAGGAATACATGGGCTTGTCGCCAGCGAAGCCGACCAGGGAGAAGCCCTGCTCGCCCTGGCGTCCATGCAATGCCAGACCCAGTTCCGTGGCCCGCAATTCCACCAAGCTGCGATGCACCGCTTCCGCATCCTGCACCCAGGTCGCATGTTCGGCGGCGACCTCCATGGTCATGCGATGACCGCGCTGCTGCCGCTTCTGCAGCAGCAGGCCGTACAACTGCTCGGTATCGACGAGATTGGCCCCGGGGAACTCCGCGCGGATGCGCGCCACGATCGCCCGCTGCGCCGCTTCGGGCAGCTGCGCGGCCAGGCGGTCAGTCACATCCTGGGGCGGCCCCGCCTCGCCAGCGACAAGGCCGGCGCAGGCCAGCAGCAGGCAGCACCAACCCAGGACACGACGAGTGCAAGCGGCGACGAGCATGGAGAGACTCCTGCGACCCCGGTCACGGGGCGGAACTGATACATCCTAGCGCCAGTCCGGCAGGATCGCGGATCGCAATCAGCACAGTGCTGCATCAAGCAGCTGATACGCCTCTGCAAGTTGTTTATTTGCTGCATATTGCAGCTATGGACATGACGTAGGTTACCAACCCACGGGGCGCAATCAGATGCTGTCGCCGTTCACCGCGCGAGGATGAAAGGCTGCCGCTCGCAGGCAGACGGTTCCTGCCCGCCGCACCAGGCCTGGGAGATCGCCAGCAGACGACGCGCAAACAGGCCGCCATCCAAGCTCAGGCACCACACCCCGTCGGCATAGGCGTGCAACGAAGCAGATGTGAAATAGGTGCAGATGCGGACCTCGTCCGGCACCCGGCGTCCAAGATGCCGCAACGCAGCCGCGACATAGGAGGTTAGGTCGGGATGACCGCAGACGACCGCATCGCAGTCCGGGGTGGCAGCGAGAGATCTGATCAAGGACTCCAGGACGCCCGGATTCTCGTAGGCCAGCGCCCCGCCACCACAGAAGCCAAGTTGGGCGACCTGCTGATGCAGCGCCGCCAACCGCTCCTGGACATACCACGACGCACCCACCCGTGGCATCACCGGATGGCGCCGTCCCTCGGCGCGCAGCGCCGCCAGCAACAGGCCCATCCCGCCCGCCTCGTCATAGAGGACGCGCGGGCCCGGCTGGCCCTGGCCGTTGATCTGCAGCACATGATGGCCGCGGTCGGCCAGGCCCGCCAGGTCGCAGCCATCGACCTCGGCTCCGCCAGGGAACGCCAGGACGACCCGCTCGTGACGGGCATGCAGGCGGCGCAGCGGCGAGGGGCAGCCGGAGCGCACGATGTGCAGCGCCAGTTCCACCTGTTCGGCCTCGCAGGCATGGACCAGCGCATCCAGGATGCCCGGCGTCAGCATGTTGACCGTGTTCTCGGCCAGCACCCGAATCTCGGTCAGCACCGCTTGATTGCGCTGCACCGGATAGCCGAGGGAGTGCGCCAGCTCCAGCACCTGGCGTTCGGTCTCGGGAGAGAAGCGCACCGTGCTGGCCGAGCCGCAACTGCGGCCCAGCACCGCCGACACCACCTGCCGGGACAGGCCCAACTCGTCCGCTATGTGCTGCTGCGAGACACGCGCGGCACGCAAGACGCTGCTGGTCTGTCCGAGATCACCCATGCGGCACGTTTAGCCGCCGGGGAGTCGTCTGGCAAGACCCGCCTGCGAACGCGTCGCGAGCCGTGCGCGTCCGCACGGCGGACATCGACATTCCTTGCAGCGCGTGGAGACGGGGGCTAGCCTACCGGCATCATGAGCACCCCCATCATCATCACCCTGGTCGTCCTCGGCGTCATCGCCCTGCTGCTCGTCATGTGGGCGGTCGGGGTGTACAACAACCTCGTCACGCTGCGCAACCGCTTCAAGAACGCCTTCGCGCAGATCGATGTGCAGTTGAAGCGGCGCTTCGACCTCATCCCCAACCTGGTCGAGACCGCCAAGGGCTACCTGGCGCACGAGCGCGGCACGCTGGAAGCCGTGATCCAGGCGCGCAACACCGCGGTTTCGGCGCAAGCCAAGGCCGCCGCCGATCCCGGCGACGCCGGCGCGGTGCGCGGGCTGATCGCCGCCGACGCGGTGTTGACCGGCGGCCTGGGCAAGTTCTTCGCCCTCGCCGAGGCCTACCCACAGCTCAAGGCCGACGCCAACATGCGCCAGCTCACCGAAGAGCTGACCAGCACCGAGAACAAGGTCGCCTTCGCGCGCCAGGCCTACAACGACGCGGTGATGGGGTACAACACGGCGCGCGAACTGTTCCCCGCAGTCATCATCGCCAACTTCGCCAACTTCCAGCCGGCCCAGCTCTACGAGATCGAGAATGCCGCCGAGCGCCAGGCGCCGGTGGTCAAGTTCTAGCATAGCTTTGAGCTTGGAGCTTGGAGACCGCACCATGCATCACGCACCGTCCGTCCAACGCCTCGAAACTCCAAGCTCTAAGCTCAAAGCTCTAAGCTAAGATGGACTTCTTCGCCCATCAGGATGCCGCCCGCCGTTCCAGCCGCCGACTGATCTGGGTGATGATCCTTGCGGTGGTGGCGGTGATCGCGCTGGTCAACCTCGCCTTCCTCGCCGTCTTCCAGATCGGCCCCTTCGTCGATGCCGACCTCTTCGGACCCGAGGGGCCGGCGCCGCAGCACATCGGCCCGGTGCTCGCGTGGGTCTCGCTCGGCACGCTGGTGGTGATCGTCGGCGGCGGCCTGCTGAGCTGGCTGGGGCTGAGCGGCGGCGGTCGCGCCGTCGCCGAAAGCCTGGGTGGCCGCGAGCTGCACGCCAACCTGGCCGACGCCGATGGCCGCCGTCTGCTCAATGTGGTCGAGGAGATGGCCCTCGCCTCGGGCGTGCCGCGCCCACCGGTATTCGTGATCAAGGACGAGGGGCTGAACGCCTTCGCCGCCGGCTTCCGCCCCTCCGATGCGGCGATCGGCGTCACCTCCGGCCTGATGAAGCTGCCGCGCGACGAGCTGCAGGGCGTCATCGCGCACGAGTATTCGCACATCCTCAACGGCGACATGCGTCTGAACATGCGCCTGATCGCGGCGGTGGCTGGATTGATGGCGGTGGCGGGTATCGGACGGATGGTGATCCATGCCGTGCTGCGCGGCGGGGCGCGCAGCAGCAGCCGCGACAAGAAGGGTGGCGGCGCGCTGCCCATCCTGCTGTTCGGGGCCGCGCTCTTCGCCATCGGCATGGCCGGCTGGTTCATCGGCCGCTGGATCCAGGCCGCGTTCTCGCGCCGCCGCGAATTCCTCGCCGACGCCAGCGCGGTGCAGTTCACACGCAATCCCGACGGCATCGCCGGGGCGCTGTCACGCATCGCCTCGGGCGGCAGCGGCGTCACCGCCGAGAAGGCCGGTGACGTCGCCCACCTGTTCTTCGCCGACGCCATCGCCAGCCGCATCGCCGGCATGTTCGCCACCCACCCGCCCCTGGCCGAGCGCATCGCGCGCATCAAGGGCCTGCCGGTCGAGCGCGTGGCCGGCGGGCAGGGTGGCCAGGCGACGCCCGGGGTCATGGGCTTCGCCGGCGGCGGCATGCGTGCGACCCAGGTGGTCGAACTGGCCGGCGCGATGTCGCCCGACCGCCTGCGCCTGGGCGCGGCGCTGCTCGAACGCCTGCCTGCAGAACTCGCCAGCGCGGCGCGCGAGCCGGTCTCGGCCCGCGCCATCGCGCTGCTGCCCCTGCTGCACCGCGACGAGGCGGCCTGCGACCGCCAGATCGCACGGATCCACGCCAAAGATCCGTGGCTGGCGGCCGAGATCCGCCGTCTGCAACCGGCCTGGGACGGACTCGACGCCGACCGTGCGCGCTGGCCGCTGATCCAGCTCGCCTGCCCGGCCCTGGGGGCGTTGAGTCCACGCCAGCGCGCCAGCCATCTGCGCCTGAGCGAAGCCCTCGCCCTCGATGATGGCGTGCTGACCATGCGCGAGTTCTGCGTCCTGCGCATGCTGCGTCGGGTGCTGGGCGAGGTGCCGACCAGCCTCCAGCGCAGTCGGCTGCGCGAGCGCGCCGACGACGCGGCCGTCGTGCTTGGCGCCCTGGCGCTGTGCGCCGGGGCAGATCCCGCGGTGCAGGACGCCTCGTTCCGCGCCGGCTGGGCCCGCCTGCCCCTGCCCGGCCCGACCCCGGCCCGACCCCCGGCCTCGGCGTGTGGTCCCGGCGCCCTCGGCCCGGCCTTCGACCGCCTGTGCGGCCTCGACCAGGCCGGCCTGCGTGCCCTGATCGACGCCTGCGCCCACGCCGTGGCGGCAGACGGGAAGGTCGAGGCGCGCGAAGCGGAGCTGCTGCGACTCACCGCCGGGCAGCTTGGGGTGCCGATACCGGCGTTCGCGGATGCGGCGTAGCCGGGCGGGGGGCGGGGAGCGGGATACTGGGGTTGCGATCTGATGATCCTTAACGCAATTCCGATCAACTTCCGGGCGAAAGACATGTAAACGCGATGTGCCCCCCCCCCCCCCCCGCCGATATGACCGTTGCCCCACCCCCCAACTCCACGCATACTCCGACCATGGGCGGTAGCTTCCATCCCGTGTGTCTGACCATCGGCGATTCCGACAGCTCTGGCGGTTCGGGCATCCAGGCCGATCTCAAGACCTTCATGGCCCTCAACTGCTATGGCGCCTCGGTGGTGACCGCGGTCATGGCGCAGAGCCTGACCGGCATCCACAGCCAGATGCCGATCCCGGAAGGGCATGTCCGCGCCCAGCTCGAGGCCGTCTCCGAGTCGCTGCCGATCAAGGCGATCAAGATCGGCTACCTGCCCAACGCCCAGGTGGCGCGCGTGGTCGGGCGCTGGCTGCGTGAAAAGCCCGGCATCCCGGTGGTGGTCGATCCGATCATCGCCACCAACAAGGGCATCGCCCTGACCCAACCCGAGGTCATCCGCGCGATCTGCGAGGAACTGCTGCCGCGCGGCACCCTGGCCACCCCCAACCGCTTCGAGGCCGCGACCCTGGCCGGCATGGAGGAATGCCTCGACATCGCCGACATGCAGGCCGCCGCGACCCAGCTGCTCAAGCGCTACGGCTGCCCGATCCTGGTCACCGGTGGCGGTTTCGACGGCCGGCACATCGACCTCCTGGCGGCGATGGATGGGGTCAACCACTACGAGAGCCCGACGATCAAGCGCGGCAAGATCATCGGCACCGGCTGCGCCCACAGCGGCGCGATCACCGCCCTGCTCGCCAAGGGCGACAGCCTGCGCGAGGCGATCCTCGACGCCAAGGGCTACGTCACCGGCGCGATCCACGCCGCACCCGAACTACCCGGCGGCGTCGGCGTGATCTGGCACGGCATCACCGTGCGCGAGCAGGTGATGGCCGACGTCACCGCCTCGGCAGCGAACCCTCCGCACCAGGCGTGATCCGCGGAAACATCGTCATCCTCGGCTGCGGCAGCGTCGGCAGCGCGGCAGCCCAATGCCTGCGGGCACGTGGCCACAACGTGGTCGGGGTACGTCGTTCGACCGCAGATCCCACGCTGATCCGGGGCGATGCTGCCGATCCGTCCCTGTGGTCGCGCCTGCCGCATCCCGATGCCGTGCTGCTGACCGCCACACCTGGACTGCGGCGGGGCCGCGATCACGGCCTGCAATGCGCCGCGCAGCTGATCCCGGCCGGGGTTCGCGTCGTGTACAGCGGCACCACGGCGGTGTACGGCGAGTCCGGTGGTCGGCCGGTTGACGAAAGCGGTCCGCTGGACGCGGCGGCAGCGCCGCTGCGTGCCGTCGAAGAGGCCGTGCTGGCGCATGGCGACGCCCTGGTGCTGCGCTGTCCGGCGCTGATCGGTCCGACGCGCCTGCGCGTGCAGGAACGTGCCCGCGCCGCAGCCGCGGCCGGCCTGGCCCTGACCGTGCCGGGCGATCCCGACCGCCCGTTCAGCGTCCTGCACGAAGACGACCTCGCCTGGCTGCTCGCCGAGGCGGTGGATGGGCGGCTGCGCGGCAGCACCGGGGTGCTGAACGCCGCCCACCCCGAAGCGACGTCGGTGCGCGCCTATTACAGCGCCCAGGCGGCCTGCGCCGGGGTTGCGGTGACGATCGCCTCGGACGGATCGGACAAGCCCTCGCGCAGCATCGCCGCCAGTCGGCTGCACGCCCTGCTGCCCGATCACGCCTGGCAGCGCTGACACCAGAAGCTGCTGCGCCCGGCGATGGTCTTCTGACGGATGGCGCTGCCGCAGGTCCGGCACGGTTCGCCGGTCCGGCCATAGACCGCGAAGGTGGTCTGGAACAGCCCGGACAGTCCGTTGACCTGGCGGTAGTCGCCGATCGTCGAGCCGCCCTTGGCGATCGCCTCGGCGAGGATGCTCCGGATCTCCTGCACCAAGCGGTCGAGGCGCAGTCCGGGGATCCGCCCGGCGGCGCGACCAGGCCGCAACCCGGCGCGGAAGCAGGCTTCGCTCGCATAGATGTTGCCGACCCCGACGACCACGCGTTGATCCATGATCAGCGCCTTGAGCGCCGCGCGACGGTGCCGGCGCACCGCCGCGCGCAGCACCTCTCCGGAGAAGTCCGGGCCCAGCGGCTCGGGGCCGAGCCCGTCGAGCGCAGCATGCCCGCCATCCGGCCGGCACAGCTCGAACAGGCCGAAGCGGCGCGGGTCGTTGAACACCACGCGACGGCCGTCGGCCAGCTCCAGCTCGACATGGTCGTGCGGACGTGCCGCGTCCGCCAGGCGCCACACCCCGGTCATGCCGAGATGGTTGAGCACGGTCGGTCCGTCGGTGGCGATCAGCAGGTACTTGGCCCGCCGCGTCACGCCGGTGATGCGCCGACCGGCCAGGACGGCGAGATCCGGAATCGGCGTGCGCAGATCGGGGCGGTGGGCACGGGCACGACGGATGCGCGCCCCGCGCA
>JAIFND010000115.1 GCA_020047915.1 bacterium | reverse complement strand
TGCCCTGGTACATGCGGTAGATGATCTGCGCCTCGCGGAACGCCCCGGTTCCATTGGCGACGGAATAGGTGATGCGATCCTCACCCCAATGGCCGATCTTGGGCGTATAGGCGATGGTCTGATCCGGATTGAGCACCGCGGCTCCGCCTGTGCTGGTGCCTCCGTGGCCGAGCGTGCGGATGCCGCTGATCGTCAGGGTGCGACCGTCGGGTCCGGCGTCGTTCGCCAAGGGCGCGAAGACGGAGACCCCATCCATGGGGACATAAGCCACATCGTCCGCGGGCGCAGGCGGCACAGGACTGGCAGTGCCTGGCGCACTCGCGAGGAAGCGGAAGGAATCGAGGCGAAGGACACTGCTTTCGGGGCGGGCGCCCTGGATCACCAGGACGACATCGTGGAGACCAGTCAGGGTTTGCGCCAGATCGACGGACACCGTGCGGTAGCTGGTGCTGACGTAGGTCAACGGCAGCACCCCGACCAGCGGGCCGCTGACACCACCGGTACGGACCTCGATGCTGCCCGTGCCACCGGTCAGGTTCAAGTCATTGCGCAGTGTGAACTCGACGCCATTCACGCCCGTCGATCCGAAGTCCAGATGGCGGTAGGCGAGGTAGGCTCGGCCCTTGAGATTTCCCACCACCCGACGACCGACATCGTCCGCCATGATGCCGATCGCCGAACCGGCGTAGCTTTCGGCTTCGATCACGGTGTTGACCGCAGAGACCGTTGGCCAGATGGTAGTGACGGGTGAATTCGGCCCCGGCTTCGCGCTGCCGCGCGTCGGTCTGGCATGCGGTGTCCCGCTGGCGTCGAACCACATGGGGTCGAGGGCGATCTGGCGATCCCACAGTGCGTCATCGGTCGAGATCTTCTGCTGGTAGTAGAGCCACCAGGTCCCATTGCCGTCTTGGATGACGCACGGATGTCCAGGTCCGTAGATGCCTTCCAGGTCGGAACGACGGAGGATCGCGGCTTCGTTGTCCCAGGTGGCCATCTTCCAGGGGCCTTTCGACGACGGCGCGGTGGCATAACCGAGGCGGTAGGCCTTTTGGGACGCACCATTGAGAGAGAAGAACCAATAATAGGTGCTGCCATGCTTCAACACCGTCGGCCCTTCCCAAATATCCCCCCACCAGCCGTCCATGAAATGCGGGTAGACGGTCTGGACTGATTGCGCCGGAGAGCTCAATTGGTTGATTGCATGCCGGTACTGCCAACCGCCATTGAAGAGATAGGACTTGCTGTCGGCCGGGTCTGTGAATTGCCAAGGATCGAATCCCAGAGTGGCGTGGTCATACCCCAGGAGGGTGACAGCGTTGCCGATGCTGGTCGGGCTGGTGCTCTGCCGCACACTCATATTGCCCATCAGGATCCATGTGCTGCTCGGCTGATCATAATACACATGCGGTGCGGCCTTGATGGTCATGGCGGCGCCATTCGACCAATTGACCAGGTTCTCCGAGAACATCCGCCTGCTGTCAGCGCCATCCGTGAAATACATATAGGCCAAGCCGTCCCGTCCATCCACCACCATCGGATCTGCGCCCCAGGGGCTCGTGATGATCGGGTTCGTGTAGCTGGCTGCTGCCTGGCTCCATTTGGCGTACAGCGTCACCGAGGCGTCAGCCATGTACCATGAACCGCCCGCGTAGTTGGTACCAGTACCATTCGTGGTCGTGCTCCAACCGGCAAAGGCGTAGCCCGTCCTGGCCAGGTTCCCGGTATTCGTCGCCAGGGTCAGGGCCACGCCCTGCGTCTTGCTCTGGCTCGCTGGGGCCATGCCGCTGGTCGCCGCGTTGGCGTTGTAGCTGACAAGGTAATCGGCTGCGCTGACGACGGCCGGCAGCAGCAGGCACAACCCAGCGACCAGCCAGGCTGCGAACCCCTTGGCTACGAACCTGCTGAACGGGTTCGTGCTCGACGTGGACATGCTTGCCTCCGGAGCGCCGGGTCCGACCCAGGTGCTCTGCCGGTTATGTCCGTGCCCATCCCGCATTCCGATGTGCGCGGCAACTGCAATCAAGATGATTGTTTATGTAGATGCAGCGACGCCTCACTCTGGCTTGAGGCGCAGCCTCAAATCACCGCCGGCTAGGACCCATCTGCGACAACAGTCGCAGGTCATCCATGCTGAAGCGGACCGGTACGGTGACCTCTTTGCCCACCGGCGGGTGGACCTGCACCGCCACCACGCGGACCTTTGTCGGATCCAGGCCATCGGATGGCGCACCCGGCATTTGGTACTGTCGCGCATGCCTGAAAGCCGTCCACGGCACGACGAGGTCACGCCACCCCAGCTGATCATCGGCGACTTCAAACTCGTGGGTCTCAGCATGCGCAGGGTCAGTTCCCTCCAGCACGCACAGGCGCAGCCTGCCCCCGCTTCCGCTATGCACCCGCACCGCGAGGCCGGCACTCATCGCCTGACTCAGCACGCCTTGCTTCAGTTCGCCGTGCGCCTGTGCATAGGTCACCTGAAAGCGCTCTCTGCGACACTCTCCCGCCACCTCCAGGGAACGGCCCGGCCGATCGTCGGTGGCGATCAGCCGCTGGGTGACCTGGGTGCCCGTATTGCCCGAACTCCGCCAAGTGAAGCGGCCTGACTCCAGGTCGAAGTCTTCCATCATGAGCGCGTGCTCATCGCTGCGCAGCTCAGCTCGACCTCGGTCATCCGCACGATGCGCCTGCCCACCTCGCACCATCATTGGCTCGCCTTCCGCTTGTCCGACGGCAATCACGCCCTCGCTGACATCCAGGCCACTCAGGTCGTTGTGCCGCTGCAGCGTAAAGCGTGTACCGACCACGCGGTAGACCCACGGGCCGGCAATAAAGAGCAACGGCCGCTGATGATCCCGCGGGGCCGCGATGCACGCCAGTCCGCCCGCCGGCATCCGCAGGGCAGGGGACCCGTCCTGCATCTCCCAACGCAGCAGTGTTCCTGGCTGCAACTCGATGCGCGCGCCGGTATCGCCCAGCAATTGCAGCGCCACCGCCCCACCGGCTTGCACTTCGTCGCCCGCTCGCAGCTGCCGACCGACCTGCGGACCGGATATGATCTCAGCCAGGACCGGATCCTGCGGCGCAGGCGGCGAAGGCGGCGACGGCGGCACCAGCACAAGCCAGGACAGCACCAGACAGGCCGCTGCGGCCAGGACAGCACCGGTGAGAATCCACAAGCGCCGATGTCGTTGACGGCGCAGACGCCGGCGGACCCGCTCGACCGAGACCACCCGACGGCTTGGGCGCAAATGATGCAACAAGCCGCCAACGCGTTCCGCCGTACTGGCGGCTGACTGCCCGGGATCGGTCAGGGCAAGCGGCAAGGTCCGGGCGACCAGCAACTGCTCGGCGACGCGGGCTCGGAAGGCCGGGTCGCTGTCGATGCGCTCCGCGGCCGCGGCCGCCTCGGCGCCCTCAAGCGAGCCCTCGAGGACGCGGGTGATCAGTTCGTCGTCATCCGGCATGACCGACGCCCTGTTCGACGCAGGACCGCAGACGCTGCCTGATGGTGAAGAGGTATTTGGCGATGGCCTGGCGTGGACGACGATACCGCTGGGCGAGTTCGTTGAGTGTCTCGCCTTCGACATGGTGGTGTTGCAGCAACGCTCGCCCGCGCTCATCCAGACTTTGCAGACAGACGCGCAGCCGGTCGCGCAACTGCAGCAGGCGCTCCTCGGGTTCCTCGCCCATTTCCTGCGCCCACAACCGGTCGAGGGCCAGTTCGACCGGACTACCTTGGTGCCGAGCGCGCGTGCGGCGCAATTCGCGCAGATGGTTGTTGGCGATGCCCATCAGCCAGGACACGCACGCGCCCTGGGCGACATAGCCGCGCAAAGCGGTGAACGCGGTGACATACGCAGCATTGATGACTTCTTCGGCATCATCACCGCGCTGGCAGCGCGAGACGACGAAGAGCCGCAGCGACGGCTCGGTGAGTCGGATCAGTTCATCGAATGCGGCCTGCTCGCCAGCCAGGAAACGGGCGACGAGTCCATCGCACAGCGCTGCAAGGTTATCGGCGGTGGGCATGTCTTATTATGTCGAACCGCGGCCCGCATTCCTAACGCCTACGTATGCTGTTTGGCAGCATGTGTTTAGGCAGCGGGTCCGCTGCGTGTTCTTCGCCTTGACCGGAACCTGAGCTGCGCGGCCCGGAATCAGCACCGACGCCGGCGACCAACCAGACCCAGACAGAATCCGCAGAGCAGGAAAACCAACTCCACAGCCACCGCCATTGCCGCCGACCACCCGCACGGTGCCTGGCGTACCCGAGGTGAGCGTACCCGAGAGGACCTGCGCAACCGTCGTCGTACCCGGCACCGTCATGGTGACGGAGATCTGCGTGAAGGTGTACCCAGTCTACCGGCCACGCATCACTGCGCCACGCCCTGGACAACGAGGCCGTCGAGTGTGCCGGCATGCAGTTGGCCGATCTCCGCCTGGCTCAGGGCCCGGTTGTAGATGCGCACATCGTCGAGGTTCCCGCGCCAGGAATTCCCGCCGACCGCAGTGTCGCCCAGACTCAGGATGCCGTTGGTGACGCCGCCGGTGCCGCTAACGCCCTGGGCGAAGGCGACACCGCCATCGTAGTACAGCCGGAAGCGCCAGGTACCGTTGTCGTTGTAGTTGACCAGGCTGAACAGATGCCACTGCCCGTCGTTGAGCACTGCTCCGTTGGGCAGCGTCAGGGTCACCAGGGCGTTGCCGACATAGGCGGTCATCCGACTCCAGCTTCCGGGGGCCCACAGGCGCAGTTGCCGGTTGCTGCCCTCCGTCTTGTCGAAGATCGTCCGGTAACCGGCCATCGCCGTCGTACCGACGCGCACCCAGGTCGCGATGGTGAACGCGTTCGCACGCGGATTGAAGTTCAGGTCGCCGGCATTGCTCGGCTGCACCCGCGGCGTCGAGGAGACCGTGTCCGCCGGACCCCAGCCGGCACCATATTTGCCCTGCGCCGTCCACTGCGGGGCGGCGACCGTCGCGCTATGGTCCGCCCCGGCCACGGCGTGGTCTTCGACCAGCGTACCGGCCCCGGCATCGAGCGGGAAGTAGAGCAGCAGGTCGGACACCACCGCCACTGCCGTCCAGGAGGCGTACAACTGCGCCGCGGCATTCGCGGTATAGGCTGATTTTTCCTGATAGCTGGTGCCGCTGCCGTCCGCCGCCGTGTTCCAACCCGCGAAGGTGTAGCCGGTGCGCACCAGGTTGCCGCTGTTGGTCGCCAGCGTCAGCGCCATGTCCTGCGTCTTGGTCTGGCTCGGCGGCACCGTGCCGCTGGTCGCGCCATTGCCGTTGTAGGTCACCGCGTAAGTCGCCGTTGCGGGCTGGTCGATGGTCCCTGCATACAGCTGCCCGATCTCGGCCTGGCTCAAGGCCCGCCCGTAGATCCGCACATCATCCAGGTTGCCGCGCCAGGGGTTGCCGCCGACCGCGGTGTCGCCCAGACTCAGCATGCCGTTGGTGACGCCGCCGGTGCCGCTGACGCCCTGGGCGAAGGCGACGCCGCCATCGTAGTACAGCCGGAAGCGCCAGGTGCCGTTGTCGTTATAGTTGACCAGGCTGAACAGATGCCACTGCCCGTCGTTGAGCACCGCGCCGTTGGGCAGCGTCAGGGTCACCAGGGCGTTGCCGACATAGGCGGTCATCCGACTCCAGCTTCCGGGGGCCCACATGCGCATCTGCCGGTTGCTGCCCTCCGTCTTGTCGAAGATCGTCCGGTAACCGGCCACCGCCGTCGTACCGACGCGCACCCAGGTCGCGATGGTGAACGCGTTCGCACGCGGATTGAAGTTCAGGTCGCCAGCGTTGCTCGGCTGCACCCGCGGCGTCGAGGAGACCATGTCCGCCGGGCCCCAGCCGGCACCATATTTGCCCTGCGCCGTCCACTGCGGGGCGGCGACCGTCACGCTGTGATTGAAACCCGCCGTGCCGCGATCCTCGACCAGCGTACCCGTGCCGGCATCGAAGGGATAATGCAGGTGCATCGCCAGCGCGCCGACGGGTGGCGGGACGCTGTCGGGAGTCCACTGCGCGTAGAGCACCACCGGCAACGAGGCCATCGCGAAGGTCGAGCCGGCCGTGTAGCTGGCGCCACTGCCGTTCGCCGCCGAGTTCCAGCCCGCGAAGGTCGAGCTGGTCTTCACCAGGCCGCCCGTATTGCCCAGCACCGTCACCGTCGCACCGGACAGGTAGGAGTTGCCGTCGGTCGGCGCTGCACCGCCCGTGCTGCCGTTGCCGTTGTAGGTCACCGTGTAGGTCAAGGATGGTGTCCCCGCGACCACCACCTGGACGGCCGTACTGTTCACCGACCCGAGGCCATTGCTCACCTTGACCCAATAGACCGTCGAAGCGTTCAGGACAGGCGTCGTAAACACAGCCGAGGTCGCCCCAGCCACAGGCGCGGACATGTCACCGGCGTTTCCCGCATACCACTGGTACGACAGCGGCGTGCCGCCGGCAGCCGACACGCGCAGGGTAGCCCTCTGGCCGGCCAGCACGGTCACCTTCGCCGCCGGCTGCACCGTGATCCCAGGAGCCTGGGTGGTCGGAAAAAATGTCACATTGGTGACATTGGCGCCGATCCGCAGGTTGCCAGTGCTGGCATTGGTGATCCAGGTGCCGTTGCGCATGCAGGAATCAAAGGTGATCCCGTCGATCGGATAGAGCGCGCTCTCCGTCTTGAAGTCCGAGAGCGCCTCCTGGGCATCGGTGCCCAGCCAACTGAC
>JAIFND010000054.1 GCA_020047915.1 bacterium | reverse complement strand
GCTGCGCCCCCGCACCCCCGAGTCCTCAAGGGCAGCGACTTTGCCGACTTTGACTTGGCAGGTCAAAGTCGCTGCCCTCAAGGACTCTAGGGAAGCTTCCAGTTTCGAGCCCGAACGATTCAACCTAAACGCAGCATTTCACACAGAGAACCAGAGCCACCAGAGGTCAAGACAAGGATTTGCGCAATTTCTTGGGTTCACCCTGACGGTGCATGTCGATGTACCATGCAAAGCATTTCCCCTCTGGTCACTCTGGTGCTCTGTGTGACCGCTATCGCCGGGTTTAGGTTCAACCCATGCCTATCCGATCTCGTGCCAATCATCTGAATGTTCAACACAATGGCTCATCAAATTGCAGATATCTACGTATTTACCCACGTGCGTAGCGCCGAATCTGCCAACTAACCCGCCGGATGAACCCACTTCCCCGAGTAAAGCCCAGCGTAGGTCGGCGCCTCAATGTGAGAGGCTAAGCCAAGGATGGAGTTGAAGGCGGTCATAGGGTAGAAACGACGGTTGAAGCGAAATACGTACTCGTTCAAGTACGCCTGCAAATGCTGCTGTGAGACACCATGGTGGGTTCCGAGTATCCACGTCTTGAGGTTCGAAAATACCAGGTGGATCATCGGCAAGTGCGCTTCGGTTTTGTCATGGTCACCGCCGAGCACGAGCGGCTTGTGGGTATAACCGAGTCCAGGGACCCCTTCGTAACCCGGCCAGCCATCGGTGCGAACCGTTGTGCCATTGACCACGTTTTCCAATATGAAGGTCTCCAGGTTGCTGGTGCCTCGCCCATCCACAACACGAAGCCGAAGCCTACCCGCGTACACTAGCTTTTTGAGTGGAACACCGCCTTCGTGCTCTTGCCGGTACTTCGCAGCACGCACATCTGCGTCGTTTCGCATTCGGACTTCGACCGCACCGATGACAGTGGTCTTGTGGTGAACACCGCGCCCCTCGCCACGCGTTCGCCCACCCAAGAGACATTCATCGACTTCAACCGGATGTTCACCGCCAATGCCGTCTCGTTCAGGGCGCACCATGCCAGCACGCAGTTTATGGAGCATGATAAACGCTTTCTCATAGCGCTTTATCTCCAGTTGCCGCTGAAATTGCAACGCTGACTGCCCCGGCGTTTGCGTAGAGATAAGGTAGGCGCCCCAGAACCAGGTAGAAAGCGGCGATTGTGACTTTTCCATGACCGTACTCGCTGTCAGTGAGATATTGGCCTGACAGCTCCGGCACCGCAGGACTCCCGGCCGAGCGGAAAAGCGGTACGGTTCACCATGCCGACCGCATTTGGGGCAGGTGAAGCCAATCGGCCAGCGCAGCGATTCGAGGTAGCGGGCGCACGCACCATCATCTGGGAATACCCGCTGAAACTCAGGAAGACTGGTTGGGAAGCCACGTGGGTCCATGCGCGGTATTTAGCGCATGGGGACCAATTTGGCAAGTGATCGGATAGGCATGGTTCAACCGATCTGACGATTGTGGAAGCGCAGCACGCCACGGCCGATATCATAGCGGTCGAGGCAGGTGAAGCCGTAGGGGTCCCAGGCCAGGTCGAGGGCGCGCGGGATCGGCAGGCCGAGCCACGCCGCAAGGATCGCGCGCAGACTGCCGGCATGGGCCAGGATCAGCGTCGGCCGGTCATCGAGGGCGGCGATCGCCGCGGCGATCGCTCGCGCGGCGCAGGTCTTGTAGGCCTCCCCGCCGGGCGGGGCCGCGGTCACCGGATCGGCGTAGATCACCGCCGCCTCGGGGTTGTCGCTCCAGGCCACCCCCTCCCACGCGCCGAAGGACTGCTCGCGCAAGGCGCGCAGCACCTCGTGCGGCAAGCCGAGGTCGGCGGCAGGCACGCGACTGCGTGCCAGATCGCTGCTCAGCACGCGGGCCAGACCCAGGCCGCGCAGATGCTCGCGTACGGCAGGCCAGCGCCGCTCGGCCTCGACGCTCGGCGGATCATCGCGCCAGCCAATCGGCGCACCGCTGACCGACAGCGGACCGTGACGCAGGAGGTAGAGCGGACTCACGGCAGGCCCCACAGCAGCGCGAGCAGCGCGACGCTCTCGGCGATCTGGTTGCCGGCGCCCAGCAGGTCGCCGCTCTGGCCGCCAAGCCGGCGCATGAGGTACGCGGCCCACAGCAGGGTGGCGACGATCGCGGCGCAGCCGGCCCACGCGGCGCGTTCCAGGCCGAGCCACCACGCCAGGGCGGTGGCCGCGAGGACCAGGGCGCTCGACAGCCACGGCACCCAGGCGGGAATGGCTGCGGTGATTTCCTTGGCCAGGCCGTGACCCAGCGCAGGCAGACGGGTGAGGATGCAGGCACTCCAGCGGCCCCACGCCATCGCCACGAGGAGGGCCGGCACGGCAGCAGCACCGAGCGCGACCAGGCACGCGGCGCGCAGCGACAGCAGCACCCACAGCCCCATCGCGCCGTAGGCGCCGATGCGCGAGTCCTTCATGATCAGCAGGACCTTCTCGGTGGTGAAGCCACCACCCAGACCATCAGCCGCATCGGTCGCGCCGTCCTCGTGGAAACCGCCGGTCAGCAGCAGGCCGGCGGCGACCGCCAGCACTGCCGCGACGATCGCCGGCAGGCCAAGACACAAGCCGATGAAGATACCGCCGATCGCCGCCCCGACGGCAGCCCCGACCAGCGGATACCAGCCGACCGCTGGCGGCAGATCCTCGGCCCTGGTGTCGGGGCCGGGCACCGGCAGACGGGTGAGGAAGCGGACGGCGGCGATCAGCGCGCGCATGGCTTGACCGTCATCGGCAGACCGCACACACACAAGACGACTTCATGCGCGGCGGCGGCGAGGCGCTGGTTGGCCCAGCCCTGGAGGTCGCGGAACTGGCGGCCGATGGCGGTCTCAGGGACCACGCCGCTGCCAACCTCGTTGGTCACCAGCAGCAGTTCGCACGGCGGGTGGGCGACGAGGGCGCAGAGGGCATCGACCTCGGCCAGGATCGCCGCCTCGTCCCAGGCCAGCGCCATGGCGCGACCCGACAGCCACAATGTAATGCAATCGACCAGGGCGACGCCCTGCCTGGGGATGGCGCCGCGCAGATCGCCCGTGCATTCGACCGTGGTCCAGCCACGCCCGGCGCGGTCGGCGCGGTGCCGTGCGATGCGCGCCTGCATCTCGGCATCCGTGGGGTCGCTCCACGCCGTGGCGATGTAGGTGCGCGGGCCGACTAAAGCCTCGGCGCGTCGCTGGGCGTAGGTGCTCTTGCCGCTTCTCGCTCCGCCAGTTACCAGCAGCGACCTCATGGATAGGCCTTGGCATGCAGCAGTTCGGCGGCGTCGAGCATGGACAGTCCGGGACTGTCGAACAGTTCGACCGGCAGTTCGATGACACGGCCATCGCGCAGGGCGCGCAGGCGCGCGAAGCCGGGCAGGCGTGCGAGCGCCTCGCGCGCGCCACCGCGCGTGACGACGAGGTCGGGATCGATGGCCAAGGCATCCTCGGCACCGATGCGCGGCCACGGCTCGCGATAGCGGCCTTCGGCGGCATCGGCGAGACCGGCGCTGACCACGATGTCATGGAACGACGAGCCGGTGGTGCCGCCGTACACCACATCGACCACCGGGGTGAGGACGAGGGCGCGCAGGCGAGGACTCGTCGGCGGCACCCGGGCGGCGACGGCCGCCATGCGTCGCTCCAACTGGGCGGCAAGGCGCTCACCACGTTCCGCGGCACCGATGAGCTGCGCCACGATCCGCAGGTTGCGCGTCAGTTCGCGCATGCCCCCGGCCGGGCCAAGGTCGAAGACGGCGATGCCGGCATCGCGCAGACGCTGGATGCGATCGACCTCGCCGCCGAAGGTCGAGACCAGCACGAGGTCGGGGCGCAGACGGATCAGCCCTTCGAGATCGTTCAGCCCCTCGATGCGCGGCAGGCCGGCGTGGCGCCACGCCTCGGGCCCCTGGGTCCAGGCGCTGACCGCACAGATGCGCGCAGGTTCGACGAGATGCCCAACCAGTTCGTCGCTGACCAGATCGAGGGCGGCAATGCGCGCATAGGCGCGTACCGGCAGCTCGCCACCGCGCGCATCGCGCACCGACACGATGGCGGCGGACGAGACAGTTCCGTGGCCACCGGCAGGGCGCGACACCAGCAGGACACCGCCCAGGGCCAGGGCCAGGGCGAGCAGATACGCAACCGCGTTCCACGCGGTCATGGCGCACCATCCAACAGGCGGAAACCCATCGCGGCGTTGCTCTGCGGAGCGACCCGGAAGGCCTCGGCGAGCGGGGCGTCGGTCAGCACCGTCGCCGCGTCACCCGCCGCCAGCACCCGGCCATGATGCAGCAGCACCAGATGGTCGGCCACCCGTCGCGCATCGTCGAGGTGGTGCAGCACCATGACCACGCAGCGGCCCTCGGCGGCCAGGCGGCGGGCGAGCGCATAGAGCACCAGCGCATGCCCGACATCGAGGGCTGCGGTCGGCTCGTCCATGAGGATGCAGGGCGCCTCACCGGCGAGGGCACGCGCCACCAGGACGCGCTGCTGCTCGCCGGCCGACAGGGCGTTGAAGGCACGACCGGCGAGGTGGATGGCATCGACCGCAGCGAGAGCCGCCTCGACGGCCGCCAGGTCCTGCGTCCCGCCGCCGGCCAGCCAGCCGTGGTGGGCATAGCGCGCTGCCGCGACCACGGTGCGCACCGGCAGCGCGGCCGCGAGCTGGCTGCGCTGAGGCACATAGGCGAGCAGGCGCGCGCGTTCAGCCGCCGGCAGTCCGGCGAGGTCGCGGCCCTGCCAGCGCATCGTCCCCTCACCCGGCAACAGGCCGAGCAGCGCCTTGAGCACGCTGCTCTTGCCCGCCCCGTTGGGACCGACCAGCACGGTGACTGCCCCGGCGGCAGCCGTGAACGAGACGCCATCGACCACCGGGCACGACCCGCGCCGCACGGTGAGGGCATCGAGTGTCAGCCCACTCATGCCAGCGTCCCCTCGCGCCGGGCGCGGATGAGCAGGATGAGGAAGACCGGGCCGCCGATCAGACCGGTGACGACGCCGAGGGGCAGCTCGCCGGCGCCGTCGAGGCCGCACGTACGCGCCAACAGGGGCACGGCGCGGGCCAGGACATCGCACAAGACCAGGAAGGCGGCGCCACCGAGCGCCGCCGCCGGCACCAGGCGGCGGTGCTCGACCCCGGCGAAGGGGCGCAGGGCATGCGGCACGACCAGGCCGACGAAGGAGATGGCACCACCGACGGCGACTGCAGCGGCGGCGAGCAGCGCCGTCCACGCCAGCAGCCAGCGCCGCGCCGAACCGGTATCGACGCCCATGGCACGCGCCTCGTCCTCGCCCGCCAGCAGGAGGTCGCAGGTACGACCCCACGCCCAAGCCGCCGCGATGCCGGCCGCCACCAGGGGCAGGGCGAGGACGATGTGGCCCGGTCCCTTGCCATCGACACCACCCAGACCGAAGGCGGCGAGGGCACGCGCCAGCTCCCAGCGGCCGGCCGTCAGGCTGGTCAGCAGACCGCTGACCGCACCGACCACGGCGGTGATGACGAAGCCGGTGAGCAGCACGGCGACCATGCCGCCGCTGGCCCGACCGGCAGTCGCCAGCAGCAGCGCCAAGGCCGCCGCCGCCCCCGCCAGGCAGCCGATCGGCAGCACCAGTTCGGGAGCCAGCCAGACCGGCAGTACCCCGAGCAGCGCCGCGTGCGTAACCAGCGCCAATTGGCCGCCGAGGGTCGCACCGGCCGTCGTCCCCACCACATCGGGGCTGGCGAGCGGATTGCGGAACAACCCCTGCACCAGCACGCCCGCCACCGCCAACGCCGCCCCGGCCAGGGCGGCGCAACCGGTGCGCAGCCAGCGCAGATCGGCCACCGCCGCATCCCAGCCCACGCCGCCCGAACCCACGCCCAGCGACAGGGTGACGCTGAGTGCGAGGAGGACGGCGAGGATGAGGAGGACGGCGCCAGGGCGCATGGCCGGGATCAGAAGCGGCCGGTTACGGTGAGCCAGTAGGAACGCGGGGCAGTCGCGTAGATCGTGCCGAAGCTGCGATTGACGACATAGCGCTCGTCGAACAGATTGTCGATGCGTAGCGCGACATCCCACCTCTCGCCAATCGCCACGCCGGCTGACAGATCAGCCAGGGTCGCACCCTCGACCGGCGAGGTTCCGGTGCTGTCGGCCTGATAGCCGGTAGACCGGCGGATGCCGAAGCCCTGACGCACGACCACCTGGTCCGCCAAGCGCTGATCTGAGCCAACCCGCAAACTGCCGGCGTGCTCGGGGGAATAGGCCGTGGGCTGGCCGCTAGCTGACTCGCTGTCGAGGTAGGTATAGCTCGCGTTGGCTGACAGACCGATCTCCGTAGTCAGGCTCTTATGCAGATCCATCGACACCTCGGCTCCATCCGAACGCGTACGACCGGGGACATTGGCGTAGCCGACACCGCCCCAGTCGATCAGGTCTGTGACCTCGGAGTGGAACACGGTACCCATCAGTTGCAGCCCATCACAGAGCGTCGCGTCGATACCGCCTTCGTAGGTTCTTGATGTTTCGGGATTGAGGTCGGGATTGGCTGCCACCCACAAACCGTCTCCTATGATCTGATACAGACCAGGCGCCCTGAACCCACTCGCAACAGCACCACGCAGTTTGAGTCGTTCTGGAATGACCTGCCAGGCACCAGCAAAGCGCCATGTCGAATTGTTGCCGTATTCGCTGTGGTGATCGAGCCGGCCTGTGGCCGAGGCATAGAATGCGTCGTCATCGTAGGCGACCTGCAGATAGCTCCCGGTCAGGTTGGCTGAGGCCGTACTGGTGAAGTAGGCTTCGTCCCGCCGAGCATCAACACCAATCGTGGCGGCAATGCGGCTTTCAGTGGCGATGCGGACATGCCCCTGGCCGAAATACTGGCGGGAATCTAGCGAATACGGGAATGCACTCGTCACCGTGTTCTGGGTATCGGTTATGGCCATATCCCCCCCAGCCGAAAAGCGGTCTCCCACCTTCCAGGTCCCACCACCAAACAGACGCCAGGTGCGATAGAAATTCTCACTTAAGCTATCTTCGGGGGGGGTGGCAGCGAATGAATCGTCAAATTCCTGACGCGCCCGCGACATCGATCCTGCGATATAGAGGATTCCGTCATCGGATGGATATGCTTCGAGTCGGATCGTACCTGAATAGCGCTGCAGCCCATCAGATTCGTGGCCCTCTGAGTTCCCATCCGGAGCATTTGTAATGGCTGTGATACCAGCGCTGGAGATGCCATTGAACGAGGCGGCGAACCCCGCCGAAGTGCCGAGCGGCCCAGTTACCGTCGCCGAGCCACCGGCTGTATCAAAAGATCCTCCCGTTAGTGAGAATTCAGCGTGGTTGACGCGCGTTGGGCGGGCAGTCTGCATCGCCACGACACCTCCGATGGCGCCACTTCCATAAAGTCCAGACTGCGGCCCCTTGGCGATTTCGACCACCTGCAACCCGGCAGGTTGCAGGAATACGGAACGCGGTGAACCGTCAATACTCCCCTGGTCTTCAATTGGGATGCCATCAACGAGGAACATCGTGTATTTTGAATCGAGGCCGCGGATTCGAACTGTGACATTACCGCCATCAATGCCGCCATTTGTGCTCCACACACCAACACCTGGCAGATCACGTAACCAATCAGTGGCGTTGAGCGCACCTCCCCTTTCGACGACCTGCTCAATGGTCACGAGCTCGACAGAGACTGTCGCAGCATCCAGATCGCTCTCGCCGCGCTCTGCCGTGACGACGATGGTTGGAGTCGCCTCCTCGACCGCGGCGAGCGCCACGGCGAGCAGGGTGAGGGAGATGGTGCGGGGCATGATGAAGGCCGTCCGAGGCGGCGGGGTTGGTGTCCCGCGATGCCCAACGAAGCAGAGAACGGCCCAGCCTCCGGACGACACGTCCGGCGTGGAACCGCTCCCCATCCCCGAGGGGGCAAGCGCGAGATCCAGGCCGGTCTCCGGACTTCCAGATCAACCCTCCTCCGGCCTTCCCACACCGACAGGTGCAGTGGCGTCTCCGGATTCGGTCCCTGGTCACCGTTGCGGGTCAGCGCCGGATTCGCACCGGCTTCCCGTTTCACCCCGGACACGCCGCTGCGGGCTGACCCGCCTCCGGCATGCCCAGGACACCTGGACGGTCGAGAGGCTAGCAGCCAGGCCTGGGGCCGCAATCCACCGGTTGCAGGTCTGCGGAAACTACCAGGAATTGCCGCCATGTACCTCGACATCCCCGCCAGCGCCAACCTCGATGAGCCGTGCATGGCCACCTTCAAGGAGGAAGGACCGGCGCGCGCGCTGTCGGCGATCCGCCTGTGGCGCGACGGCGCGTGGGTGTGGTGCGCGATCACCGGCTGGGATGAGTCCGGCCCGGTGCCAGCGTGGATCCAGGTGATCGAGGAGAGCGGCGACGGCCCGGCCCAATTGGTGCACGGCGGACCGCTCGGCCTGCGTCTGCGTGTACTCGAACCGGCGTCCGCCTGGAGCACTGACGATCAGCGCCAGTGGGGCGAGCCCTTCCTGCTGGTTACGCCTGAGGCGGAGTGGCGCTGAGCAGCGCCAGCTCGGCGTCGCGGAAGCCTGCGGTCGCACGCCCGGCGTGGTCGAGCGGCCACGGGCTGGGCAGTTGATCCGCGAAGCGCACCCGCACCACCTGGGCGAAATGCGCGGCCGGTTCGATACCCCGCTGCGCGCACCACTCCGCATGCCAGCGCGTGCCGGTGCCGACATGGCCGATCTCGTCATGGTAGATGCGATCCAGCACGGCATGCGCCGCCGGATCGACTTGCACGATGCGCGGCAGCAGCCCGGCGTTCACATCCAGGCCGCGTGCCTCGAGGAAGCGCGGCACCACGACCAACTGCTCGCCAAGGTCGGTGCTGGCGCGGGCGGCCTCCCACAAGCGATGATGCACCGGCTCGCTGCCCGGCGGGTAGGCGTTGGCCTCCAGCCAGCCCGCGATCAGCCCGGCATGCAGCGCCTCTTCGCGCGCCACGCGCAGCCAGTCGGCATGAAACGCCGCCGGCATGCCCGAGCCGCGCAGCGCCAGCACGCACGCGAGGTCGATGGCTTCAAGCTCGATGTGCCAGATAGCGTGCAAGAAGCGGCGGCGACCGGCCAGGCTGTCGGTGCCCTGGCGTCGCCGTTTGGCCTGGCCTTCGACCACGCCGGGCGGACGGCCGGGACGCAGCGGCAACTCGGGCATCTCCCAGGTCGCGCCATCGGGTGGCGTCAGCCCAACCAGGATGGCGTCCTTGGCCTGTGCAGTCGGGGCCGCGATCGCGGCCAGGAGTCCGTCGCGCCAGTTCACCGCAGGCGCACCGCCGTCAGCACCAGGAAGAGCGGGATCTCCTTGGCGGCGAGATCTTCAGCCGCGAAGCGGTGGCCCTTGGTACCGCGCCGGGGATTGCACAGCTCTTCGCAGCCGACCACGCCGAGGCCGGCGGCGCCGCAGGCTTCGAGATAGACCGACAGCGGGCGATGCGTACTGATCGTCTGCAATGCTGCCTCGGGCGTGCCGGGGGCAGCGCCGGGATGCGTGGCGATGCGCGTCTGATAGGGCGACAAATAGCCATCGATACGCCGGTACTGCTGCCTGCGATCCTCGTCCCAGCCCCACGAACTGCGCTTGGGCTGGCGGAAGCACGGGTGGGTCAGCGCGAAGACGAACTTGCCGCCCGGCATCAGCAGCCGCGCCACGCCCGCCATCACTGGCGCGACCGGATCGAGGTCCTGTAGCACCATCAGGGCGCAGGCGTGGTCGAAGGCCTGGCCGGGCAGCAGCTCGGACAGGGCGCGGGCATCGCCCAGCACATAGCGTTCATGCGCTCCGGCGCGACCCTGCGCGGCGGCGACCAGCGACGGGCTGGCTTCGACGCCCACCGCATCGACGCCGAGATGGGCGAGGGCGCGGCCAAGCACGCCCTGGCCGCTGCCGACATCGAGCACGCGCTGGCCCTTCTTGGTCGCCAGGCGCTTGAGCACCGCCGGCAACAGCACGCTCTGGTAGAGGTCGGCGCCGCCCTGCCCCTGGTACTGGTCGTACCAGCCGGCCTGGCCCTCCCAGGCGGTCGGAGCGGCCGGTGCCGGCGCGACCGGCTGCCGGCGTGGGGGACCGCTGTAGTCGCGACGGGGGAAATGGGCCATGCGCGGCATGGTCCAGGCGCGCACAGCTCCGCAAGGCGAGTACCGCCTCGGGGCTTGAGCGTCCGTCCAGGAATGGACGCTGCCGCCCCATGACCGACCTCGCCGCCCTCCAGCGCTTCGCCGTCCCCGGATCCGTCACCATCGATGCCGGCTGCGGCGGCCTGCCGCGCGTCAGCATCAGCACTCCGCTGTGCCGAGGCGAGATCTATCTGCACGGCGCGCATGTCACCGCGTGGCAGCCGGCCGGCCACGCGCCGGTCATCTGGATGAGCACGCAGAGCTGGTTCGCCGCCGGCAAGCCGATCCGCGGCGGCATCCCGGTGTGCTGGCCGTGGTTCGGCCCCGCCGCCGAAGCGGGCAAGCCGGCGCACGGCCTGGCGCGCTTCGCCGACTGGGATCTCACCTCGGTCGCGGCCGAGGCCGATGGCACGGTCGCAGTCGTCTTGCGCCTTGCCCTCACCGCACCCGCCAGCGAACTGATCCTGACTGCCCGCTTCGGCCGCCGCCTGGAAGTGACCCTCGATGCGCGCAACACCGGCACCACCGCCCTGGCGATCGGCGAGGCTCTGCACACCTACCTGGCGGTCGGTGATGTGCGCCGCGTGCAGGTGCGTGGTCTGGCCGGTGTCGCCGGCTTCGACCGCGTCGCCCAGCCGATCGCCCTGACCGCTCCGGAATCCATCACCGTCGCCGCCGAGACCGACCTGCTGTTCAACGCCACCGAGTCCGCGGTGACGGTGCAGGACGCGGCGTGGAACCGCACGCTGCGCGTCGCCAAGAGCGGCTCGCGCTCGACCGTGGTGTGGAACCCGTGGATCGCCAAGTCGGCGAAGATGCCCGACTTCGGCGACCACGAATGGCCCGGCATGCTATGCGTCGAGGCGGCCAACGCCCTCACTGACGGCTATCAGCTCGCCCCCGGCGCCAGCCACCGCCTGGGCACGGTCATCGAGGTGATGTGATGAGCCTCGACGCCCATGTGGCCGACCTGTGCGCGCGCGGCCGTCCCGCCGCGCGCCTGGTCGCGGTGCTGCCCGAGGCACGCCGCCGCGCCGCGCTGAACGCCGCGGCCGACGCCCTCGCCGCGGCCGGCGATGCGATCCGCGCCGCCAACGCCCGCGATGTCGAGCTGGGCAAGACCGACGGCCTGTCTAGCGCGATGCTCGACCGCCTGCGTCTCGACGGCACACGCCTAGACGGCGTGATCGCCGATCTGCGCGCCGTCGCAGCACTGCCCGATCCGGTCGGCGCGGTGCTCGAACGCCGCACCATCACCCAAGGCATGCAGGCCGAGAAGGTCGCCATCCCGATCGGCGTGGTCGCGATCATCTTCGAAAGCCGTCCCAATGTCACGGTCGATGCCGCGGCGCTGTGCCTGATGGCCGGCAACGCCTGCATCCTGCGCGGCGGCAAGGAGGCGGTGCACAGCAACCGCGCCCTGGCCGAGGCCTTCCGCGCCGGACTGACCGCCGCCGGCGTGCCCGCCGACGCCGTGCAACTGGTGCAGGAGCAGGACCGCGCCCTGATCCCCAAGCTGCTGGCGCGCGATGACGCCATCGACATCGTCGTGCCGCGCGGCGGCGAGGCGCTGATCCGCGCCGTGGTCGAGTGCTCACGCGTGCCGGTGATCAAGCACGACAAGGGCGTGTGCTCGCTGTACGTCCACGCCGCAGCCGACTTCGACATGGCGCTGCGCCTGATCGTCAACGCCAAGGTGCAGCGCCCCGGCGTTTGCAACGCGATCGAGCGTGTGCTGGTCGATGCCGTGGTGGCCACCAGGTTCCTGCCACTGCTGGCGCGGACCATGACCGAGCAGCGCGTCGAGTTGCGCGCCGACGCGCGCGCCCTACCGCTGCTGCCCGGCGCAAAGGCCGCCAATGAGGCCGATTGGACCACCGAATACCTCGCCTTGATCCTGGCCGTCAAGGTGGTCGATGGCCTCGACGATGCCCTCGCCTTCCTGGCGCGCACCAGCAGCCAACACAGTGACGGCATCATCACCGCCGATGCCCAGGCCGCCGAGCGCTTCCTGCGCGAGGTGGACAGCGCCTGCGTGTACCACAACGCCAGTACGCGCTTCACCGACGGCGGCCAATTCGGCTTCGGCGCCGAGGTCGGCATCAGCACCAACCGCCTGCACGCGCGCGGACCGATGGGCCTGCGCGAGCTGTGCACCTACAAGTGGGTGGTGCGCGGCAACGGCAACGCGCGCGCCTGAAGCGCGGGGTGCGTGCCATGCTGCCGCCGATGAAGGCCTGTAACCGGCTGCGGGATTCCCGCTGCGTGATATTCCCGCGTCCGAGGTGATGGATGCGACGAGCCCCGAGCAGGACAGCCCAAAATCGCGGAGATCGTGAACTGCTGCCGCGCTTCGGCGGCTACCCGTGGGAGCGGAATGGTGCGTCCGCAGCGCAGTCGGTGGTCGGGCTGCTGATCCTGGCTATCATCTCCATCACCCTCGTCATCGCCCTGCGGACGGCCGAGGAGGGGCGGATCTGGCTGCTGCTAGGTGCCTGCGTAGCCGGGGCCGGTGCGCTCCATATTCTCGTCGTGGTGATGTCCAGGATGGTGGGCGGCGGGAGTGCTGTGGCGACCCGGGGCTGGCGCACGCGCGGGCCGTGGCCGGAGGGGCCAGGCCTGGCCGAGCACCGCTCGCCCACCTCCCATCTGCTTGGCGCTACGCTGGGCCTCGGCACCCTCGGCCTGGGCCTCGGCAGCCAGGCGGTGCTGGTCATCAGCCGAGGTACCTGGGACGGGGTGCTGATCCTCGCCTTCTTCGCCTCACTCACCCTCGCCGGCGCCTTCCTGGCCGGGTACCAGCTGGCACAGGCCCTGCGCTATCGACCTGCGTTTCTGCGTCCGTCGGGACGCGATTGGCCCTTGGCGCCCGGCGACGAGGTGCAGCTCGACCTCGCTGGTCCGCTCCTCGCACTGACTGGCAGCGAGGGACTCGACGCCCGGCTGATCCTGCTGCAGGAGCGGATGGTGACCCATGTGAACAGGCGGCGCAGCATGCGCAGCGTGCAGGTCGACCGTCTGGCCGAAGTGCCGATCCGTCTCAGCCTACGCCTGCCGCCTGACCAGGGCCTCGATGCGCGTTTGACCTTTCGCCTGCCAACAGAGTCCGTTCTCGCCCCGGCCGCGCGCTTGACCGGACCACAGGCCACCGGCGCGCGGGTCGCCAACCGTCGTGCCGATGGCAGCTACGCCGTCGCGGTGCCCGAGGAACCGCCGCATCCCGTGCCTGTCGATACCGATCTTTCCGCCGACGAGCCTCGCTACTGGCTGCTGGTCATGCGTGCCACGGTAGCCGGCATCGACTGGTATGCGGAATGGCTGCTGCCAGTAGAGTACCCGGTCATGGCGCGCCACGCGTGAGGTCCGACAGCCTCAAACTGCCATACCGCAAGCGTGACCCGACGCCCACGCCCACTGGAAGTTGTAGCCGCCCAGCCAACCGGTCACATCGATCACTTCTCCGATGAAGTGCAGGCCAGGCACGCGCCTGCTCTCCATCGTCTGCGACGACAGTTCCGCCGTATCGACCCCACCGCGCATCACCTCGGCCTTGAGCCAGCCGCCGGTGGCCTCGGGGTGCAATTCCCAGCCGGTGAGCGCCGCGACGGCGGCGGCGATGTCGGCACGCGACAACTGCGACACCGGCTTGCTGGCGATCGCTGCAGGCAGGCGGGCCTGCAGCAGTCGCCGCGGCAGCAGGTCGGCGAGATGATTGCCCAACTGGGCCTTCACCGCCCGGGCTTCGCCCAACGCAGCGGCAAGATCATGACCGGGCAGCAGATCGACGTGCAGCGGCCTGCCCGGACGCCAGTAGGACGAGGCCTGCAGCACGCTGGGTCCGCTGATGCCGCCGTGGGTGAACAGCAGATTCTCGCGGAAGATCGGTCCGTCGGCCCGCACTTCGGCATCGACCGCGATGCCGGGCAAATCAAGGCGTTCGTGGGCCGGCAGAAGCAGTGGGGCGAGGGCCGGCGCGGTGTCGACAAGGCCGTGGCCAAACTGACGAGCTAGGCGCAGGCCGAAATCGCTCGCCCCGATCGATGGCACCGGCAGGCCACCGGTGGCGACGACCAGGCGCTCGGCAATGTAGGGTCCGTGCGTGGTATCGATGCGGAAACGGTCCTCGTGCGCGACCCCCTGCACCTGCACGCCCCAGCGCAGGGTCACCCCGGCCTCGGCGCAGGCGTCGAGCAACAGGGCGACGATGTCCTTGGCGGAATGCACGCAGAAGAGCTGGCCATGGCGACGCTCCTCCCAGGCGATGCCGCGCGCCTCGACCAGGGCGAGGAAATCCTGCGGGGTGAAGCGGGCCAGGGCGCTGCGGCAGAAGTGCGGATTGGCCGATAGGTAGTTTTCCGCCGTCGCGCTGCGATTGGTGAAGTTGCAGCGGCCGCCGCCCGAGATCAGGATCTTGCGCCCGGGGATGGTGGCATGATCGAGGACCACGACACGACGGCCGCGCCGCGCCGCGGTCGCAGCGCAGAAAAGCCCGGCCGCCCCGCCGCCGATGATGCACACATCCCAGTCGCTCACGCGCGGCACGCTGGGCGGCGGGCCGGCTAGGCAATGATCGAAGCTGCGTGACCGGACGGCAAACCACCGTAGCGTACCGAACCCAGGGGGATTGCATGGCGAGTTCCAATCAGACCTATCTCGGCCGCTTTGTCGGAGCCTTGTTCACCATCGGTCTGCTGGTGTTGGCCGCCTACGGCATCGTCCGCTGGATCGGTGTCGATCCGGGTAGCCTGCGCGACTGGGTCATCGGCCTGCTGGTGCTGTGGTGGCTGGTCATCGTCGTCACCCTGCCGTGGGACCTGCACTTCAAGGCGCGCGAGATCCTGCACGACGCCGACCGTTCGCGGAAGGATGGCATCACCGTGCAGGCCGCCGATGTCAGCTACGTCAGCCGCTGGGCCAGGTGGTCGCTGTGGGGCGCGATCGCCCTGCACCTGCTGAGCGCGGCCGGCCTCTACCTGCTGGCCCACTATGGCGTCAGCCATCTCGGCTATCTTGCGGCCGGGGCCGCGCTGCTGCTCATGGGCCTGCGGCCGGCCGGCCGGGCCTACGAGTACCTGGCCGAGCGCCTCAGCCATATCGGCCGCGAGGTGCACCATCCCCGCGATGATGTGCTGGCCCTGACCCAGCGCATCGCCACCACCGAGAAGACCGCGGAGGAGCTGCACGGCCGTCTCGACCTGCAGGAGCGTGAATCCTGGGCGGCGCAGCTGGAAGCCCGCCTCGCGGCCAGCAGCGCCGAGGTCGAACGCCTGCGCGCCACGGTCGAGGACCTGCGCCGCGCCAACGATGATGCCCATCGCCAGCTGGCCCGCGATGCCGAGGCTGCCGCCGCGCGGATGGCCGAGGACGCCCGGGTGCTCAACCACGTCCGGGAACTGGTGCGCTTCTTCAAAGAAGCATGATTCCCTGGCATACGCGATGCACCTGGCCGACCTCACCCACCTGCTCGATACGCCGGCCGCCCCTGCCGACCTGGTGCCGCCGCCGCGTTTCCGCACGGCGACCTTCGCCAGCTACCGGGTCGATGACGCGGTTCCGGGACAGGCCGAGGCGGTCGCTGCGGTACGCGCCTTCGCCGAGACCAGCCAGGGGCTGATGGCACGCTGGTTCCGCCGCAATGGCAAGCCGGGGCTCTACCTCGACGGCTCCTTCGGCGTCGGCAAGACCCACCTGCTGGCGGCGTGCTGGCACGCGGCGGCCGGCGAACGCCGCTACCTGTCGTTCTCGGACGCGATGAGTCTGATGATCATGCGCAGTCCGCAGCAGGCCGCCGACCTGCTGGCCGCCGACCTGGTGTGCATCGACGAATTCGAACTCGACGATCCGACCAACACCCGCCTGATCGACCTGCTGCTCGGCCTGCTCGCCGAACGCGGCGCCCGCTTCGTCACCACCTCGAACACGGTGGTCGGCGATCTCGGCGATGGACGCATGGCGGTGGATCTGTTCCGCGCCCAGCTCACCCGCATCGGCCAGTCCTTCCACGGCGTGCATGTGCCGGGCCGCGACCATCGGCTGCTGAAGGTGCGCGACGGCGAGGATCCGCCGCTGTGGGGGCCGCAGATCGAACCCGCCACGGACGAGGGTTGGCTGACGGTGACCGCTGGCGAGCTGGATCGGTTCCTCACCAACCTGCCGGTGGTCAACCTGCGCCGCCTCGCCGCCTCGCTGCACGGGCTGACCATCCTCGACCTCGCCCCGTTCAGCGACCAGCTCGCGGCGCTGCGCCTGGTCAATCTGGTCGATCGGCTCTACGACTGGTGCGTGCCGATGCGCGTGCGCGCCACCTGTCATGCCGGCAAGCTGTTCCCCGAGCCGCCGCTGCGCCAGGCCTTCCACCGCAAGCACCGCCGCTGCCAGTCGCGCCTGACCGAGCTGTGCGCATGAGCGAGGCCGAGGCGCTGCTGGGACTGCTCGACGACCCTGATCCGGCGGTGCGGCGGACCCTGGTCCGCCGCCTGCTCGACGATGCCGGTTTGCGCGAACGCGTGTGGTCGGCCAGCGCCGGACGCACGGCACCGGCGCTGCTGACCGAGACGATCGTGCAGGCCGACGCCCTCGAACTGGTCGAGGCGTGGGGCGCGGCCGAGGATCTCGAGGAGGCCTGGCCGCTGCTCGCCCGGCTGCAGGTTCCGCGCACCGACCACCGGGTCGCCTGCCGAAGCGCGCTCGACGCGCTGGCCTCGCGGGCACCGCACGGCGATGCCGGCGCGGTCGCACGCTGGCTCAGCGAGGACTGCGGTTTCGCCGGTGACCGCGAGGCCTACGATGATCCGCGCAACTCGCAGTTGGCCGAGGTGCTGGAGCGACGCGCCGGCCTGCCCATCGCGGTGACCGGCATCTGGCTGCTCACCTGCCGCCGGCTCGGCCTGGCGGCGCGGGCCCTGGCGCTGCCGGCCCACGTCTTCGCTGGCTGGAACGGCGGGGCCTGGGACTGCTTCAGCGGCAAGGCCATCTCGTCTGAGGATCTCAACACCTGGGCGCGGGCGCACGGCGCCCCGTCGGCCGAACCGTTCCTGGCCGGGGCCGAGGACCGGGAACTGCTGCAGCGCATGGCGCGCAATCTGACCGCCGCCTACGCCAGGCGTGGCGACCTGGTGCGCGCAGCGGTGGCCGCGCTGCTGGCGCGGGCCTGATCAACCGGCGAGCAGGGTCGTCACCGCCGCGACATCGCTGACGATGCCCTGGCGCAGGGCCGTGAGGTCGGCGAAGCGCTGTTCGGGGCGCAACCGGGCGACCAGATCCAAGCCCAGGACCTGGCCGTAGCAGTCCCCAGACCAGCCCGGCAGATGGGCCTCGACGGTCAGTGGGCGACCGCCGCCCACGGTCGGCAGATGCCCGATATTCACCGCGGCAGGCAGGCGCTGCCCGCCGAGGATGGCCCAGGCGGCGTAAACGCCGTCGGCCGGCACCTGGTTGTCCCCCGCGCCAAGGTTGGCAGTGGGGAAGCCCAGGGTGCGTCCGCGTCCGTCGCCGCGCTGCACCGTCCCGCACAGGCGGTGACTGCGCCCGAGGCAGGCGCTGGCGGTCGCCAGGTCGGCAGCGGCCAGGGCCTGGCGTACGCGGCTGCTGGAGGCCGCTGCCCCTTCGACCAGGAGCGGCGGCACCACCTCAAGGCGCAGGCCCTGGACTGCACACAACTGCGCCAGTTCGACCACTCCGGCGCTACGCCCACGACCGCACCGGAAATCGGCCCCCACCACCAGCACGGTGGCGCCATGCTGCTCGGCCAGCCAGGCGACGAAGGTCTCGGCCGGCAGGTCGCGCAACCCGGCGATGGGAGCATTGCGCTCCTCGGGCAGGCCTGGCCACGTGGCCAGGACCCGCGTGCGGTCGCTTTCGGCGACCAGCGGCGACCGGGCCGGCCAACCGAAGGCTTCGGCCAGGCCGGTCAGCCGCAGGAGGACGGGACGGCCGCAGGCCGCAGCCCGCTCGGCCAAAGCCCTGTGCCCCAGGTGCAGGGCATCGAACTTGCCGATCGCGACCGCCAGCGTCACTGGTCGAGCCACCGGATGCGGGCGTCGGCTCCGGCGCTGGCCTTCCAGCCCGGGGCGGCGAGCAGGCGGCGCGCCTCGTCCCAGCGACGGGCAAGGATGGCTGCTGCCACCGCCTCGCCGGAGCCCGCGTCGGGGGCGAGCAGCAGGGCGAGATCGGCAGCCTTGCGCCGGATCTGCCCCTCGGAGCGCTCGAGGACCAGGCTGGTCGAGGCGCGTGAGTTGCGCTCGGCCTCGTCTGTGGTCGGTTCGTTCATCCACCGTTCCACCGCAACCCAGTCCTCGCCGGCGTCGAGCCAGCGGCGCACCGCGGCGAGGTGGTCGCCATTATTGCGCAGGCGGTTGCCGTCCGCATCAAGGGTATGCGCGGCCATGCGCCGGACGAAGGACGGCTGGCGTCCCTTGCCGGCCCGCTGGGCGGCCTCACCCAGCGCCACGCTGGCGACATAGAGGTGGTTGGCGATGGTGAAGTTGGACTGCCCGGTCCCGGCCGGCAGGTCACGCACCCGGACATCGCCGGCCGTGCGCAGACGCACCTCGGCAAGCAGCGGGTTGACCAGCACGGACCAGTCGGCGGCCAGGATCCGGCCTTTGAACAGGTCGCCGCGATGGTGGAACATCCAGGCGAGATGACGCAGCAGCCGCTCGACCCCGGGATTGCGCTCGATCCCGCGGGCGTTCGCACGCACCCCCGCGACGAACCAGGCGTAGCGCTGCTCTTCGCCATCCGCCTCGTAGGCGATGTTGTAGGCGAGGTCGTGGGCGAGGTGCTGCCAGACATCCACGAAACGCGGTTGCACCCGGGTGATCGCCTCGGCCAGGGCGACCGATTCATAGAAACGGCTCTGCTCCTTCGCCGACACCGCGCGCAGCCAGAGCAGGTCGCAGGCCAGTCCACGGAAACCGCCAAGCATCAGGGTGCCGGCGAACTCGCCCGGCGGCAGGCCACCGATGCCGGCAAGATCGCGCTTCGGCGCTGCGATGACGGCCAGGGCCTGGGCGGCGACCAGGAGGCCGACCCCGATTACGGCCCAGCGCAGGGACGGGGATCTCACAGCTGCCTCCGCTGCAGGGCCCACCAGCCCAGCGCCAGCAACACGACCAGGTGCGGAGCGACCGCGAGCCAGGCACCGCCAACCTGGGCCCACCCGACCGCCTCGCCAGCGGCCAGCCGGATTCCCTGACCAGTGGCGGCAAAGTCGGGCAGGGCGGTGAGTGTGAGTTCGAGCAGGCGGGCGAGGGCGCGGCCGGACTCATTGAAGCTCAGGGATTCGCGCACCGCCCACAAGGCATGTCCGGCGAAGGCCAGGGTCAGGGAGGCGAGCAGGGCGACCGGCAGCGAAGCCACCGCTGCGACCGCCAGGGCCGCCGCCGCGATCACCGCCGGGGTGGCGAGTTCGGCGAGCACGGCGCGGGTCGCGTGCAGCACCTGCGGCCCGGCCGGGCTGGCCAGGGCGCAACTGGCGGTTGACAGTTCGATCCAGGTGGCCGGATCGAGGCGGACGACCTGGATGGTGAGGCGGCCATCAGAGCCGACCGCCTCCGCCGGCAGGCGCAGCCGCGCCCAGTCGGCAGCCAGGCTGCGCCGCTCGGGCGAGCGGTCGGCCAGCCAGGCATTGGCGCCGCTTGCGCTGGCATCGATCGGCTGACGGCCATAGGGCGAGGCCGGGTCGAGTTCAAGCGGCACGGCCGCGCCGTTGGCCGAACGGTAGGCGACCCGCACCGGGGCGCTTTCGACGATGCCGCCGCCGCTGGCACCGGTCCGGGCGCGCACCAGCACCTCGAGGCCATGCGGCGAAGCGCCAAGACCGGAGAAGGTCCACACCCCGCCATCGCCAGCCGGGCCGGCCAGACGAACCACGCCCTGCGGCACGGCGACCGCCTCGCCCAGGCCGGTCAGCCGGCGGAAATCCCCCGGCATCACGGCTTGGCGCATCTCCGGCATGCCGCCGGAACGCCAGGTCACGGCCAGTGATCCGACGAGAGCGACGACCAGGGCGGCCGCCCCCGCCATCGCCACCGCACCGGCCCAGCGGCCGAGCAGCCAACCGACGCGCGGCAGCGGCTTGGGCAGCACGGTCAGCGCCACCCGACTTTCCAGATCACGGGTCAGTTGCGCGGCCGGCACCAGGGCGGCGAGCAGGATGCCGCAGAAGCCGGCGGCGGCCCCGGCGGCGGCGGCGAGCAGGCGCACCGCTCCGCCCGGATCGGCGGCGTCCACGGTCGGGGCGAGGCCGGCGACGACCAACGCCCCGGCGACCGGCACCAGCCACAGGCGACCACGCCAGGCCTCGCGCCAGCTCAGCCCGGCGACGGCGATCGTCCCGGCGATCATCGCGGCGGTTCCCCCGCACGGCCGGACACGATGCGACGAAAGCGGCTCTCGAGGCGCTCGCGCGGCGGCGCCACGCCGATCAGGCTGCTGCCGGCTGCGGCCTTGACCGCCTCGACCGTGGCCGCGTCCGGAGACTGCAACTCGACCATCAGGCGCCGGTCGTCGGCCAGCAGTTCATCGACCCGACCCTGCTCGGCGAGACGCCCGCGATGCAGGATGGCGATACGGTCGCACACGTCCTCGACATCGGCCAGCAGGTGGCTGGACAGCAGCACCGTCTTGCCGGCCTTCTTGAGGCTGACGATCAGATCCTTGACCTCGGCCGATCCGACCGGATCGAGACCGCTGGTCGGCTCGTCGAGGATGACCAGTTCGGGATCGTTGATCAGGGCCTGGGCCAGGCCGAGACGCCGGGCCATGCCCTTCGAGTACTCGCCGACCCGCCGGCCGCGCGCATGCCCGAGCCCGACCTGGGCGAGCAGGACCTCGGCGCGGCGCGCCGACTCGGCTGCAGGCAGCTCGAACAGCCGACCGACAAAGGCCAGGGTCTCATCGGCGGTGAGGAATTTCCACAGGTAGGTCTCTTCCGGCAGGTAGCCGACCCGGGCGCGCACCGCCAGATCGCCAGGGTCGCGGCCGAGGACGAAGGCGTCGCCCTTGCTTGGCCGGATCAGACCGAGCAGCAGTTTGATCGTGGTGGTCTTGCCGGATCCATTCGGACCCAGCAGGCCAAACACCTCGCCCTTGGCGATGGTGAGATCCAGCCCTTCCAGGGCGGTGACCCGGGGGCGTCCCCAGAAATCACCATAGGTCTTGGCCAAGCCAGCGGTGCGGACGACCTCGTCGGACATGGGCGGTGTCCTACGCCAACGGGGGCGGTGCGGAAGCCCCTAGCTGCCGCCATTGAACTAAATCCGGCAATAGGGGTCACACAGAGCACCAGAGTGACCAGAGGAGGGAAATCATTGCAGGGTGCATCGATAATCAACGACGCGATGA
>JAIFND010000230.1 GCA_020047915.1 bacterium | reverse complement strand
CCTCGCTCTGGCATTGGCCGGCAAGCCGTGGCTACCCAAGACGATGCTGCCGTTGCCCGGCAGGATGCCGGCGGCCGCCTGAGCAGTCACGTGGCGAAAATGATTATGCGGCTGCAGGCGTTGTGACCAGCGCGGATGCAAACAGCTGTCGCAGATACGGAATACATATTGACCCCCAGGTCGGCCTTTCCCCCCGATGGGACGGACGGAATAGCGGATCCCATGTTGCGAAATGCAGGATAGCTGAACGGGGAAACAACCGGGTGGCCGGCTACGAATTAAACGCCGGAAATTCGTGAACTTTGTGCAGGGTGACGGCGCACCACTTGTCGCGGGTCCACAGATTTCCTACCATCTGCAGTCTGGGCGCCTAACCAGTCAACCCAGGGTGCCAGGAGTCGACATGCATTCACGCCACTTCACCTGTGCCATCGCATTGGGCATCATTCTGCTGACCGGATGCGCCGAGGTGCGTATTCAGACCGAGCGCGTCGAGTACCTGCAGAAGCCCCTCAAGCCCATGCCGGACGTCAGCACCTATTCGGTCGCGATCAATCCATCCAATGTCGGATCATCAAGCGACCTCAAGATCGAGGGAAAGAAGTTGGTCTCCAGCGATGGCGATGTCCAGGTCAAGATGAGCGTAGGGTTACCGGAAATCACCCGCGCCGATCCCGGATCGGATGTCTATGTGGTCTATTACAAGGACGCCAACGGGAATACCATCTATCAGAACGGCGCTCCGGTTGAGGCGAAGCGGATACCAGTCTATTGGATTGATGTCGAGGTGTCGACAAGCAGTTCGTTCGAGATGGCCAAGCGTGACGGCAGCGTCCTGGAATCGCAGACGATTCCCAGGTCGACTGCCTTCGTCTACGGCAAGAAGCCGCAGCAGCTTTTGGGCGGAGCAGTGACGCTGTGGTCGGGAGGTGATTGGGTGACGGATCCGGCCTGGCTGGCGGCGCAATGGTCGATCCAGGGGCGCTCCCTGGTGGCCGGCCGTGGTGCGGAGTTGCAGCGTTCCTCCCTCCATGCAGCAGCGGGAATCATCGAGCATAACTATTCTGAGGGCATGCGTACGGCCAATGTGCCGGTGGCTTTTTACAAGGATGGACAGGATGACGCCCGATTGGTGGATGCCTATCAGATCGCGGTCCGGAAGGATGCCGAAAGTGTTGCCAAGGCGATTGAGATGTGGACTGCGATCATTGAGGATCGTGGTGTGAATGCAGAAGGCGAGCCGAAGACGAATTCCATGCAGCGTGCCTGTGCACGGCTGAACATCGCCAGCGTCCGATACATCCAGGGGAACTGGGATGCCGTCTTTACCCTCCTCAACCAGGCGACCACTGATTGCGCGTCTTATGACGAGGGTTTTTTCGAGGGGATCTTTAAGGGGAACAAGGAGAAGATGCATCGGTCGATCAACCAACTCCGTTACCAAACCACTGATCGCCAGAAGCGCGATCAGGTCAACGCCTCGATCAAGAAGGACGCATAAACATGAAGAAACACATTCTGACGGCAATCGTCCTGTCTTCTCTCCTGGCGTGCCAGGGTTGCATGACGACCCGTATGTGGCGGCAGCCCAATGATGAACCGGTGAAGCAGGCCAAGGCGAGCAAGCCGGCCTCGTCGCAGCAGTCTGAAGACACGCCAGCGCCCAAGTCGGGGGGGATGTCGACAGGTGGTGTGATCGTGCGTTGTGTTGCGACGCCGGTCACCTTTGTTGTTGATTTCGCCGTCACAACGCTGCTGTGTGTGGGGGCGGTCACCGGCTATTCAGGCACCGGACCGATCGAATATGTGACCGACAAGAAGCCCTTCTGGGTCTGGGAGGATTGAGAGCTGACGCCACCCGCGCATCCGGCCCGTAGCGGTCGGATGCGCGACCTGCGCTGTCACGCCGCGATGCGGTAGCGCCGGCGCAGGAACAGCGGATTGCCTTCTTCCCACAGCGTCGCGGCGACGCGGTCGGCGACCGCGATGGCCGACTGTTCCCAGGCGCACTGCGCCCCGCCCGGCACCGCGACCGAGCCGCTTGCCATCGCGTTCGAACAGGCGCACTGGTGCTGACAGCGTTCGCGCAGCGGGCAGGCCTGGCAGGCTGCCGGTTCAGCGGCGTGTGCGCTGTCCAACTGGCGCACTAGGGTTGGGTCGGGACGGATCCCGTCATCCAGCACCGAGCCGAGGGCGAAGCGGCGTTCATGCGCACCGTCGGCGCCGACCATGCGCTCGCACGGATACCAGGTGCCCGATGGCGCGACGGCGAGTTCGCCGAGTCCGGCCGAGCAGCGGTCGCAGTCCTGCAGGCCGCCTTTCACCTGGCTGACGATGCGTCCGTCGAGCGGCTCGATCCACAGGTCGCGCCCGGCGCGGAACTCGCGCAGCCAGCGCTCACCGATCAGGTCGAGTTGCGCGCGCGCTGTCTCCAGCGTTCCCAGGTCCCACGTGGCCGACGGGTCGAGCGACAGCGAGATCACGCGCACGCCGGCTGCCAGCAGCTCATCGACCCCGGCTGCGAGATGTTCGACCGTGGCGGGATGGACCACCGAGATGGTCTGGGTCATCGGCCGCGCTGCGAGGGCTACGGCCAGTCCGGCGCGCACTGCAGCATAGGACGAGCCGCCGCCGGCGCGTGGCCGCATACGGTCGTGTGCTGCTGCGGTGCCGTCGATCGAGATCCCGACGGTGAAGCCGCGCTCGACCAGCCAGGCCATGCGCTCTGGGGTCAGCAGGGTGGCGTTGGTGGTGACGGTGTGGGTCAGGCGCACGCCATGCCAGGCGGCCAGCTCGACCGCGAGATCGTGATAACGGGTCAGCAGGTCCCAGCGTAGCAGCGGTTCGCCGCCGAAATAGCCGACCTGGAGGGAGCCATGACAGTTCGCCAGGGCCCAATCCAGGGCCCGGCGCGCCACCGCCTCGGGCATGCTGCGGCTGTCCTTGGCTCCGGCATAGCAGTAACCGCAGCCGAGGTTGCAGGCGTGGGTGAGGACGAGGGTCAGCTCCATGGCTCAGACATCGGACTCGGGCGGCAGTGGCTCGACCGGATCTTCGACGCGCATCGGTATGCGGGCGCCGAGCGTCCTCTGGGGCATGGCTTCGGGCAGTTCGACCGGGGCAACATCGCCCTTGATGGAGGACGGTTCGGGTACGGGATCGGGCTCGGGTTCAGGAATGGCAGAGATTCCACCGAGGGGCATGGCCACCGCTTCGCCGGGCAGGCTGCGTGGCTCCGGCTGCGGCGTCTCGGGATCGGCGGGTGCCTGTGTCTGCGCCTGCGGCTGCGAGCCCAACGGCGCGCCTGAAGTCGAGGTCGGCGGCAAAGCCTGTCCGGTGCAGCCGCTCAGCGCCGCGCCGGCGAGGATGGCCAGGGCGTGACGGCGCAGGACGGCATCGCCGAAGAGACGCTGGCGAGTGGGATAGCCGGGTTCAGAGGCGCAGGGCGGCGGGTTGAGCGGCAGCATGATCGATCCCTCTGGCATCCCTACGGCCGTGGCCGTCCGGGCTTAGCCAGGGGTTGAACGCGCCATGCCGGGGATGGATCATCGCGGCATGCGTGAAGCCGGTTGGTTGGCGGTATCGGTCGGGCTGCTGTGCCTTGGCCTGGGGATCGCCCCGCCGGCCGGCCGCTTCACCTGGTTGCTTGAGAATCTCCCGGTGTTGATCGGTCTGCCGGTGCTGATCGCAACCTACCGGCGATGGCCACTGACACCGCTTCTGTACCGGCTGCTCGCCGTGCATGCCGTGATCTTGATGGTCGGTGGCCACTACACCTACGCCGCCGTCCCGGCCGGAGACTGGGTGCGCGACTGGTTCGGCCTGGCGCGCAACCCCTACGACCGGCTGGGCCATCTCGCGCAGGGCTTCGTGCCCGCCATCCTCATCCGCGAGCTGTGCCTGCGGCGCGGCCTGGATGTACGCGGCTGGTTCGGTTCAGCCCTGATCGTGCTGGCCTGCCTCGGGATCAGCGCCAGCTACGAGATCCTCGAATGGCGCACCGCTGTCGCGGTTGGCAGCGCGGCCGATGATTTCCTGGGTTCACAAGGCGACGTGTGGGACGCGCAGTGGGACATGGCGTGCTGCGGGATCGGGGCGTTGGTGGCACTGGCCCTGCTGGCCAGCACCCACGACCGGCAGCTTCAGCGCTGCTGACGCTCAAGCAGGCGGTCGAGCTCGGCGAAACCTTGATCAGACCCGGCCTTGGCCTTGAGATGCGCAGCGCCAGGATCAGTCGAGGCCGATTGGGCGGCGGCCTGCACCACCGATTTGGCTAGTTCGCCGGCGACCTTGGCGTCGGCCACGACCCACACGAACAGTTCGCTGGTCTTCTCGTTTTCGAATTCATCACGCTGGTAGGTGCCAGAAACGCTGCCTTCGGCGATCTGCTGCGATACGCTATCGGTGAAGGTGGTGACATTCCCACCGCTATCGGCGAGATAGTCACGCACCGCGTTGCGGATGCGCAGGCGCAGCATGCGGGCAAGTTCGTCGCGCGCGGCAGCCATGGCGCGATCCCGCCGCTCGCTGCGACTCTCGCTGCTGCGGTACTCAGCCGAGCCGTAGGCGGCAATCCGCGTGCCGCCCTCGGTCGGGTCCGCGATCCAGGCCGGCAGCGACTTGTCCGATTGCCAAGGCTTCTTCCAGGCGTGCGCGGGCGCGGGTGCCGGAGCATCCGTGCGCGTTCCACAGGCCGGCAGCAGGCAGAGCGACAGGAGGATGCAGCCGTAGGCGAGAGGTGTTCTCATGACCGGGGTTTCGCTACGCGAAGGGCCGGGACATGCGTCCCGGCCCTTCGCCGTTTTGCCTGGAAAGGACAGGCCGCTTACTTGGCGGTGCCCATTTCCTTGTCGATCAGCTTGTCGAGGTCGGCGAATGCCTTCTCGGCTTCGATCTTGGCTGCCATGTGGGCGCGCAGTTCCGTGTTCTGGCGAGCGGCGGCCTTGGCGTCAGCGGCGACCTTGGCGGCGATCTCGGGGGCGACGACGACATAGACGTACAGCTTGCCGGAGGCCGGGTCGATGTAGCGGGCGCGCTGCTGGCTGCCGACCAGCTCCTGGTTGATGACGTTGCGAACGGCCGACTCGAACGAGGTCATGGCCGACTGGGCATTGTCCTGCGAGGTGATGATGCCGCCCTCGCGAATCCAATCCTTGACCACACCCTGGATTTTCGAACTCAGGGTCGAGGCCAGTTCCTGGCGGGCGCTGAGCATGGCGCGGTCGCGCATCGGCTTCTCGCCGCCGAGCATCTTCTCGGACACGCCGTAGGCGCCGAGTACCTTGCCGCCCTGGGTGGGATCGTTGACCCAGTCCGGAACATCGTTGGTCGGGGCGGCGATGCCGGGGGGCAGCCCGTGAGGGCGAGGCAGCCGACGGCGGCGACGGCGATGAGGCTGGTGGAGATGATGGGATGACGCATCGGTTGAGGCTCCTAGAGGACGGCGAGCGTATGGCGGGACGACAGGCGTCAACAACGGTTCACACAGGCTGGCAAGGGGTTCCCTGGGACGGTCCATGCCCTACAAGGCCGCGATGCCCACCACCTACGCCGTGATCATGGCCGGCGGCTCTGGCACCCGCTTCTGGCCGGTGTCGCGCTCCGCCTCCCCCAAGCAGTTGACCCGCATCATCGGCGAGACGACGATGATCCAGGCGACCGTCGCCCGCCTGCAGCCGCTCATCCCGGCCGAGCGCGTGCTGATCATCACCACGGCGCAACTCGCCGTCGAGACCCGCCGCCAGCTGCCGATGCTGAAGCCCGAACAGGTCATCGCCGAGCCGGTCGGCCGCGACACCGCCGCCTGCGTCGCCCTGGCTGGCCTGATCGTCGAACGCCTCTCGCCCGGCGCGACCATGATCATGCTGCCCGCCGACCAGATCATCCAGCCGGCCGACAGCTTCCAGGCCGCCCTCGCCGCCGGCGTCGCCGTCGCGCAGCACGGCCGCCTGGTCACCTACGGCATCGTGCCGCGCTTCCCCGCCACCGGCTACGGCTACCTGCAGCTCGGCGAGGCGCACCCGGCCGAGGGTGGCATCCGCGTGTCGCGCGTTGCGCGCTTCGTCGAGAAGCCCGACCTGGAACGCGCGACGCAGTACCTGGCGGCGGGCAACTTCCGCTGGAACAGCGGCATCTTCACCTGGCGCACCGATGTCGTGCTGCGCGAGCTGGGCGTGCACTGCGGCTGGTTGACCGAGGCGCTGAAGCCGGTCGCCGCAGCCTACGGCACGCCGCGCTTCGATGCGGTGCTGGCCGAGGTGTACCTGCCGCTGAAGAAGGTGTCGATCGACTATGCGCTGATGGAGCACGCCAAGGATGTCGCCGCGGTCGAGGGCGACTTCGCGTGGGACGACGTCGGCTCGTGGGATGCGCTGCCAGCGCACCTGCCCGCCGATGCCAGCGGCACGATCAGCCGCGGCGAGACCGTGGCGGTGGGTTGCTCCGACTGCCTGCTGGTCTCCGAGCCGGGTGCGCCGCTGGTCGCGGCGGCCAACTGCCACGGCCTGACCATCGTGGCGACCAAGGACGCCGTCCTGGTCGTGCCGCGCGGCGAGGGCCAGGCGGTGAAGGGCATCGTCGATGAACTGGGCAAGCGGGGGCGGAAGGAATTGCTGTAGGGGGGGAGGGAGCCCCGCGCTCCGTTTGCGGCTCCCGCCCCGCGCAGGTGACGCTGCGGGATGCACGGGCGATGGAATCTCGCACCTTGCGGGGCAGGAGCCCCGCGGACCGGTCGGGGCGGGAGCCCCGCGCTCCAGCCCCGCGCTCCAGCCCCGCGCTCCTATCGCGCTGCTCCTATCGCGTTGCGCTCGACCACGGCCAGGCGCCTGGCTCTGCTGCCAGGCCGGCCGCCACCGGGTTGTGCTCGATGTAGCGGATCGTGCTCCACAGGTGTTCGTCGTCCCGGATCATGCGGTCCCAGTAGTCCTCCTGCCAGACTTGGCCCTGCTGGCCCAGGGTGGTGTTGATGTGGCGCGCGGTCCAGCTCTTCCAGGAACGGACCACGGTGCCCAGGCTGCGCTCGGGGCGCAGCCGGATAACGAGGTGCACATGGTTGGGCATGATGGCCCAGGCGATCAGTTCGTAGTCCGTCCCTATGCCATGCCGCCAGGCGTCCCGGATCACCGGGGCGATGTCCGGTCGGGTCAGCACGCACGAGCCGTGGCCGCTGTCGAGCCAGCTCTCGATGCGGTGCCGTCGGGCGAGCTGATCAGGGCTGCCGTCGGGACGGCACGGGGTCTCGCGGATCAGTCGGTCGAGCACCTCGGCGGGCAGGGCGTCGGCGAGCCGGTAGGTGAGCGCCTGCGTGGTGCCTGGGAGATCCCAGTGTGGGAGGTAGCCGCGGGTATGGATGCCCAGCGGGTTCATGCATGTCGAGCGGGGCAGGAGCCCCGCGGACCGGTCGGGGCAGGAGCCCCGCGCTCCGTTGCCACTTCGACCACGCGCAGGCCGTGGGCGCGCGCGTAGTCCGTGAGGTCGGCGAGGCCGGCGGCGGTGTCGGCGGGCTTGTGCGCGTCGCTCGACAGCACGACGGTGCAGTGGTGCGCGGCGGCGCACTCCCAGAAGGGCATCCACGGGTAGCCGCGCTGCTCGCGCAGGCCGAGCGAGTTGAGTTCGAGCGGGACGCCACGCGCGGCGGCCGCTGCGCACACCTCGTCCACCGCCGCGGCGATGTCCGGGGTCCACACAGCGTCGCCGCAGGCGATGTTGTCGGGGTGGCCGAGGAAGGCGAAGAGACCGCAGTCGATCGCCGCCAGGGCCTTGTTCGACCAGTCGCGCAGCGCAGCGCCGCCACGGCAGCCGCCGAAGGCGCTGACTTCGCGCCCGTCGGATTCGAGGAAGTGGATGCTGCCGATCAGGTAGTCGTAGCCGCGCGCCAGGAAGGTGTCGCGGTACCAGGCGAAATAGTCGGGGTGGACATCGCACTCCATGCCCAGCAGCACCTCGACCGAGGGCACGGCCCGGCGGGCGGCGGCCACCGCCGCCTCGTAGCTGGGAAGTTCGTCGAGGCGCATGCGCACGCTCGCCCAGCGTCCATCCGGCAGCGGGGTGTGGTCGGCGGCGCCCAGGCGCAGCAGACCGGCGGCGGCGGCGGCACGCGCGTAGTCCGGCACATCGCCGGAGGCATGCAGGCAGCGTGCGGTGTGGGTGTGGTAGACGCCCTGGACCATGGCGGGCAGCGTGGCGGGGCAGGGGCGGATGCCAGCGCGAGCGCGAGCGACTGCGGGGCAGGAGCCCCGCGGACCGGTCGGGGCAGGAGCCCCGCGCTCCAAGCCCCGCGGACCGGTCGGGGCGGGAGCCCCGCGCTCCGGAGACGGGTTGAACCCCGCCGCCAGAGCCGATCATCCCCGGCCCATGCCCACACCGGCTCCCAAGCAGGTCCCCGACCGCCACGGCCGCTTCGGCCCCTACGGCGGGCGTTATGTCCCCGAGACCCTCATCCCGGCGTTGGATGAGCTGACCGCCGGCTTCGCCGCGGCGTGGCGCGACAAGGCCTTCGTCGGCGCCTTCCGCAGCCTGCTCGCCGACTTCGTCGGCCGGCCGACACCGCTGACCCACGCCGCCAAGCTGTCGCGGCAGCTCGACCGCCGCGTCTATCTGAAGCGCGAGGACCTCAACCACACCGGCGCGCACAAGATCAACAACGCGCTCGGCCAGGTGCTGCTCGCCAAGCGGCTGGGCAAGGCGCGCATCATCGCCGAGACTGGTGCCGGCCAGCACGGCGTCGCCACCGCCACGGCCTGCGCCCTGGTCGGGCTGAAGTGCCGCATCTACATGGGCACCGAGGACATGCGCCGCCAGTCGCCCAACGTCTTCCGCATGCGCCTGCTCGGCGCCGAGGTGGTCGGCGTGGACAGCGGTACGCACACGCTGAAGGACGCGGTCAACGAGGCGCTGCGCGACTGGGTGGCCAACGTCACCGATACGCACTACTGCCTCGGTACCGCCTATGGCCCGCACCCGTTCCCGCTGATCTGCCGCACCTTCCAGGCGGTGATCGGCGAGGAGGCGCGCAAGCAGATCCGCAAGGCCGAGGGCCGGCTGCCCGACGCGCTGCTCGCCTGTGTCGGCGGCGGCTCGAACGCGATCGGCCTGTTCCACGCCTTCCGCAACGACGCCGGCGTGCGCCTGTTCGGCGTCGAAGCCGGTGGCCGCGGTGCGGCGCTGGGCGAGCATGCCGCGCGCTTCGACGGCGGACGCCCGGGCGTGTTCCAGGGCGCCGCGACCTGGATCCTGCAGGACGATGCCGGCCAGATCCAGGGCACCCACTCGGTCAGCGCCGGTCTCGACTACGCCGCGGTCGGCCCCGAGCACGCCTACCTGCGCGACATCGGCCGCGCCGAATACCTGCGCTGCTCCGACGACCAGGCGCTGCAGGCGATGCATCGCCTGGCCGAGGTCGAGGGCATCATCCCGGCCCTGGAAAGCAGCCACGCGCTCGGCGTCCTCGACGCGGTGTGCGAGCGCCTGCCCAAGGACGGCATCCTCATCGTCAACGTCAGCGGTCGTGGCGACAAGGATGTCGCCGAGGTCGCGCGGCTGGAAGGGGTGAGTTTATGAAGGCGGAAGGCGGAAGGCGGAAGGCGGAAGGAATGAATCGCATTGCGGCGCGTCTGGCGGCGAATCGGAAGGCGGGGAGGAAGAGCTTCGTCGCGTACCTGTCGGCGGGGGATCCGTCGCTCGATGCCACCGTCGAGATGGCGGTGGCGATGGACGCGGCCGGCGTCGATGTGCTGGAGCTGGGCGTGCCGTTCAGCGACCCGATGGCCGACGGCGTCGCCATCCAGGCGAGCTACGAGCGCGCGCTGAAGGCCGGCTGCACGCCACGCGGCGTGATCGAGGCGGTGCGCCGGATCCGCGCCCGCTGCCAGCTGCCGCTGCTGTTATTCACCTACCTCAACCCCGTGCTCTCCTACGGCATCGAGGCGTTCGCCACGGACGCCGCCGAGGCCGGGGCCGACGGCGTGCTGCTGCTCGACCTGCCGCCCGAGCAGGATCCCGGCCTGCTGAAGACCTTCCAGAAGCACGGCCTGGCGACGGTGTGCCTGGCGGCGCCGACCACCAGCGCGGTGCGGAAGACGTTCCTGGCGCGCAACTCACGCGGCTTCCTCTATTACATCTGCCGCCTCGGCGTCACCGGCGAGCGCGTCGATCTGCCCGCCGATCTGGCCGAGAAGGTCGCGGCGCTCAAGCGCGGCAGCGACATCCCGGTGTGCATCGGCTTCGGCATCTCGACGCCCGAGCAGGCCGCCGCCGCCGCCGCCGCCGGCGATGGCGCGGTGGTCGGCAGCCACCTGGTCAAGCTGGTCGAGGCGCACGGCGCCTCGCCGGATCTCGTGCGTGTGGTCGCCGCGCGTGCCGGCGAGCTCGCTGCGGCGGTCCACGCCGTACGCTGATGGCGCTGCTCCGGCCCGACATCCCGCTGCCCCTGGGCGAGCACCTCGACGAGCTGCGCCGGCGCCTGTTCCTGCCGGCGATGGTGTGGGGCGTGGTCTTCGTCATCGCCTTCGCCTTCGAGAACGAGCTGAAGATCCTGTTCATCCAGCCGCTGCTGTGGGCCATGGGGCACGCCGGCAGCGAGGTCTGCGCCAAGGCCGGGCTGGTGATCCCGGCGGGCGAGACCTGGCCTCGGCTGCAGACCCTGGATCTCGGCGAAAGCATGGGCGTATCGATGTCGCTGGCGATGTGGGCCGCCTTCATCGTCGCTATGCCCATTTTGGTGTACCAGTTCTACTCCTTCGTCTCGATCGGCCTGACCGCGCAGGAGCGGCGCCTCGCCTTCCTGCTGGTTCCGGCCGCCGTCATCCTCTTCTATCTCGGCGCCGGCTTCGGCTACTACCTCGGCATGCCGTTCATCTACGCCTGGTTCATCCAATGGACGGCGAACGATCCGATCTCCACCCTCGACCTGCGGCTCGCCTCCTACCGCGATGCCTTCTTCCTCTACACCCTGCTGTTCGGCGGCCTGTTCCTGGTCCCGTGGGCGGTGGTGACGGTGTGCCGGGTCGGCTTCGCCACCCCCGACAAACTGGCCAAGTTCCGCAAGTTCGCCTTCATGGGATCGGTGGTCCTGGCGGCCATCGTCGGGCCAGGCGACCCCTTCAGCATGGCGGTGCTGATGGTTCCCACCTATCTGCTCTATGAGATCGGCCTGCTCGCGGCGCGCGTCGTCGGCGGCCCACGCAAGGATCCCGACCGTGCCTGAACGCATCTTCGTCGCCAAGATCGGCAGCAACTCGCTGGTGGACAAGGACGGCAAACTCGACGCCCCGTTCCTCAAGGATCTCGCCGGGCAGATCGCCCGTGCGGCCGCCGACGGTTGGCGCCCGGTGATCGTCACCAGCGGCGCGGTGGCTGGCGGCGTCGCCCGGCTGGGCCTGACCGATCGCCCGCCCGGCCTGCCCGAACGCCAGGCCCTGGCTGCGATCGGGCAGATCGGCCTGATCCACCGCTGGGAGGCGGCCTTCGCCGCGCATGGCGTGACCACGGCGCAGCTGCTGCTGACGCATGGCGATTTCAGCGACCGCGAGCGCAACCAGAACCTGACCGCCACGGTGCGCGCGCTGTTCGCCTTCGGCGCCGTGCCGGTGATCAACGAGAATGATCCGATCGCCACCCAGGAACTGACGGTTGGCGACAACGACCATCTCGCCGCCCTGGTCGCCAGCCAGCTCGGCGCCGAGCTGGTGGTGCTGCTCACCGACATCGACGGCGTGTACGACGCCGATCCACGGACCAGTCCGGCGGCCAAGCGTGTGCGTGAGATCCCGGCGGTCACCGCCGCGGTGCTCGCCGCCGCGGGCGGGGCCGGGGCGCGCGGACGCGGCGGCATGCGCTCGAAGATCGAAGGCGCCCGCCTCGCCGCGGCCAGTGGCGTCGCCACGGTGATCGCTGCGGCGCGCGAACGCCAGGTCATCACCCGCGCCCTGGCCGGCGACGATGTCGGCACGCGCGTGCTGGCGCGTGGCGACCGGGTGGACGCGCGCCGTCGCTGGCTGGCGGTGGCGCGCCGGGTGAAGGGCCGGGTGCATGTCGATGCCGGCGCGGTCGCCGCCCTGACCCAGCGCGGCACCAGCCTGCTGCCGGCCGGCATCGTGCGCGTCGAGGGCGACTTCGCGGTCGGCGACACGGTCGGCGTGATCGGTCCCGACGGGCTCGAAGTGGCGCGTGGCCTCGCCTCGATCGCCAGCGGCGAGCTGGAGCGCGTCGCCGGCAAGAAGACCGCCGCTGCCGCCGCGGCGCTCGGCCACGCCCTGCCCAAGGCCGCGCTGCACCGCGACGACCTGCTTATTCTGGCGAGGTAGCACGCTGTGTCTGCTCAGGGGCTTCGCCCCTACGGCCTTTGGCCTTCCGGCGCAACGCTGTCGCGTTGCGACTCGTCGGGCCGCAGGCCCCACTGGGGCCTGCTCTCGCTACGCTCGACCCGCCTCGCCCCACGGGCTTCGTCGCAGTTCGGTTCCGTCGCATGCGCTCCGGAACCGTGGCGGCATCGGCTGCGCCGATTCTATGCCGCCACCACGGCTTGGCGCCCGCCCCATCGGCATGCGATGGGGCCCCGCACGAATAGCTACAGCACGCATAGCGCGCCCCGTGCCGTAGTCACCAAGCCATGTGCGTCATGGACTTGCGCGCCTGCGCTCAAACCGCCCCGTGCATTTCCGGCGGGCTGATACGCTATGGCGATGCCTGACGACAAGCCGAGCCCCGGCGGCTACGCGCTGATGCGCGACCTGTGCGCGCGCCGGCCGCGCCTGATGGTCATCATCATCACGCTCGCCTTCCTCGGACCGCTGGTCACCGCACCGACGCCCTATCTCGGCAAGATCATCATCGATGATCTGATCTTCCGCCAGCAGGCTGGGGCCACCGCCGGGGTGAATGCCGTATTCGGGGTCAGCACGACGGTGTGGATGCTGGCCGGCATTGTCGGACTCGGCGTGCTGCTCAAGCTGCTCGGCACGATCATCGGCGGCTGGCACAGCCATTTTATCCTGCAGATCACCAGGAATGGACTCTACGATGTGCGCGTGGGCAGCGCCGAACGCGTGATGGGCGTGCCGATGCGCGAACTGGAGACGCTGTCGCCGGGCAAGGTCGCCTCGCGCCTGACCAATGATCCGAACCATGTCGATGGCGCCATCTTCACCATCCTGCGCAGTTGCCTGACCGCCATCTTCACCGTCCTGGTGGTGGTGGGCTTCATGCTCTTTCTCGATCCGCTGCTGACCGTCGTGGTGTTGGCGACGATGCCGTTCACCGCCCTGCTGTCGATCTCGTGGTACCGCCGCCTGCGCGAGTTCTCGCGCGAGGAGAGCGACCGCAGCGTGATGCTGTCAGCGACCGCCACCGAGACCTTCGGCGCGATCAAGGTGATCCGCGCCTTCACCGCCGAGGCGTTCTTCCTGCGCCGCATCCGCGAACGCAGCGAGGCGTTGCGCTACGAAGGTATCCGCCACTGGACGGTGTACCACATGATCGCCGGCCTGCTTGGCCTGCTCACCAGCCTGGGCGCCGATATCTTCCTGTTCGTCGGCGGCGTGCTGGCGATCCAGGGCAAGATCAGCTTCGGTGAATTTTTCGCCTTCGCCGGCTACCAGGCGATGCTGTGGGGTCCGATCAACACCCTGCTGACCACCGGCCAGACCATGCAGATCGGCGCTGCGAGCGCCGACAAGCTGTCCGAACTGCTTGCGTCGAAGCAGGAGCCGCACATCGAGCGTCCCGCCCAGCCCGCGCCGGAGCACTTCCGCGGCGAGGTGGTCGCCGAGGACCTGCGCTTCAGCTACGACGGCCAGGAGGACGTGCTGCGCGACATCAACCTGGTGATCAAGCCCGGCACCATGACCGCGCTGGTCGGCCAGAGCGGCAGCGGCAAGACCACCTTCGCCAGCATGATCCTCGGCCTGTACCTGCCGAGCGGCGGCAAGCTGCTGATCGACGGCACCGAGGTGCGGCAGTGGGACCTGCGCCGTCTGCGCGAGCAGGTCGGCGTGGTGCTGCAGGACTCGCTGATGTTCGATGACACGGTGCGTGCCAACCTGTGCATGGGCATGGAGGGGGTCGGCGAGGAGCGTCTGTGGGGCGCATTGCGGGCTGCGCATCTCGAAGATGCGGTGCGTGCCATGCCACAGGGGCTTGAGACCCGGCTTGGGCAGTCAGGCACCCGGCTGTCCGGTGGCCAGCGCCAGCGCCTGGCCATCGCCCGCGTGTTCCTGCGCGATCCGCGCCTGATCATCCTCGACGAGGCGACCAGCGCCCTCGACAGCGAGACCGAGCGGCAGATCCAGCGCAGCTTCGATGCGCTGATGGTCGGGCGCACCTCGGTGGTGATCGCGCACCGTCTCTCGACCATCTTCCGGGCCGACCAGATCGTGGTCATGCATGCCGGCCGGGTTGCCGAGGTCGGCACGCATGAGGAACTGCTGAAGAAGAACGACGGTCGCTACCGCGATCTCTTCCAGGCCCAGATCGAGGGCATGCTGCCGATGAGCGGCGCGACCCGGCATCACAAGGGGCCGGCATGAACCGCCTCGCCCAGCATCCGAGCGCCCGGTTGTCCGCCGAGGACCTGCCCCGCGCCGTGGCCCCGGGATGGATGACCTGGATCTGGGTGATCGCCCTCGTCCTGGTCGGGGTCAGCACGGCGGCGGTCCTGTTCGGTCCGATGGATGAGCGGGTCTCCGCGCCCGGCGTCGTCCGGCCTACCGATTATTCCCTGGTCTTCCCCGCCGCGGCAGGCCTGGTCACCGAGGTGCCGGTGTCGCCGGGTGTGGCGGTGCGGCGTGGCGACCTGCTGGCGCGTCTCGACGCGCGCGACCTGGAGCGCGATCGCGATACCATCACCCAGGGGGTCGCTCGCGCCGAGGCCGAGCTGGCCGACGCCCAGGCCCTGGCCGTGCAGGCGGTCCCGCAGGATCTCGCGCTGCAGTCGGCCGAGGCCCCGCGCCTGCGCGCCATGGTCGAGGAGCGGCGCAAGCTGCTGGAACGCATGGAGGCGGCCGGCGACGGTCGCGGCCTTTCGCTGGTCGAGCTGGTGCGCGAGCGCCTCGCCTTCCAGTCGCTGGAGCGCGAGCTCGAACGCGCCGAGCGCGTCTCCGTCCTGCTTGCCGGACCCTGGGCCCAGGCGGCGCGCGATGCCGCTGCGGCGCGGGTGCGCGCCTCTGCGGCCGCCCTGGCCGGGCTGCGCGCCCGCCTCGGCCACATCGAAAGTGATCTTGCGGCGCGCGAAATCCGTGCTCCGGACGATGGCGTACTGGTCAACCGCGCGGTGCGCTTCCGTGGCGAGAAGGTCGAACTCGGCCAGGCCTTGTTCAAGCTCGCCCGTGGCGGTGGTACTCGCCTGCGCCTGTACGCCGGCGAGGACCGGGTGGATCGCATCCGTCCCGGCATGCGCGTGCTGTTCCGGCCCAAGAGCGACCCCGACCAGTTGCGCCCACCGCGCACCGGCGTGGTCACCGAGGTCGCCCTCGACCGCGACCTCGCCGATGACGCCGGCAGCCGGCCGACGGATGGGACCTGGGCGATCGACGTCGAGGTCGATGACGGCCTGGGCGACCTGCCGCTCGGCGCCTCGGTCGAAGCCGAGATCATCCTTGGCCAGCGCCGTTTCATCCATCTGCTGATGACCAAGCCGGCGAAGTAGCCCGATGGGCCCATGCGGACCCATCCTGTCACAAACACGAGCGTAACCGTTTCACTGGCGTTATCTGCCGCCCCGGAGCCTCCCCATGTCTTCTCTGCGCCTCGCCGCCAGCCTCCTCGCCGCCACCACCCTGGTCGCCGCCGATCATGTGTGGATTGAAGGCGAGTCGCCGGCGCAACGTCCGACGCTGCCAGCCGGAGTGGCGGCCGATGCGGTGAAGTACGGCGATGCCTGGGGCCTGAGTTCGATCATGTCGGACGGTAAGGTGCTGAACCTGCACATCCCCGACGGCGAGGTCGAGAAGCACATCCCCGAGGGCCTGGTCTTCGGCTATGACGCCGCGCTGACCGCCGCCGGCCCGCATGAGGTGTGGGCGCGCGTGGGTTACGAGGCGGTTCGCTCGCCGATCCGCTGGCGCACGGCCGGCGGCGCCTGGCAGGAATGCTCGCCCGAGGCGATGACGGTCGATGTCATGCCGATCCAGACCTGGAATGAACTGGCGTGGATCAAGCTTGGCACCATCGACGCCAAGCCGGGCACGCTGCGCCTGGAGATGATGTGGCCGCGCCCCGAGCGCACCGAGAACGGCAAGCCCAAGGTCGGCCGCATCCTCGGCATTCTCGATGCATTGTGCCTGGCCAAGCCGGGGACCTTCCGCCCGAATGGCAAGTGGCAGCCGGGTTCCGACCACGGCGGCGAGGCGGGCAAGGCGGCTGCAGCGCAGGTCTTCGCCCTGCCCGCCCCGGGCGCAGCCGGCGAGCGCAGCAGCGTCGCGCTGAGCGGCGCCTGGCAGATGGCCCACTGGGAGGAGACGACGCAGCCGACCGACCGCCTGGGTGCCCCGGCCACGCTGCCCGACCCGTCGTCGATCGACTGGTACCCGTACCGCGTGCCCGGCGACCGCAACAGCCAAAGGCCGGATGCGGTGTTCCAGCACCGTTTCGTCGCGCGCTGCCGGGTCGAGGTGCCGGCGGCGCACGCCGGCCGTTCGTTCAGCCTCGACCTCGAACGCTTCACCGCCATCGCCACCATCTTCGTCAATGGCGTTCAGGTCGGACACAGCACCAACCACAGCACCGGCTGGGTGCTCGACGTCAGCCGGGCGGTGAAGCCCGGCCAGGTCAACGAGATCGCGGTGGTGATCAAAGACCGCTACTACGCCCTGGCCCCCGACGCCGGCAATCCGCGCGGCTGGTTCGCCTTCCGCAACCTGCCGGGCGGCTTCCTTACCGACAACCAGGGCGTCTGTTCGCACTACGAACTGCCGATCGCGGCCGAGGCGCAGACCGGCCTGACCGAACTGGTGACCCTCAGCGCCGTCGGGCCGGCCTACGTGGCCGACGCCTTCGTGAAGACCTCGGTGCAGCAGAAGCGCATCGCGGTCGAGACGACGCTCAGCAATCCTGGTGCGGCGCGCACGGTCAGCGTGCAACTGGCTGCCGTGCCGTGGTCGGCCGACGGCAAGGCCACCGCTTCGGCCAAGACCTTCGCCCCTGTGCAGGTCGCACTGGCGGCTGGTGAGACCAAGACTGTCGAGATCGCCGAAGGCTGGGCCGATGCCAGGCTGTGGTGGCCGGATGATGTCCAGCTCTACGAGCTCGTCGCGACCGTCAGCGAGAACGGCAAGCCGGTCGATGTCAGCCGCACCCGCTTCGGCTTCCGCGAGTGGACCTGGCAGGGCGACCGCTTCAGCGTGAACGGCGTGCCGTGGAGCATCCACGGCGACATCGACGCCAACTACGATCCCAAACGCCTGGTCGCGCAGCGTGCGAAGAGCGGGCAGAATACGCTCCGTCTCTGGACCTTCGGCGGCATGGCCGAGATGACGCGTAAGCAGACGCTGCGCTACTGCGACGAGCAGGGCCTCATCGTGCGCTCGTCGGGCATCTTCGATGGCCAGATGGCCAACTATGGTACCGGTCTGGTCGAAGAGGTCGAGGTCGATGGCAAGAAGACCCGTCGCGCCAAGGCCGCGCTGTTCGCCAACTGGCGCAGCCAGCTGGCGGCCTGGGTGAAGACCGAGCGCAATCATCCCTCGCTGATGATCTGGTCGGTCGAGAACGAGGTCACCTATATCAACTCTGCCAATCTCGGCATGGCCGACCAGGTCGAACCGGCGATCAGCGACGCGATCCGCAATGTGGTGATGAAGCTCGACCCGACCCGCCCGGCGATGGTCGATGGCGGCAACGCGCACAAGGACGAGAGCCTGCCGGTCAACGGCGCGCACTATACCGAGATGTACAACAGCCACTGGCGAGATCAGCCGGACGCCAGCTACACCAGCGAGCCGTGGTACCTGGCCGAGCACAAGAGCCGCAACATCTGGCGCTACGCCCCGGGCAAGCCAGTGTTCAAGGGCGAGGTGTTCTTCGCCAGCGGTTACAGCACCGAATCCTTCGCCACGATCGGCGGCGAGCGCTGCTTCATCGGTATTGGCGAGGTCGGCGAGGGCATGGCCCGGCTCGGCCAGATCTTCAACGAGGGCTGGCGCTGGTCCGGCGTCGCCGCGTGGCAGCACTGGCTGGGCGGCGCCTCGGGCCGCTACTGGAATGGCTGGCAGCCGGTCGTCGTGCTGTGCCGGCAGTGGAACACCACCTTCGGCGCCGGGCAGAAGGTCGAACGCCAACTGCGCATCTCCAACAACACCTCGAAGGGCGAGCCGATCGCCGCGGCGTGGGAACTGAGCCTGGAAGGCAAGAAGGTCGTCGGCGAGAGCAAGACCTTCACCGTCGCACCCGGCGCGAGCGCCGACTGGAGCATCGCCTTCACCATCCCGGCCACCACCAAGCCGCAGACCGGGCGCTTCGTGCTGACCGCCACGCGCGGCGGCGCCGAGGTCTTCCGCGACGAGCGGACGGTCCGCGTGCTAGTGCCCGCCAACGTGGCCAAGCCGCGTCTGGCCGCCGCCGAGCTGGCGGTGTTCGATCCTGCCGGAACCATCCGCGCCCATCTGACGGCGCGCGGCATCGCGCACACCGCGACCACGAAGCTCGACGAGATCCCGGCCACGGCCAAGGTCCTGTTGGTCGGCCCGGATGCGATCCCGGCCGAGCGCAGCACCGATCCCCTGTGGTATGAACGCGCGGTACGCGGGCTGAAGGTCGTGGTCCTCGACCAGCGTCATCCGCTGCGCTACCGCGCCCTGCCCGCCGATGTCGAGCCACTCGACGACAAGCCGTCGGTGTGGGCGCAGATGCAGGCCAAGGCGGCGAACGCCGTTCCCGAGCTGCGCGGCCGCTACGGCTTCGCCGAGGACCTCAACCACCCGGCCTTCGCCGGCCTCGGCCAGGACGACTTCTACACCTGGAGCGGCGACCATGTCGTCTACCGCAACCCCTACCGCAAGGGCAGCAAAGGCTTCCGCTCGCTGTTCCAGTGCGAAGAGGGCCTGGCGGCCACCGCCCTGGTCGAATGCCAGGCCGGCGAAGGGTTGATGCTGCTGTGCCAGTTGGCGGTCGGCGAGAAGATCGCCAGCGACCCTGTCGCGCAGCAGCTGCTCGGCCAGCTGATCAACTACGCGGCGACCTACGCCCCGGTGCGCCGCCAGATCAGCGCCGTAGCGAGCGCGCCGATCGCCGGACTGCTCGGCGGCATCGGGGTGCAGCACCGCATGGTCGGCGATCCGCTCGCGGCCATCGCCAGTGACGGCATCGCCGTGGTCGAGGCGACCCCATCGGCGCTCAAGACCCTGGCGGCCAAGGCCGACCAGGTGCGCGCCTGGTGCGCCAAGGGCAACTGGCTGATGCTGTGGGGCGTCACCCCCGAAGGCCTCGCCGACTTCAACGCCCTGGTGCGCTGGAACCACGTCCTGCGGCCATTCGACACCGAACGCGTGCTCATGGCGGTGCCGGCCGATCCGCTGACCGCCGGCCTGACGCTGCGCGATGTCGTGCTCGATACCGGCAAGCAGATGTATCCGTGGATGGCGCTGAAAAAGCCGGATAGCGACAGCTTCACCTGGATCGTCGACCACACCGACCTCGCGCCGTTCTGCACCTTCCCCTCGCCGACCGCGATGGGCAAGAAGAGCGACACCAATCCGGGCGCCGACCACTGGCCGCGCAACATGGTCAACGGCTTCACCAGCGCCGACAACTGGTCGTTCTGCTACACCGTCATCATGGATCAGGGCCACAAGACGCGCTGGACGCTGGAGCTGCCCAAGGAGGAGGAGCTGATCGCCCTCAAGATCCAGCCCAGCCGCATCTACCACCCGATCACGCGCATCGACCTGTTCTTCGACGAGGATCCGGTGCCCGTCCCGGTCGAACTGCGCATCGATCCGGTCGTCCAGGAGGTCTCGTTCCCGCCGCGCAAGGCGAAGCGCGTGACCATGCAGGTGGCGAAGTGGGCCGAGCGCGGCGACGCCAACATCGTGGTGATCGACAACCTGTGGCTGATGGCCAAGCGCCCCGACGACTACCTGAAGCGGGTCAAGCCGCTGCTCAATGTCGGCGGCCTGGTGCGCTACGATGAGGGCAAAGGCGGCATCGTGCTGAACCAGCTCAAGCTGGTCGAGCGCGAGGTGAATCCGGTCAACGCCGAGAAGAAGGCGACCGTGGCCAAGACCATCCTCGCCAACCTCGGCGCCGTGTTCGCCGGCCAGAAGGCGGTGGTTGCGGGCAGCCAGTTGCGGTACGCGCCCATCCCCCTGCCGGTCGAGAAGTGCACCGCCTATGTCAACCGCGACAAGCAGCCGGGGTGGTGGAAGGGCCAGGGCGACCTCAGCGGTCTGCCGGTGGGCGAGCAGACCTTCGCCGGCACCCGCTTCCTGCTGCCCAAGTTCACCACCTCGCCGGTACCCACCGTGTTCATGCTGCGCGGTCGTGGCGGCTCGGCGAAGCAGGACCGCATCGACGGCCTGGCGGTCGGAAGCAAGGCCGACGCCCTGTTCATGCTGCACACCTTCAACGAGAGCGACGTGCTCTCGCGCCGGCTCAATGAAATGCGCGAGCGTCGCGCCGACGGCAAGGACCCTGGCGAGTTCCCGGTCGTCCTGACCTACGTCGTGCACTACGCGGACGGCCAGACCGCCGAGGTACCGGTGCGCTACAGCCGTGATATCGGCAATTGGCTGTCGGCCGTCCCGGCCGGACTGGCCAACGCCGCCGTCGCCTGGGCCGCGCCGGCCGGCGACCAGCAGACCGTGGTGTGGTCGATGCAGTGGACCAACCCGCGGCCCGAGGCGGCGATCGCCACCATCGACCTCGTCGCCGGCGAGGACAAGTGGGGCAGCGCGGCAGTCTTCGCGATCACCGCGGCGACCGTCGCGCCCTAGAGTCCTTGAGGGCAGCGACTTTTGAGGACTCGGGGGTGCGGGGGCGCAGCCCCTGCAGCAACAGCCAGCTAGCGGGGCGACGCCCATAATCAGCCTCGGGCTGGGGTGGAGCCTCGCTAGGCTGTCATCTCGGCGTGCGGGGCGGGCGCTCTGTTCACACGGAGGAACGGAGGGAACTGAGTTCGCACGAGGGACCTGCGGTGATCGACGCGCACCCCGAAGGGTGGGCGTTCGCTTCCGACGTAAACTATTTCGCCTCTGTTGCCTCCGTTCCTCCGTGTGAATCCAACGGAGCAATCTGGGCTCATCCGAAACCCAGGACTCGGCGTGTCAGGGCCAACTGCCCCGACCAGTCCGGGTCGCCCGGGTTGGCGATCTGCTCACAGACAACAGGTCCAGTGAAGCCGGTCGGTATCAGCTCTGCCAAGCGGGCGGCGACCGCAGATGCGTCCGCGCTGGCCTCCTGCAGTTCACCGGGGCGGCAGTGGCGTACCTGCACGGCTACGACCCGCGGCAGCAGTGGCGCCCAGTCTGCGGGGCCGAAACCCTGACCGATGTAGTGGCTGGCGTCGAGGGTCAGGCGCAGGTCGCGGTCTGCGGCGACGGCGGCTGCCGCTGCCGGTGTCGCGGTGGCCGTTCCGAGATGCGTCTCAGCTGCCAGGACCAGGCCGTGATCGCTGGCGATCGCGTCGAGCTCGCGCCAGCGCTGTGGTGGGTCGCGGTCATAGACGAAGACGGTCAGGGTGCGCGCTCCTGCGTTGGCCAGCCAGGCGGCGAGGGCGGAGATCCGGCGCTTCTCCTCAGCCAGGGGCAGATCAGACGCCTGTTCGCAGCCGGCTGAAGTCAGAGCCAGGCCGGATGCACGCAGCACCTCGAGAGCGGCACGGCTATAGCTGGCATCGTCGGCCAGACGCGCCGGGTCGAGATGCCCCGGCCATACGCCATCGCCGCGCACCACCAGCTCAGCGGCAGCGAAGCCGAGAGTACGAATGCGTGCCAGCGCATCGGCCAGGGGTACATGGGTGAAGGCGAGGGTCGAGCAGGCCAGGGAGCGAGGAGGCACGAGTTGAGGAGTCTGGGGGCGAGGAGTGGCGGACATGTACGCGGCTTGTTGATCGGCGTGGTCTAGAGTCCTTGAGGGCAGTGACTTTGACCTGCCAAGGGCCGCTTTGTTATTCAAGACATTTTAGGAGCAGGACACTAGCGGGGCGACGCCCATAATCAGCCTCGGGCTGGGGCGGAGCCCCGCTAGGCAGCGATGGACGCGGGGACGCCCGAGGCTGCCAGACGATCCAGCCATCGCCGGTGGTCATCGGCGCTCGCCGACGGTTGGTCGATGACCCTCTCGTCCGCCTCGGCCGCTTTGGCGACGCCCATGCGGTGGTAGGGCATCAGCCAGACCCGGCGCAGCGCAGGCCGCGCACGGACGAAGGCGGCCAGCGCGTCGAGTTCGGCCGCGCCATCATTCAGGCCTGGGACCAGCGGGCAGCGCAACTCGACTGCCGCGCCACGCGCCAGCAGGGCGTCGAGGTTGGCGTGGATCAGGCTGCTGCCGACGCCGGTCAGCCGGCGGTGCAGCGCGTCGTCGACAGCCTTGACGTCGAACAGCCACAGATCGGTGGCGGCGGCAGCGGCCAGCAGCGCCGTCTGCGGTGCGTGACCGCTGCTTTCGACGCAGGTGTGCACGCCGGCCGCCCGCGCGCCCGCCAGCAGGGCGAGGGCGAAGGCAGGCTGGGCCAGTGGCTCGCCACCCGACAGGGTCATGCCGCCGCCACTGGAGGCGTACAGGCCGCGATCGCGCAGCACCGTGGCCAGCACCTCATCGGCGGTCATCGCCTGGCCGACCAGCGACAATGCGCCGGAAGGGCAGGCTGCGACGCAGTCCCCGCAGCTGGTGCAGCCTGCGCGGTCGAAGACGTGACCTGCCGCGCTGATGGCATGTCGTCCGCGCTGACAGGCGCTGACGCAGGCGCCGCAGGCCAGGCAGTCGCGCTCATGCAGGCGCAGGACCGGTCGGCACGAACGGTACTCGGCATTGTGGCACCAGCTGCAGCGCAGCGGGCAGCCGTGCAGGAAGACGGTGGTCCTGACGCCGGGGCCATCGTGCAGCGACGCACGGTGGATGTCGGAGACCAGGCCGGACGCCGTCGTGGCCATGTCAGTGCAGGGTCCGCGACAGGATTTCGAACTGGCAGTCGCGCGGCAGGTCGACGAAGCGGGCGCTGAAGCCGCCGACGCGTACCAGCAGGTGGCCGTGGTCCTGCGGTCGTTCCATCGCCGCCTGCAGTTCGCCGGCGTCGCTGACCGTGACCATCACCTGGCTGCCGCCGGCGGCGAAGTAGGAGGCGAGCAGCGCCTTGACCGGGCCGCGATCGCCGGCGAACCACGCCGGCGACAGCTTGAGGTTCTGCGTCTGGCCGGCGAGGATGCCGGGATCGGGCTTGGCCTGGCTGGCCAGCACCGCGCTCGGACCCTCGTGGTCGGCGCCGCCGCTCGGGCCGTTGGCGTTGGCCAGCGGGGCACCACGACGGCGGCCATCGGCGGTGGCCGCGGTGTGGCGGCCGAAGATGGTGTTGGCCCAGTTGTTGATGTTGACCAGCAGCCAGGAGTCGAGCCCGGCCGCCGGTGCCAGCTCGCGGGTGGCGTTGCACACCGCATCATGCAGGCGGCAGTACCAGGCGTCGGCATCCGGATGGTCGTTGCCGTACTTCGCCTGGCGGCGCAGCAGGGCGCCGATGACGGCATGCGGTCCCTGGAAGTCGGCGCCGATGGCGGCGCGCAGCTCGTCGAGGGTGCAGCGGCGGTCGCGGAAGACGACGCGCTCGATGGCGGTCAGCGCGTCGGCGGCGTTGGTCAGGCCATACACCTCCATCGTGCCGCCACGATGACGGATGCCGCCGCCAAGCAGGCTGCGACCGCGCGTCAGCGGCCCATCGACCACCAGCGAGGGCAGCAGCAGCCGGCAGGTGTCCTCGATCGCCTCGTAGGTCGCAGCCTGGCAGTGGGCGAGATCGCGCAGGATCAGGCGGGCAGCCGTCAGCAGGTCCTCCCACAGACCGCCGATGTCGCGCCACGCGGGGGTCTGCCCGTCCTGGCCCGGTGCCCGGCCGTGCAGCACGAGGTCGAGCAGATGCGCGATATTGAGCAGGCCGTTGGGCGTGCCGACCGAGGATGCTCCCAGCACATACTCGCCGCAGCCGTAGGGTACATAGGACGCCGCGGTCGCGGCATCGACGCGGAAGGCGCGGGTCACCGCCGGGATGTTCACCGCATCGTTGTAGAGCATCGGGTAGGTGCAGCCGGCGGCCAGGCAGTCGAGCGCGAGGTCGAGCAGCGCCGGGTCCTGGTCGCGGCCCAGGCGCAGGCTGACCTGCGGTTCGATGTCGCGCTGGCGCCGCGTGGCGCGCAGGGCGACGCGGCAGAAGGCGTCGGCGGCGGCGGGATGGACGCGTCCCTCGCCGCCGAGGATGACCCGGCCGTTGTAGATCGTGCGTCGTTCGGCGATCAGGCGGAACCAGCCGAGGACCAGCTCCTCGGCGGCTGTCTCATCGAGACGCCCGGCCGCCAGGTCGGCGGCCAGCAGTGGACCGCACTCATCGTCGCAGCGACCGAAGTTCAGCAGCCCGGCCGCGCCGGTGAGGATGTGCGCCAGTTGCAGGCCATCGCGCAGGGTCGCGGGCGGAGCGCTGCGCAGGTGCCGACAGGAATCGGCGATGGCACCAAGGCCGAGCGCATCGGCCTCGAGCGCATAGCTGTGCAGGACGCGATCGACGGCCTCGAGGACGGCCAGCCAGCCCTCGGCCAGCTCGGCAGCCTCGCCATCCCCCGTGCGGTGCGCGGCGGCGGCAGCGCGCAGGCCGGGCAGACCCTGGGCGAAGAGTCGTGGCAGATCCGGACACAGGCCGGCGATGCGGTAGAGCGGGACGCCGGCGAAGGCGCGCGTCGTCCAGGCGTCCTCGATGCCGGTGCGTCGGGCATCACGGGCGTCGATGCGGAGCTGGGCGGCGTGCCAGCTCGAGGCGGTCTGCCAGTAGGCGATGGCCTCCGACAGCTCTCCTGCCTGCTTGTCATCGAGCAGCGGCAGCAGGCGGCGCAGCCCGTCGCGGTCGGCGTAGCAGCCGAAACCGCCCGGTTCGGGACTGACGCCGACCAATGGATGCAGGGTGCGTCCGGCCAGCATGTCGCCGGGGCGTAGCGGCAGAAACACTTCGGGGAGCTGCGCGGCGAGGATGGCGGCCTCGCGTCGGGCGGGATGGGCGTCGGCGTGGCGGCGGTGCAGTTCGGTGATGCGCAGGGCGTAGGCGGCCTGGCGGGTCGCGCCGGCGGCCTCGGCGGCCGGCTGCTGGTGGGTCAGGGTGGCGGTGGCGTCCATGTCAGTGTCCCTTCGGCGGATCCCAGCCGTAGTGGCTGATCCAGGCCTGGTTGGCGCGGGTCGGATCGCCCAGCGCGTTGCCGGCGAGATTGCGGCCGCGTGCCTGGTAGATCTGGAACGGCTCGTTGCGCACCTGTGCGCGTTTCGCGGCGGCGCTGATGAAGCGCATGGTGTAGCCGCAGCGACGACGGCTGCTGGTGTTGGCGGCACTGCCGTGGATGGTCTTGGCGTGGTGCAGGCTGCACTGGCCGGCCTGCAGGATGCACGGCACGGCGCGGTGGTCGTCGAAGCTGCCCTTGCGGATCTCGCTGCCGAACACCGCTCCCTCGACCGCATCGTAGGCGCTGTAGCCGTCGCGGTGACTGCCGGGGATGACGTGCATGCAGCCGTTGCCGAGGTCGCTGTCGTCGATCGCCAGCCACACCGTCACGACCTCCATCGGATCCCACTGCCCACGCCAGTAGGCGCTGTCCTCGTGCCACGGCACGCGCTTGCCGTCGCCGGCCGGCTTGCAGATGAAGTGGCTGGAGAACAGCTGGATGTCGGGGCCGATCAGCGGCTCGACCAGGTCGAGGACGGCCGGGTGCAGCAGCCATTGCATCAGTTCGGGATGGTAGAAGTGCGGGACATCCATCGCCTCGGGCCGTCCGCCGCGCGCGATCCAGTCGGCCAGCAGGTGTTCGAAGGTCGCCTGCAGCCGGGCAAAGTCGGCGGCCGGATAGACCGGGTTGCGCGGCAGGGCGTAACCCTCGCGATGGAAGCCGGCGATCTCGTCGGCCGAGAGGGTGGCGGTGGCGTTTGCGGGCAGGGGGGCGTTCATGCCCGCAGTGTAGCGCCTTGGCCCCGGTCCGACTGGCCCTGCTGGTGACCGGATGTATCGTGGCGTGACATGACGACCTTCCGCTTCGCGCAGCTTGCGCCGCTCACCGGGGGCTGCCATGTCGCGCGCAGCTTCTACCACCCCGGCCACGCCTGCGGGGCGCACGACCACGATTTCGCCGAGGCGATGTGGGTCGAGGTTGGCGCGGTGCGCCACGACAGCGGGCGTTCGGTGCGCATGATCGCGGCCGGCGAGATCGTCCTGGTGCGGCCGCGCCAGCGCCACGATCTGCGTGGCGTCGATGACACCGTCGGCGTGATCATGAACGTCGCCTTCCCGGCCGCCGTCCTGGCCGGCCTCGAACGACGCTACGGCGCCCGCGAACTATGGGGAGACGGCCCCGAGCCGCGCACCCTGCGCCTCGGTCGCGAACCCCTCGCCGCGCTCAGCCGGCGGGCCGAGGCCCTGCGCCTCGGTGCGTCCGATGAACTCGCCCGCGACGCCTTCCTGGTCGATCTGCTCGACCGGCTGCGTCCGCACCAGGGTCTGCTCTGGCGCGATGCACCGGCCTGGTTGGCCGAGGCGCTGATGCGTCTCGACCAGCCGCCGCTGCTCTCCGAAGGACTGCCCGCCCTGGTCCGGCTGACCCGCCGCAGCCGTGAATACATCTCGCGAACGGTACGCGCGACCTGCGGCATGACCGCCACCGAGCTGCTGACCGAGCAGCGCCTGCGCTGGGCCGAGAGCCAGCTGGCCCTCTCCGACCTGCCGATCGCCGAGATCGCGCGCAGCTGCGGCATCGGCCGAGCCCGGCTGCATCGGTTGTTCAGCGACCGGCATGGGCGCAGTCCACGCGATTACCGCGTCGCCTGCCGGGGTGCGGCCGGCTGAGCCGCCCCGCCCCATTTGACCCCTGCCCCTGCTTGCCACCATGCCTGGCGTGCGCATCGCCATCGCCCAGCTCGACCTGACCATCGCCGACCTCGAGGGGGCGCTGACCGCCATCGGCCTGGCAAGCGAACAGGCGCGGACGGCCGGCGCCGATCTGCTGCTCACCCCTGAGCTGGCGATGTTCGGCGGCTATCCGCCGCGCGATCTGCTCGACCGGCCGGCCCTGGTCGCGCGGCAATGGGCGATGGTCCAGGCCCTCGCCGCGCAGGTCGCGGTGCCGACCCTGGTCGGCTGCGTCGAGCCGCTGGAGCCCGGCGCCGGCCCTGCCCTGGGCAACAGCCTGGTGCTGCTGCGCGGCGGCCGGGTCGAGGCCAGCTACCGCAAGCGCCTGCTGCCGACCTATGATGTCTTCGATGAACGGCGCCACTTCCGTCCGGGCGACCGGCCGTGCGTGGTCGAGATCGCCGGGGCGCGGGTCGGTCTGAGCGTGTGCGAGGACATCTGGAGCGCCGAATTCAGCGGCATGGCCTACCAGCAGGATCCGGTTGCCGACCTCGCCGGGCGCTGCGATGTGCTGGTCAACGCCAGCGCCTCGCCGTGGCACCTGGGCAAGCCGGCGGTGCGCCATCGCCTGCTGCACGCGGTGGCGCAGCGGGTCGGGGCGCCGGTGGTGTACGTCAACCAGGTCGGCGGCCACGACGAGCTGCTGTTCGACGGCGACAGCGCGGCTATCGCTCCGGACGGCGCGTGGCTGGGTGCCGCCCCGCGCTGGCGTGCCGGCATCTGGACCATCGATACGGCGCAGCGCATCGCCGCCCCGGCCGAGCCGCACCCGCTCGATGATCTGCATGCCGCGCTGGTCACCGGCATCCGTGACTACTGCCGCAAGACCGGTCAGCGCCGCGTCGTGCTCGGGCTGTCGGGCGGCATCGACTCGGCGCTGGTCGCGGCGCTGGCCGCCGACGCCCTCGGCCCCGACGCGGTCACCGGCCTGCTCATGCCGGGGCCGTTCAGCAGCCCAGGGTCGGTCACCGATGCCCGCGCCCTGGCCGAGCGCCTCGGTGTCACCGCGCACGAGGTGCCGATCACCGGGCTGTACCACGACGCCCTCGCGGTGCTGCAGCCGGTGACCGGCGGACGCCCCGCTGCCCTGGCGAGCGAAAATCTGCAAAGTCGCCTGCGCGGCACGGCGGTGATGGCGGCGGCCAACCACCTCGGCGCGATGGCGCTGACCACCGGCAACAAGAGCGAACTCGCCTGCGGCTACTGCACCATCTACGGCGACATGAACGGCGGTCTGGCGCCGATCGGCGACGTGTACAAGACCACGGTGTGGGAGCTATCGCGCCGCCTCAATGCGGTGGCCGGCAACGAGCGCATCCCGGTCGCCTCGATCGACAAGCCGCCGAGCGCCGAACTGCGCGAGAACCAGACCGACCAGGACAGCCTGCCGCCCTACCCGCAGCTCGACCGCATCCTCGAAGCCTTCGTCGAGGAGCATGCCGATCGCGCGGCGCTGCTCGCGCGCGGCGAGGATCCCGCCGTGGTCGATCGCGTGCTGCGCCTGGTCGAGGTCAGCGAGTTCAAGCGCCGCCAGGCCGCGCCGGCGCTGCGCGTCAGCCGGAAGGCGTTCGGCATGGGGCGGCGGATACCGTTGGCGCGCAGGTTCTGAAGGCGTGCAAACCTCATCGCGTCTTGTTGGTTCGGCGTTCGGCGTTCGGCGTTCGGCGTTTCGAGGCACATGCGTGCGTCTTGTGCCAAGCAGCACTCCGCGGATACATCACGCCACGCCGCCTGTCCCCGCGAAGGACTCCGCGGAACGCCGCACGCCGAACGCCGAACGCCGAACGCCAGCTGCCGTTGGCCCTCTGCTTCTCATGCTCGCCGCCGCCAGCCTCGCCGCCGCCGTACCTGGGGTGCCCGAGGCCGGTCCGAACGGGGTGCTGCCATTCTTCGGCCTGACCAGCAGCAACGACATGTTCGGCAGCGGGGTCGGCAACGGCGACGATTTCCGCACCGCCGGGGTCGCCGTGCAGGGGCGCCTCGGCGGCTGGGTGGTGGCGGCAGAAGGCTCGATGTTGACCGACCGCGACGCTGGCACGCGCGCCGACCAGGCCCAGGTGCTGGCCGGCCGCGTGCTGGGCGATCAGGCGCCGCACGGCGGCTGGCATGCTTCGGTGCTGCTCGGAGGTGGTGCGCAGGTCGATGGCAATCTCGGTGGCCGGCCGGTGCAGAACCTCATCCACGACACGATCGGCGCCGCGCGCGTCGGTCTGCGCTACGACCGTGAGGACATCACGGTGCGTCCGCTGTTCGCAGTCGCCGCCGTCGCCGGCTGGCTTGGCGAGCCGGGACGGGATCTCGGCCTGACCGGCTGGTGGGGCGGCCAGATCCTCGCCACCACCTCGTGGGTGCCTGACGCCGAGCTGATCAGCGAGATCGGACCGCGCCTGGTGCTGGTCGGCGAGCAGGGCGCCTTGTGGTTGGGCGTGCGGGTGCGCGTGCGCGACGGCGAGCCGCCGACCGCCACCGCCGGCGCCACCGGCGCGCACGAGGACGGCTGGTGGCTGGATGCCGGCACCTACATCACGCCGCTCGACTGGGACGGACGAGAGGTCGGTTGGCAGGTTCGGGCGGCGATCAACCCGGAGACCCAGGCGACGCTCGGTTCGCTCGGACTGGTGGTCTCGCCCGGCGCCGGTCCGGGCGGCGCGACGGTCGATCTGTCGCATGATCTGGCGGCCTACGGCGGTGGCGGCTTTGGCGTGCAACTGCGCTGGCATCCCTGGCCCTACCAGGATGCGCGGCGCAGCTCGGCGGTGCTCGACTACCGCTTCGGCTCCGAGCCGGACGGCCAGCTCGCGCTGTTCCCCGATACGCAGCAGGCCACGAACGCGGACCTGCGCCACGACCAGTGGACGGTCGGTTGGGAGGAAGGCTTCCGCTCGCCCGACTGGTCGGGCGTCCGCTTCATGCCCTGGGTCCAGGCTGGAGCCGGTCTTCGTCACGAAGGCATGGTGATCGATGGAGCGTCCGGCCGTTGGCACGAAGGCTCCTCGACCTCCCCGGTGCTGCGCGCCGCCATTGGTGTGCGCGCGGCGTGGCACGATCTGGTGAGTCTGGGAGTGAGCTGTGACGGCTGGCTGCCGGCCTGGCAGACCGATCATCAGGTCGGTGGGACGCAGATCACGCTCAACGACCCGGGCTGGGCCTTGGGCCTGCACCTGGCGGCGCACATCGCGTGGTAGTGGTACGGAGCCGGATATCAGCAGGGCCGATCCCGCTTGGCTCTGGCCCTGGCCAGAGCTCCAGGCAGAATGGAGGACCCCTTCGGATCCACCATGCCCCGCCTCCTGCTCGCCCTGCTCGTCTCCTCCCTCCTCTGCGCCGGCGACTCCGGCGACGCGCCCAAGGTCGCGGTCATCCGCCTGGTCGATGCGATCAACGCCAGCAAGAGCTACCAGGGCCGCATCGAAGTGTTCAAGCAGGAGAAGGCCGGCATCGACGCCAAGGTCAAGGAGTTCGACGAGCAGATCCAGAAGCTCAACACCTCGCTCGAGGCCCTGCCGGCCGGCAACGAGAAGCTCGGCCAGATCCAGGAGGAGCAGGAGGCGACCAAGGCGCGGCGCGAGGCCTTCGTGCGGCGCGTGACCGCCGACTTCGAACGCCGTCAGATCACCATCATCCGCGAACAGTACCAGGTCGCCCGTGTCCTGCTCGCCGAGTTCTGCAAGGCGCGCGGCATCAAGATCGTCGTCCAGGCCGCCTCCGATGACGTCGGGGCGCGCGACATCATGCTGATGAACCTGCGCGTCGAGATGCAGACCGCGTTGTACTGGGATGCCGACCAGGACATTACCGACGCCTACGTCGGCTTCGCCAACCAGAAGTTCGCCGAGAAGACCGGCGCCAGCGAAGGCAAGTGATGGCCGCCGGCATGAGCGCGACGGTCGGCCAACTGGCCGCCGCCACGAAAGGCAGGATCGTCCCAGCCCAGGGTCTCGACGAGGCTGCCGCCGTGGCGCGCGTGCTGACCGGCGTGGGCGGGCTGGGCGACGCCGGCCCGGGCGACCTCAGCTTCCTCGCCAACCCGAAGTATCTCGGCCTGCTCGCCACGACGCGGGCTGGCTGCGTGCTGGTCGGCGAGGCCAAGCCGCCGCTCGCCAACGCTGTGCAGGTGGTGGTGGCGAATCCCGACTTCGCCCTCGCGCAACTGGTCGCCGCCTTCGGTCCGCAGCCGGTGCATCCTGAGCCCGGGATCCACCCGCTCGCGGTCATCGGGGTACGCACGCGCATCGGCGCGCGGGCGCGCATCGGTGCCTATGCCGTGGTCGGCGACGACTGCGAGATCGGCGATGACGTCGTGCTGCACCCGCACACCGTGGTGGCGGCGCAGGTGCGCATCGGAGAGGGCAGCGTGCTCTATCCGATGAGCAGCGTGCGCGAACGCTGCGTGCTTGGCGCGCGCGTCACCCTGCACAACGGCGTAGTGGTCGGTTCCGACGGCTTCGGCTACGCAACCATCGACGGGGTGCATCGCAAGATTCCGCAGGTCGGCATCGTGGTGATCGAGGATGACGTCGAGGTCGGCGCCAATGTGGCGATCGACCGCGCGCGCTTCGGCCGCACACGCATCGGCGCCGGCACCAAGATCGACAACCTGGTGCAGATCGCGCACAACGTCGAGGTCGGCCCGCATTCGATCCTGGTCGCGCAGTGCGGCATCGCCGGTTCGACCCGTCTCGGCCGCCACAACGTGATCGGCGGCCAGGTCGGCATCGCCGGCCATCTCACCCTCGGTGACCAGGTCTCGGTCACCGCGCAGAGCGGGGTGGGCAAGAACCTGCCGACCGGGGCGGTGGTGCGCGGCTCGCCGGCCCAGGACTTCAAGACCCAGATGGCCCAGGAGGTATCGGCGCGCAAGCTGCCCGAGGCGCTTGAGCGTCTGCGCCGCCTCGAGGCGCGCATCGCCGAACTGGAGAAGGGACGCCCATGACCGTCCAGCGCACCATCGCAGTCGATGCGACCGCCAGCGGCATCGGCCTGCATTCCGGCGAGCCGTGCACCGCCACCTTCAAACCGGCCCCGCCCGACACCGGCATCGTCTTCGTGCGTACCGACCTGCCCGGTTCGCCGTCGGTCCGCTCGGATCCAGCCAACCTGTGCCAGCGCATGCGCCGCACCGCCCTGGCGGTCGGCGAGGTCGAGGTCCACACCTGCGAGCATTTCCTGGCGGCGGCCTACGGCCTGGGCATCGACAACCTGCGCGTCGAGCTGACCGCGGTCGAGTTCCCCGGCCTCGACGGCTCGGCCAAGGAATTCGTCGAGATCCTGCGTGCCGCCGGCATCATCGAGCAGGGCGAGCCGCGCGCATCCTACGAGATCACCGAGCCGATCTCGGTCAGCGACGGCAAGACCTCGATCGTCGCGCTGCCGTGGAAGGGCGGCCTGAAGATCACCTACAGCCTCGATGACCACGGCGGCGCCCTGGGCGGCGCGCAGATCGTCGAGGTCGAGGTGACCGAGGAGGGCTTCTCGCAGCACATCGCCCCGGCGCGCACCTTCTGCATGGCCAAGGAGGTCGAGATGCTGCGCGCCCTCGGCCTGGGCAAGGGCGCCAACTACGAGAACACCTGCGTCTACGACGGCACCCAGGTGGTCGGCACCCAGCTGCGCTTCCGCGACGAGGCGGCGCGGCACAAGATCCTCGACATGATCGGCGACCTGGCGCATGTGCATCGCCGGCTTGGCGCGCACATCATCGCGGTGCGCTCTGGCCATCGTGAGAACATGCTGCTGGTCCAGGAGATCAACCGGCGCATCGCCGAGGCCGAGCGGCCCAAGGTCGTCCTCGACGTCAAGCGCATCCTCGACCTGCTACCGCACCGCTATCCGATGCTGATGGTCGATCGCGTGATCGAGCACGACAGCGGCAAGCGCCTGGTCGCGATCAAGGCGGTGACCGCCAACGAGCCGTATTTCCAGGGCCATTTTCCCGGCACGCCGGTGATGCCCGGCGTCCTCCAGCTGGAAGCGATGGCGCAGGCCGGCGCGGTCATGCTGATGCTCGCCGAGGAGCCTGGCTCGAAGCGCATCCCCTACTTCATGAGCATGGACAAGGTCAAGTTCCGCCGTCCGGTCGGACCCGGTGACGTCCTGCGCATCGAGATCGAGGTGCTGCGCCTGCGCAGCCGCATGAGCGCGTGCATGGCCAAGACGCTGGTCGATGGCCAGTTGTGCTGCGAGGCCGAGATCCGCTCGGTGATGATGGACCGGTGATGCCAGTGTTTGGCGTTCGGCGTTCGGCGTTCGGCGTTCGGCGTTTCGAGCGGCGCGACAGCAACGCGGCGGCTTTAAGCAGTGCGTGGGCCATTCCTCGACGCGTAGGGCCTTGCGGAACGGCGAACGCCGAACGGCGAACGCCGAACCTGCCTGATGGCTTGGGCTTGGGCGGCTAGCGTGAAACCCATACCCGGCTGCTTCCTTGTCGCCGCTCAGACCCTGGGTGATCCGAACTTCATGCGCAGCGTGGTCTATGTCCTCGAGCACAACGAGGCCGGGACCATGGGGCTGATCATCAACCGGCCGCTCGACATGCCGCTATCGGCGATCTGGGAGGAGGCGCCGGCTGGCCTCGCAGCCGCCACCGTCGCGGCCGAGGGCGGGCCGGTCGAGCGCGACCGCGGTCTGCTGCTGCACGGCTTGCCCGACCTGCCCGGCTGCCAGCGCATCGCCTCCGGTCTGGCCATCGGCGGCGCGGTGGCGGCGCTGTCGGAGCGCTATGCCGAGGGCTGCGATCTCAGCGGCCCGCGCCTGTTCCTCGGCCATAGCGGCTGGGGGCCGGATCAACTGGCTGGCGAGATCGAACAAGGCGCGTGGCTGGTGCGTCCGGGCAACCTCGACCATCTGCTGGTCGCGCCCCCCGCCGACCTGTGGCGCCGCCTGCTGGAAGGCGGCGGAGCCGGCATGCCCCAGCCATCGGTGAATTAGCCAAAAACAGACGATAGGGGTCACACAGAGCACCAGAGTGACCAGAGGGTGAAGGCAGGTGCAGGGGCATCGGCATTCACCTTCCCGGTGGTCCGAACAATCGAGCAAGGCATTGCCTTGAGCTCTGGTCGCTCTGGTTCTCTGTGTGATTGATGCGAGCTGATCACCCTCAGGATTCAGCCCTTATTGGCGTTTGGCTCGACAGCAGGAGTCGGCTCGACCGCCGGTGCGCTATCAGCCTTGGGCGGCGCCTTGCCGATCGGGGCCGGGATGATGCGCAGGCCGTCGCCCTGTTCGAGGGCCAGGACGATGCTGGTCGTGTCCTGGGCGGTGGCGAAGAAGGTGGTCTTGGGCAGCGGCACCGAGGCGGTCTGCTGGCTGCCGATACGCGACATCACGCTGCTGGCGAGGTTGCCGGCCACGGTCGAGCCGTCCTTGCGCACCAGCAGGAAGCGCTGAGCGGGGATATTCACGGTCAGCGGGGCGCTGCCGACGTTGCGCATATGGATGGTCGCCGAGACGATCCAGGTCGTGCCGCCGGCATCGACCGGGATGCTTTCGGCGGCGGTGACCTCGACCCAGGCCGCCAACTGGTCGCCGGGCAGCACCAGGCTGCGCGCCGGGCCGCCCAGCCACCACCACGCGGCGGCCAGGCCGCCAGCGAGTCCGAGGATCAGGGTCACGAGGATCTTGGCCATGGCCGCAGAATGCCGATCGTTGCGCATCGCGCCAGGGGCGCTTGCGCCAAAAGCGCACAACGAAGACTGCGCGCATGTCCGAACCAGTCCTGTGCATCCACGGCGGCGCCGGCCGGTGGAGCGACGAGATCGCTGACTCCGCCCTGGGTGCGCCGGTGCATGCCGGCCTCGCCGCCGCGCTGGCTGCCGGTGGCGCCCTGCTGGCGGCCGGCGGCAGCGCGCTCGACGCGGTGCAGGCCGCCGTCAGCGTGCTTGAGGCCGACCCGGTGTTCAATGCCGGGCGCGGCGGGGCGCTGACCAGCGGCGGCTGGGTGGAATGCGACGCGGCGATCATCGATGGCCGGGACGGCCGGGCCGGGGCGGTGGCGGGTTTGCGCCGCACGCGCAGTCCGGTGGCTGCGGCGCGGCATCTGCTCGACGAGGGGCGGCATGTGCTGCTCGCCGGCGCCGAGGGCGAGGCGTGGCTGCACCAGCATGGCGTCGAGGTCTGCCCGCCCGAGTGGCTGGTGGTCGAGCGCTCGCGCGCCGAGCTGGAGCGCTGGCGCGCGGGCGACCACGGCCGGCGCGGCACGGTCGGGGCGGTGGCGCTCGACCGTGCGGGCCGGTTGGCCGCCGCGACCTCGACCGGCGGGCTGACCGGCAAGCGCCCGGGCCGGGTCGGCGATTCGCCGCTGATCGGCGCTGGCACCTGGGCCGACGGCGCCGCCGCGATCTCATGCACCGGACTGGGCGAGGCCTTCATCCGCGCCGGCTTCGCGCTGCGCACGGCGCTGGCGGTCGGCGGCGGCGCCACCCCTGCCGCCGCCGCGGCGGACGGCCTGGCGCGGGTCTCCGGCTTCGGCGGCACCGGCGGGACCATCGTTCTCGCCGCCGACGGCACCTGGGAGCTGGCGACCAGCGATCCGGCGATGGCGCGCGGCGTGTGGAGTCGCGGCAGTTCGCAGACCTGGATCGCGCGCTGATCGCGAGGCGGACGGCATAGTCTTCGGGCATGAAACCACGCTGCAAAGACCGTCCCATCGCCACCCTGATCACCGCGCGCTGCCGCATGCTCGGCATGGCCAAGCGCTCGGCCGAATCCTACATGTACCGTCTGGTCAGCTTCGAGGACTGGTGCGGCGGATCGGCGATGGAGGCGACCCAGGAGCAGGCCGGCGCCTGGTTGACGTATCGCGCCACGAGGGGCGACGGGGCCAATGCCCTGTTCCACAACCGTTGTGCGCTGGTCTTCCTGTTCTACCGCATGCGCGGGATGGAGATCGACCAGCGTCACCTGCCGTCGCTGCGCCAACCGCGCGCCCGCCACCGCACCGTCCCCAGTCCGGAGCAGATCGCCCAGCTCTTCGCCGCCATGCCCGACCCGCTGCTGCGCTTCTTCTGCCAGTTCCTCTACGCCACCGGTCTGCGCCGGAAGGAGGCCTTGGCGGTGCGGGTCGAGGATCTCGACCTGCGCGATGGCAGTGTGCTGGTGCGTTGCGGCAAAGGCGGACGGACGCGTCGCAGCATCCTGCCCGCGAGCATGGCCGGTCTGCTCGCCCAGCACCGCCGGCGTTGGAGCGGTCGCGGCCTGCTGTTCAGCGCCGATGGGAGTGGCGAAGGCAAGGTGTTCCAGATCGACCGCGCCGGCCATGCCCTGCTCATGGCCCGTCGGCGCTGCGGCATCGAGAACCCGATCACTGCCCACCACCTGCGCCACGCCTTCGCCACCCATCTGCACGAGCGCGGCGTCGGCCTGGTCGAACTCCAACACCTGCTCGGGCATGCCTCGATCCAGACCACGGTCGGCTACATCGCATTGCGTGACGAACGCCGGGTCGATATCGCCCGTTTCGGCGACCTGATCGCCGCCCTGCCCGCCCTAGCGCCAGAGCAGCAGCGCATCGCCTTCGCTGGGTGAAGGGGTTGGGCTGGGTTCCCCGCACTATACCCTGCCGCGCATGCTGATGCCTGCCTGGCTGCGCCGGATCCTCGGCCGACCCGCCCCCGGCGAGGTCGAGGGGACGCTGGGCTCCGCCATGATCATGGGCGTCGATTACCAGCGGCGCGGCAGCAACTTCGACATCGACGGCAAGAGCTACGGCATCGACCGCACCGAGATGACCATCGACCGGGTGATCATCCCCTATGGCCGCATCCGCATCCTGCGCATCAACCGCAGCTACATCGGCGGCCTGCTTGGGCGCTTCTCGCTGCCCGGCGCCATCCTCGTCGTCTTGGGTCTGATGCCGGCAAAGCGCATGCAGAGCGTACTGCGCGCCGAGATCGTGCTTGAGGACGGATCGATGCATGCGGTCTCCAGCATGACCGCGCGTGGTTTCGGCAAGCTGCCGATCAACCAGACCGACGCCTTCCGCTGGTTCGCCGCCTGCCTGGTCGGCCGGCTGCCGCCCGCCTGCACTCTGCGCGTCGGCAGCGTCGGCAGCTTCGTCAGTGGGCTGCTTACCATCCTGGTGGCCATCCCGCTCGGCTGGTTCGGCGTGCTGCTGTGCCTCGACGACAACTGGCTCGGCGGCATCCCCATGGCGACGACCTGCCCCGCCTTCCTCTACGCCGGCTTCCTCATGCTGCGCGACGGGGTGTCGCGCCGGGTGGATGCCGCCGGCCTGCTCGCTTACGTGGGCAGGGAATGAGCCGGAAGGGGCTGGAGGCTGGAAGCTGGAAGCTGGAAGCTTCGCAGCGTAGCCGATGCACAGCACATGCGGCCACCCTTCGGGCCTCCAGCCTCCAGCCTCCAGCCTCCAGCCGTGCTTAGGATGACCATGGTCCCCGATCCCAATGCCGTGCTGCCCGCCACCTTCCTCGCCGCCGTGCGCGAGTCCGCTGGCGAGCGAGCCGACGCCGCGCTGGCCGGCTTCCACGGCGAGCGGTTGCGCTCGTTCCGCGCCAACACCCTGAAAGGCCGCTGCGGCGACCTGGTCAAGGAGCTGCGCGAGGCCGGGGTGGTGTTCGCGCCGCATGCCCTCTCCGACTGGTCGTTCACCCTGTCGGCCGAGGCCGAGGTGGTGCTGAAGGCGACGCCAGCCTACGCCGAAGGCCGGCTCTACAGCCAGGGCCTGGCCAGCCAGTTGCCCGCCCTGGTCGCGCCGCTGCGCAGCGGCGACCGCGTACTCGATGCCTGCGCGGCGCCGGGCGGCAAGGCCGCGCTGCTGGCGATGCGCCTGGGCGAGGGGGGCGACGGGCTGACCGCCTGCGACCGTGCGCCCGGCCGCTACGGCATCCTCTGCCACACGCTCAAGCTGATGGGTGCGACCAAGGCGCGGCCGCTGCTGTGCGATGCGCGCACCCCGCCGCCGGCGATCAGCGGGCGGGCGTGGGACCACATCCTGGTCGATGCGCCCTGCACCGGCACCGGCACGGTGCGGGTCGAGGTGCCGCGCACCTGGGAGCACCTGCACATCGACTACGAGGCCTACGTGTTGTCGCGCGCGCGCATCCAGGTCGCGCTGATCGAGCGCGCCGCCGCGCTGCTCGCCCCGGGCGGCACCCTGGTGTACAGCACCTGCTCGATGGACCCGCGCGAGAACGAGGCGGTGGTGCGCCATCTGCTGGCCCTGCGCGCACCGCTCGAACCGGTCGATCTCTCGCCCTGGGGCAAGCGCTTCCCGACCGCCTCCGGGCCTGGCGTCGCGGCCTTCCGCGGAACCGAATACGGTGAATTCACCAAGGCCTGCCTGCGCCTGTGGCCGAACCACGAGCACGAGGGCTTCTTCGTCGCGATGGTGCGGCGCAAGCGCTGACCCTTGATTCCTCCGTTCGGTGTTCGGCGTTCGACGTTCGGCGTTTGAGACAGAGACGTTACATGAACCGTCGGGTTCACCTTCTGGGTAACATGATACAGATGCCGGAATCATGGATATCCTTTGCGGAACACCGAACGTCGAACGCCGAACGTCGAACCCAAAGGGGCAATGTGGGCTGACGCCGCTGGAACGGCGCGGCTACCCGGCTAACCTGCCGCCCCTCATGAGCCTGCAACGCATCAAGCCGTCCGACGCCCTCGCCAAGGTCCGATACGAGATCCGTGGTCCGCTCGCCCGTCGCGCCGTCGAGCTGGAACGCCAGGGCTACGACATCATAAAGCTGAACATCGGCAATCCCGGCGTGTTCGGCTTCCGCGCCCCCGAGACCATGCGCCTGGCGGTGATCGAGAACCTCGCGCAGGCTGATGCCTACTGCCACCAGAAGGGCATCTTCCCGGCCCGCGAGGCGGTGGTGATGCAGCAGCAGTCGCGCGGCGTGATGGATGTCACCGCCGACGAGGTGTTCATCGGCAACGGCGTCTCCGAGCTGATCCTGCTGTCGCTGCGCGCCCTGCTCGACCAGGGCGACGAGGTGCTGGTGCCCAGCCCCGACTACCCGCTGTGGACGGCGGCGGTCACGCTCAACGGCGGCACCGCCGTGCACTACCCGTGCCGGGCCGAGAACGGCTACGTGCCCGATCCCGCCGAGGTCGCCAAGCTGATCACGCCGCGCACCCGCGCCCTGGTCATCATCTCGCCCAACAACCCGACCGGCGCGGTCTATCCGCGCGCCGTGCTGCAGCAGCTGGTCAACCTCGCCGAGGAGCACGGCCTGGTCGTGTTCAGCGACGAGATCTACGACCAGGTGCTCTACGACGATGCCGAGTTCGTGCCGGTGGCGACGCTCAACAAGCGCACCGTGGTCGCGACCTTCGGCGGCCTGTCCAAGGTCTATCGCGCCTGCGGCTTCCGCGTCGGCTGGGTGTCGTTCAGCGGCCCCAAGGAGCCGGCCAAGGACTATCTGCTGGCCCTCGACCTGATGGCCGGTTTGCGCCTGTGCTCGAACGTGCCGAGCCAGTGGGCGGTGCAGACCGCGCTGGGCGGCAAGCAGTCGATCTTCGAGCTGACCCGCCCGGGCGGCCGCCTCTACGAGACGCGCAAGGCGGTGGCCGAGGGGCTGGCGCGCTCGAGGTACCTCGAGGCGATGATCCCGCAGGGCGCGCTGTACGTCTTCGTACGGGTGAAGCCGGGCGCGATCCCGCACTTCAACGACCAGAAGTTCGCCCTCGACCTGCTTGAGAAGCGTCACGTCCTGGTCACCCCCGGTCACGGCTTCAATGTACCGTACCAGGACGCCTTCCGCATCACCCTGCTGCCCGACGCCGAGACGATGAAGAAGGTCCTGGCGACGATCGAGGAAGCCTGTGCTGATTACGCCCGGGTTTAAGCCGCACCAGCGCGCCGAGGCCGAGCGCCTGCTGGCGCTGCACCACGGCGATGCGGCGCGCACCTACGATGTGGTGCGCCAGCAGTTCGCCGTGCTGCAGAGCCGCAGCCAGCTGCTGCTGACCCTGGCGACGATCACCCTGACGATCACCGGCTTCAGTGGGCCGCAGATCGCGCGCAGTGGCGACTTCGCGCGCATCACCATGGCCGTCGGCCTGGCCCTGGTGCTGGCCGCCGTGCTGGTGCTGCTGTCGGGCCTGCGGGTGAAGTGGCTGTCGCAGTTCGACGCCGGGACGCCCGAGGCCAACCTCACTGAAGCGATTGCCTATCGCGACCGTAAGACGATGAGGTTCCAGGTCGAGATCGTGCTGTTGGGCCTGGGCATCGCGGCCTATGTATCCGCGGTCATTGCTTACGTGCTGGCCTGATCACGCCTTCGTCAGTGAGAAGCGAATCGCACGCCCGTTGACCTCGGCGGCCTGGGTTCCGGTGCCGCGCGTGAACTCGACCGCCAGCACCTCGTCGGCGATGTACGCGGCATGCGTGGTGATCGCGGCCACCAGTTCGGCGTCCTCGCTGTCCCAGGTCACGCGGATGCGGTCGCTGATGTCGAGACCCGCGTCCTTGCGCGCCTGCTGCAGCACGCTGACGAACTCGCGGGCGTGACCTTCGGCCACCAGCTCGGGGGTCAGGGTCGCATCAAGGGCGACCGACACCGCGCCGGAACTGGCGACCACGCTGCCCGCCTTGGGTTGGCGCTGCAGCAGCAGGTCGTCCTTGCCCACCGCGACGCCTGCGATCTCGACGCTGCGCCCGGCTTCGACCTCGGCAACCTGGGCGAAGCCCCACGATGACAGGGCGGCGCCGATCTCCTTGAGCTTCGGCCCAGCGCGGCTGCGCAGGGCGGCGAAGTTCGGCTTCACCTGGAGGCTGCAGAAGGCGGCCTCGTCCTCGGACACCGCCAGGTGCTTGATGTTCAGCTCCAGGCAGATCTGCGCGGCGAAGCGGCTGGCCGCAGCGCGCACCGCCGGATCGCGTGACACCACGGTGAGGGTGGCCAGCGGCTGGCGCACCTTCAGCTTGGCATCCTCGCGCAGCTTGCGGCCGAGCGAGGCGACGGTGAAGGCGACCGCGACATCGGCTTCCAGGGCGGCGTCGATGAGCTGCGCATCGGGCTGCGGGTAGTCGCACCAGTGCACACTGGCCGGCGCCGCCGGATCGACCGGACGGACCAGGCGCTGGTGCACCTCCTCGGTGAGGAAGGGCATGAAGGGGGCCAGCACCTTGGCGAAGGTGGTCAGCACCTCGTAGAGCGTGGCGAAGGCGTCGGTCTGGTCCTGGAGATCGCTGCCCTTCCAGAAGCGTGCGCGGGTGTAGCGGATGTAGCCGTTGGTCAGGTCGTCGATGAAGCGGGCGAGGCGCGGCACGACATTATAGAGGCGGTAGCCCTCCATCTCGGCGTTCACGTCGCGGACCAGCGACTGCAGGGTCGAGAGGATCCAGCGGTCGAGCAGGGCACGCTGCGCGGCAGGCTGCGCCTGCCAGGTGCGCGGATCGTAGCTGTCGGCGTTGGCGTAGGTGGTGAAGAAGGACAGCGCGTTCCAGTACGGCAGTACGACCGTGCGCACGATCTCCTTGAGGCCGTTCTCGGAGAAGCGCAGCGGCTCGGCGCGCACCACCGGGCTGTCGATCAGGTAGGCGCGCAGCGCGTCGGCGCCGTACTGGTCGAGGACGACATTGGGATCGGGGTAATTCTTCTTCGACTTCGACATCTTGGCGCCGTCCTCAGCCAGGATCATGCCGTTGACCACGACATTCTGGAAGGCCGGCTTGTCGAACAGCGCGGTCGAGAGGACGAGCAGCGAGTTGAACCAGCCGCGCGTCTGGTCGAGGCCTTCGGCGATGAACTGCGCCGGGAAGGTCGATTCGAAGGCGCCCTTGTTGTCGAAGGGGTAGTGCTTCTGGCCGTAGGGCATGGCGCCGGATTCGAACCAGCAGTCGAGGACCTCGGGGGTGCGTCGGTAGCGCTTGCCGTCGCGCACGATCTCCACCGCATCGACGACGTGCTTGTGCAGGTCGCTGACGCGCACGCCCGAGAGGCGCTCGAGTTCAGCCACCGATCCGACGCAGATGCAGTCCGCGGGATCGTCGATGTTGACCCACACCGGCAGGCATGAGCCCCAGAAGCGGTTGCGGCTGATGTTCCAGTCCGGGCCGTTGGCGATCAGGTTGCCGAAGCGGTTGCTGCCGATCGCCTCGGGGATCCAGCGGACCTGCTTGTTGGCCTCGACCATGCGCGGGCGCAGGTCGGTCATGCGCACGTACCAGGCGTCGAGGGCGCGCGAGATGAGCGGCGCATCGCTCCGGTCGCCGTAGGGGTAGCTGTGGACGATGGTCGACTGGTGGACGAGCTTGCCCTCGTCCTTGAGTCGCTTGATGATCGCCTTGTCGGCGTCCTTGCAGAACTGGCCGGCGTATTCCGGCACCGCCGCGGTGAACCGGCACTCGGCATCCAAGGGATCGACGATGCCGATGCCGGCGACGCGGCAGACGCGGTAGTCGTCCTCGCCGTAGGCCGGCGCCATATGCACGATGCCGGTGCCGTCGCCGGTCGTGACGAAGCCGTCGGACAGGACGCGGAAGGCCTTCGGCGCGTTGGCGAAGTAGGGGAACAGCGGTTCGTACTCCAGGCCGACGAGGTCCGCGCCGGCGCACTCGCCAAGAATGCGGTACTGCTCAGGCTTCTTGTAGTAGGCCGCCAGGCGTTCCTTGGCCAGCAGGTACACCTCGCCAGACGCGGCGTCCTCGATCCAGCAGTAGGCGACCTCGGGACCGACGCACAGCGCCAGGTTCTCGGGCAGCGTCCACGGCGTCGTCGTCCACGCGAGGACATGCGCCTTTCCAGCCGCAATGGCGCTCGAAACATCGCCGCCTCCAGCCTCCAGCCTCCAGCCTCCAGCCCGGACGCGGAAGCGTACGGTCACCGCCGGATCCTGCACATCGCGATAGTTGTCACCGACCTCGTTGTTGGACAGCGGCGTGGTCAGCACCGGATCGTACCACATGATGCGGTGCGCCTTATAGATGCGCCCCTGGTCCCACAGTTGCTTGAACACCCACCACACCGACTCCATGAACTCGGGGTCCATGGTCTTGTAGTCGTTGTCGAAATCGACCCAGCGACCCATGCGGTTGACGGTCCTCCGCCACTCCGCGACATAGGTCTGCACCATCTGGCTGCACTGCTCGTTGAAGGCGGCGACGCCGACGCGCAGGATATCTGGAGTGCCCTTGAGATTCAGCGCCTTCTGCGCCAGCGATTCGATCGGCAGGCCGTGGCAGTCCCAACCGAAGCGGCGCTCGACATGGTGGCCGCGCATCGACCAGAAGCGCGGCACGATGTCCTTGATCGTACCGGCCAGCAGGTGGCCGTAGTGCGGCGTGCCGGTCGCGAAGGGCGGGCCGTCGTAGAACACGAATTCGGGCGCGCCCTGCGCCTTGCGCCGGCGGTTCGACTCGTGGAAGGCGTCGAGCTCGCGCCACAGCGCGAGGATGCGCTCCTCGACCTCGGGCAGACGGACCTGGGCGGGAACCTTGGCGAAGATGCTCATGGGAGGGCGCGAAGGATAGGGCGTCCGGCCGGGGGCCAAGCGGCCTTCTGCTCGGGGGCTTCGCCCAATGGCGTAAAGGTAAGCCGGGGGTATGTGGTTCTGCGTCGAAATCCGTAGGTTGGATGGAATCAAGGCGGAAG
>JAIFND010000106.1 GCA_020047915.1 bacterium | reverse complement strand
GCAGGGCGGCAGTGCAGGCGAGCAACAGGATGCACAGGAGACGCATGGGATCCCTCAGAGATACGCGGTGATCGAGAATGCGAAGAAGGGCAGGGCCATCGGCTGGGCGCCACCGGTCAGCACGCTGTTGAAGGCGGCGTTGGCGGTGTTGCTGAAGTAGATGGCGAACTCGTGGGTGTTGGTGTCGTAGCCGAGGCCGGCGGCGTAGGCCGGGCCTTCCTCGGTGTCCCAGCCGGACAGGGGCACGATGCCCTCGCCCATCAGGAACCAGTGTTGGCTAAGCGCCACGCGGGCGGTCAGGGCCAACGAGGAGGTGCCATTGGCGGTCGGCTTGACCGTCGTCCCCTGGCTGACCAGGTAGTCCTGCTCGTCGGGGAACAGCTTGTCGGAGGGCCCCGTGGCCAGGCCCTGGTCGTAGGCTGACAGTCCGGCGTGGAACAGGCCGACGCCCAGGCGCAGGCGGTCGTTGAACAGGTCACGCTCGGCGACTACGCCGAGGTCCAGCGAGACATCGCCGGTGCCGTGGTTGCGCAGCATCCAGCTCCAGCCTGCGACCAGCGACAGGTCGCAGGGGCCAGACCACAGGCCGCGCACGCCGCGCTGGTCGAGCAACTGCCACGTACCGAGGAACTCGTAGGTGTCGTAGCTGACCTTCTCACCCACGGCGGGCGCCGCGACGGCCAGGTCACGCCCGTTGATGCGCTGCACCGTCAGGGTGGTGGTCTCGACCGGCGACCAGCCGACCATGAAGCCGATCTTCACGTTGTCATCGAGGCCGAGCAGGTTGGTGCGGACATCCTCGTCGTAGCCATTGCGCGCGACGTGCGAGATGCGGTAGTACCAATCGCCGCCCGGCAGGGTCGCGGCGCCGGGCAGGAACCAGTGGTGGATGACGCGGCGCTGGTTGTCGGTCCACTCGCTGAGTTTGGCACCGCCGGCAGCCAGCATCGGATCCGCCTCGTCTTCCTCCTCTCCACCCGCATAGGCGGGCGGAGCGCCGCCTGGGGCAGGTTCGGAGCCTGGCGCTGTCCCTGATGTGGCGGGGGTATCCGCGACCGCTGCGATCGTGGCGCTGCCGGGCAACACGGTCAGGCGGAAGCGCAGCCGGGCCTGGCTGGTGGCCCCGCGGGCGATGATCGAACCGTCGAACACGCCGGTCTGCAGCGGCTTGCCACGCAGCAGGCCGGTTGCGGGATCGACTGCGACGCCGGCCGGCAGGTTTTCACCCCGGTAGTCGAGGGGCTGGCCGTTGAAGGCGGGCCGGTACGAAAAGAGGGATCCGGCCGTCACCGTCAGTTCGGTCTGAGGGACCGGATCGGCGGCAAAGGCGGCAGCGGCGAGGACCAGCGGCAGCAGCGTGCGACGGGACATGTCAGCGCTCGATCGTGATCACGAGCTTGGCGAAGTAGCCGGCGTTCTTGCCTTCCAAGGTCAGGCCCGGCCAATTCGCGGTAAGCGGGGCCTTGAACTTCTTGTACCAGCCGCCCTTGTCCTTGCGCTGTTCGATGCGCAGGACGTAGCCATCGGCCAGGACATCCTTGGCCGACAGCTTCACGACCTTGTGCTGGCCGTAGGCCAGGGTGGCGCCGACTGCTGCGTCAAACCCCGGATCGGCCTTGCCGGTGCGCGCCGCCTCCCAGGTCTCCATATCCTTGAAGTACTTCTTGTCCTTCGAGAACATCTGCACGGTGCGCACGAAGGTGCCGTCGGCCTTTTCGATCCAGGCGACGATCATCGGCTTGTCGCCACTGCCGTCCGCCATCGTCATGTCGAAGACGAATTGCGGATCGGCAGCGCAGGCGGCGGCGGCGAGGGCGAGGGCGACGAGAATACGGGACATGGGGGTCACCTCGAGGCAAGGAGGACGATGACGACGATGATGGACGAGCCGATCAGGATCTGGGCCTGACGGCGGCGGGCCGGTGCGGCGGCCATCAGCGCCATGGCGGCGCCGGACAGGGTGACCAGGGCGAGGATCAGGGCGGTGACGTCGATGATCACCTTCTGCCACGCGCCGGCATGCTTGCCGCGGTGCAGGTCGGTCAGCGACACGACCAGCGGATGCGCGTTGGCGGTGGCGGTCCAGGTGCGCGTCGCGTTGTCCACTTCGATACGGTGCGTGCCCCACACCGAGGCGAACTCGAGCTGCACCGTGCCGTCCTCGGCGCTGGCGTGGTCGAGGTCGGGGTGGCCCGAGAAGCGGCTGGCGAGGGCGGCAGCGACCCCTTCGCTGGTCAGTTCGGTACCGGCTGGCAGTTCGCCACGCTCGACGATGCGCACGCCGCGCGTCTCGCCGGCAACCTCGACGCTCCAGGCCCGGCCATTGGCGGCGGCGAAGCGCGCCTTGGGATCGGTGCCGGCGGTGAAGTCACGCAGCTCGGCGCCGTCGGGCAGCATCGCCGCCAGCACCGGGGCGAGGTGTTCACGGTCGAGTTCGACTCCGGCCGGCACGCTGCGGGCCGAGGTTCCGGTGGCCTGCGACTCGAACCAGGTCGAGCGGTTGGCGATGAAGCCGGTCAGGGCGTAGAACAGGATGACCAGGGCGAGGGGGGCCGAGGCGATGTAGTGCAGGCGGCGCAGCAGACTCGGCCAGTCGTAGCTGGGCGCGGGGGCCGGGGCGACGGCCCGGCGCTCGCCGGTCGGCACCGCGCTGCCGGCGGCGACGAAGCTGTCCGACAGCACGCTGTCGGGTGCGAAGCCGCGCGCGACCAGGGTCTTGCGCACCGCTTCGACCATGCCGGGACCGCCGCAGGTATAGACCTCGGGCCAGTCGGTCGGGTTGAGCTTTTCGAGCGGCAAGGTGACCAGGCCGACCGGGCCGGTCCAGGTGGGATCGGGGTTCTGCACCACCTCGACCAGTTCGGTGTTGGGGATGGCGAGCAGTTCCTGGCGCCAGAACAGGTCGCCCGGATTGCGCGCTCCGACCACGATCAGCTTGCGCGCCCCGGCCGCCGCCTTGGCCATCGGCACGACCGGTGCCAGGCCGGTGCCGCCGGTGACGAACAGCTTGGGCTTGTCCGGCGAGAGCAGGGTGAACAGGCCCTTCGCGCGCGACAGGCCGACCTCGGTGCCGGGCTGGATCGCCGACAGCACCTTGCCGGCGCGGCCGTTGGGCACCAGACGGATGGCCAGGGTGACCACGCCCTTGTCGCTGGAGACCACCGAATAGGTGCGGAAGAACTCACCCTGGGCATCCGTGAGGCGCAGGAAGACGTACTGGCCCGGGGCGAAGGTGAAGCCGGCCCGGCGCAGGCGCAGGGCGATGATGTCGGGGGTCAGGCGTTCGCTGGCGACGACCTGCACAGTGTCGATCGGCTCGCTCATCTGCACGCCATCGACTTCGACTGCAACGAAGGGGCAGGCGCGGGCCGCCTCCATGACCTGGTCGCGCTGCGCGGTGCAGTCATCGAGCAGCACCACGGCCTTGCCGCTGGCGGCATCGATCCGGAACACGGTGGGGGCGAGACGGACACAGCTGCCCATGCCAGTGCAACCAGGAGCGACGGCGACGCGGACGCTCATTTGGCGGCCTCCTCAGGGACGGCCAGGGCATCCCAACCGGGGGTCTTGTGGATGGTGATGCGCTGGTCGGCGGCGCGGATCAGCAGCAGGCCTTCGGCGCCGGCCTGGGCGACGAGTGCGACCCCGGGTTCGCCCAGCACGACCATCGCCTTGGTCAGGCAGTCGGCCTCGCCATTCCGGCCCTGGCCGCGGAAGGCGACGCTGGCCGACAGCACATGCGTGTCGGTGGGCTGGCCGGTGCGGGGGTCGTAGATGTGATAGAGCACCTTGCCGGCGACCACCACGGGATTGCGGTAGTTGCCGCTGGTCGAACCGCACAGCCCAGCGCCGGGGTCCTGGATCCGCGTCCACATGCGCTCGTCCGGGGCGTCGGGATGCGGGATGCCGAGGCGGTGCGTGCGCTTGGCCGGCGCCTGGCCCCAGACCTGGGTTTCACCGCCGATCTGCACCAGGGCAGCGGTGCAGCCGGCAGTGCGCAGCATCTCGGCGGCGCGATCGACGGCGAAACCTTTGCATACGCCACCGAAGTCGAACTGGACTCCGGGCTTCAGCACGGTGAGGCTGGCGCCGTCCACCCGGTAGCCGCCGGCGCCGATGCCGGTCATCACCTGGGCGATCTCGGCCTCGCCCGGCCAGGTCGCGGTCTTCTCGGCCTGGCGCCACAGCCGGCGCAGCGGTCCAACGGTGATCTCGCAGGCGCCGCCGGTTTGGCCGCGCATCCGTCCGGCCAGGGCGAAGGCCGCCGCCAGATCGGCGTTCAGTGCATAGGTGCCGGGCCCGGCGCGATTGATCCGTCCGATATCGCTGTCGTCGCGCCAATCATTGAAGGTCTGGTCGATCGACTGCAGGTAGGCCCAGACGCGATCGCCGAGCGCCTCGTCCCCCGGGGTGAAGCGCAGCGTGATCGGAATGCCGGCCCACAGTTGACGTTCGTCGTGGTACCAACCGTCATCGACCGCTGCCGACAGGGCGAGACAGCAGCACAACCAGAGCACGGCGAGGCGGAAGCACATGCCGGTACCGTGTAAGGCCAAGATGAGAAGCCGATGAGAACGCCTCGGGTAATGTCCTATCCCAGGCCCGCGTATGAAACACAGGTGTTACCAGTAGGTGAACTCGGCAGCCTCGGGCAGGGTCAGTACAGCCCGTAGTTCCCGACCGTCGGCACTGACGCTGAATCGACCTTTGAGCAATTCGGCCAAGCCGCAGCACACGCCCATGCCCAGGCCGGCATGGCGTGCGTCCGAGCTGGTGCTCGCCCCACGCCGCCCGCGCTCGACCAGGCGGGCCGCCCGCTCGCCGTCAAGCGAACTGGGGTTCGTGATCTCGACCGTCACCCAGCTGTCCGTGGTCGTGGCCTGCAGGCGGACGGCGCCCGGCCGGTCGGCGTGGCTGATCGCGTTGTCGATCAGGTTGGCGAGCAGCATGCGCACCGCCTCCGGATCGGCGCTGGCGATTCCCGACCCCTGCAGGTCCCACAGCGCTTCGAGGCCGCGGTCGGCAGCGCGGGTCGCTTGCGCCTCCCAGGCCTGCACCAGCAGGTCGTTCACATCGACTTCGTCACGCCGGACCTCGACCTGTCCGGCATCCAGCCTGGCCGCCAGCAGGAGGTTCGCGACGCGCGCCTCCATGCGGCGGACGATCTGGTGGCAGGTGGCCAGAGCGCTGGCCGGGTCGCCACCCGGGCCGGCTGCCACCTCGATGGTGGCGCGCAGTCCGGCCAGCGGATTGCGCAGTTCATGCGCGGCGGCGGCATGGAAAGTGGCGGCCAACTGATACGACTGCTCCAGGCGATCGCACAAGCCGTTGATGCGCTCGGCGACCGGCACCAGTTCGGCGGGGAGGGTGGCGGTGGAGATGCGCTGGCCGCGACATTGCGGCTCCAGTGCGGCGATCTTCTCGGCGAGATCGGTGTGCGGTCGCAGCATGTGGCGCAGCACGGCGGCCAGCAGCAGGGCGGCGAGGCTGGCGGTCAGCACGCTGACGGCCAGGCAGGAGAGCAGCAGGCCGGTCTGCTCGCGGTCGATGTCCGCGGTGGAGAAGACCAGGCTGGCGGAGATCTCACCGCCGCCGGTGCGGTCGTCTTCGTCCGGTTGGAACCATCCTGACGCGAGCATGCCGGCCTGGCCCTCGGGAGTGGTTATGCGCGTGACCGCAGGTGCAGCCAACTTGCTGCCCGGTGGGGCCATGCCCGGCCAGGCGCTGCCGGCCAACAGGCTTCCATCATGCTTGTACAGCGCCCAGCCCAGGCCGCTTTCCGGCAGCGAGTGCAGTTCGATGCCGCCATGTTCGAACTCAAGGCCATGCGCAAGCGCCTGCAACTGGCTGGCGGCGAGGACGCGCAGGCGCTGCTCGCCGGTGTGCTGCAGGTAGAATGCGAGACCAGCGCCGCCGGCCAGCACCATCAGGGCGGCCAGGGCCCCGCCGGCGAGGGCGATACGCCAGCGCAGCGAGCGCATGTCAGGCCGGACCCAGGATGTAGCCGTGCCCACGCCGGGTGGTCAGCAGCCGAGGCAGGTCGTCGCGCTCGATCTTCTTGCGCAGGTAGCCGATATAGACGTCGATGACGTTGCTGCCGCTCTCGCTGCGGAAGTCGTACAGATGGCTGCGGATATCCTCGCGCGTCACCAGTTCGCCGGCGCGCAGGGCGAGGAATTCGAGCAGGGTGTATTCACGCTGGCTGAGTTCGATGTCCTGGCTGCCGCGTTGCACCCGGTGCGTAGCGGTGTCGATGGCGAGATCGGCGATGCGCAGCACCGGATCCTTGCGTGCATAGGCGCGGCGCAGCAGGGCGCGTACCCGCGACAGCAGTTCTGGCACGGCGAAGGGCTTGACCAGATAGTCGTCGGCCCCGGCATCAAGGCCGGCGCAGCGGTCCTCGACCCGGTCGCGGGCGGTGACGATCAGGACGTGCGCCTGGTCGCCGCGTGCGCGCATCTGGCGCAGCACCTCGAGTCCGTCGAGCTTGGGCAGGCCGAGGTCGAGGATGATGATGTCGAAGGGCGTACCACGCGCGAACCAGGCGCCCTCCTCGCCGTCGCCGCTTTCATCGACAGCGAAGCCTTCGCCGCGCAGGGCCTGCGCGATGGCGGCTCGCAACGGATGGTAATCCTCGACGACCAGAGCGCGCATGGCGGCAGGCTAGCACAGTCCCCCTGTGCGGCCACCTGCGCTCAGCGGGCCGCGACCTCTTCGACGCTGGGACACGTGCAGATGAGATTGCGATCACCGTAGGTGTTGTCGATGCGTGCGACCGACGGCCAGAACTTGCGCGCCCGCAC
>JAIFND010000049.1 GCA_020047915.1 bacterium | reverse complement strand
CCTCGCCCGACCGGCGCGCAGGCGCCCCCGCCTGCGCATTGCCGCAGTTGCGGGCGGGGGCGCCCGCAGGCCGGTCGGGCGAGGGCGCCCGCGCTCCAGTAATTACGCCCGCCGACGGCGCAGGCCCATGAGACCCATCAGGCCGATCAGCAGGCCGGCGATCGAGCCGCCGGCGCCGCAGCCGGAACCGTCGTTGTTGGCGGCCGGGGCACTCGATGAGCCCGAGCCGCTGCCGCCGGTGGTGGTGCCGACCGTGCTGCCTGAATCGGTGTCGTCGTTGGCGGCGACCACCTCGTGGATCGCCACGGTTCCGCTCACCTCATTGCCTATGATCACCAGCGGATTGCCGGTCGGGCTGTGGTCGGCGCTGATCGCCAGCATGCCCTCGGGGCCAAGGTCGCCGGCGTCGCCGTTCTCGGGGATGCCGGTGAACAGGCGGCCGGTGTAGTAGGCCGCCTGGGTCGGAGCGGTGGGCGTGGACAGGTCGTAGAGGAAGAAGCCGCCCATGCGCTCGAGGCCGATCGCGGCATAGGTCTTGCTGCCGACCGTCAGCGAGGTCAGACCTTCGGGTTCTGGCCCCTTGTCATCGCTGCGTGAGTCGAACCCATTGTCGTCGCCATTATGGTTGCTGTTGAAGTCGCTGGCGAAGTAGGTGGAGAAGAAGGACTCCATCGCATTGCCGCTGTCCCACGCCAGGCTACCGCTTGAGTTCCACACAGAGAAGCTGCGCGCACCATAGGCGTGCATGACATCCAGGTCACCGTCATTGTCGGTGTCACCGCTGTAGCGGGTCAGGTTCAGACGGCCCAGATTGCTGTCGAAGGACGCATTGGCGTTGGCGGTGTCCCAGGCGGCGTCGCGGATCGCGCTGCGCAGCCGGACCTCTTCGCCCAAGGCACTGTAGTCACGCGCATCGCCTTCGTTGGCGGTCAACAACCACGTGCTTCCACCCGTGGTGAATGCGGAGATGGCGTCTGGCATGTACAAGCCGCGGATCGGGGCATTGATCATCTGGAGCGTCTCGTCGCCGCTATTGGTGTTAACGCCGAGGTCTTCATTGCTGGGGTCGAGGGTAACGCCGCTTTCGTTCCAGTTCTTGCTGCCCAGGGGCAGGATGGCGGTGACGCTTGGGATCGCCAGGTTAAGAACGGCTATGGCGTTGTTTTCTTGGCAGGTGACCCAGGCGGTGCTGCCGTCGGCGGAAACGGCGATGTATTCGGGTTCCATGTCGGCTTGGACACTGGCGGCCGGGGATCCGGTCGCCTTATCGTTAAAGATGCGAACGCCGGCGGCACGCAGCGAGGCGAGCGAGGCTTCGAAGGCGCTGAAGCCACACCAGATCGTGGTCGCGCTGGCGACGCCGGCGGACAGGTCGATCACCACCACGCCGCCATGCGGATCAATGGTGTAGTCGTCCTTCGGTTCGCCTTCGATGGCGACCAGTGCTTTGCTGCCGTCCGGGGTGAAGGTGACCATGTCAGGCAGGGCTCCGCGTACGGCGCCGGTCTGGTCGACTGAGGTCGCCAAATCCACATGGTGGATATAGGCGCCAGTCGCGGCGTTGTAGAAGAAGACATAGCCGGGGGCCTGGCTGTCGGTGTTGCCGACCGCCGCCGCGAGGATGCCGTTCTTCACCGCGACGCTGGTCACATTTGTCGCGGTGGCGACGGTGGTCGAGGGGTTCAGCGAAGAGATCAGCGCCGTCTTGGCGTCAGCGCTGAGTTGCAGCATATCGATGGTGTTGCTCTTGCCGTTGACCACGAAGAGGCGCTGACTGGCCGGATCATGGGCGACGATCTCAGCTACACCGCCATCCTCATCGTACCCGGAGGGGATGGCGTAGCTGCCGACCTTCTGCACGCGCAGGCCTTCGCCGACCGAGATGTTCAGCACCTGGCCGGTCAGGCTGTTGGTGCCATCGGACACCGAGAATGTGAAGCGGTCGAAGGCGTCGCCGCTGCCGCTGGTGTGGGTGTAGGTCACCAGGCCGGCGTCGATGTCCGCCTGGGTGAAGCTGCTGGCCGCCACGCCCGACTTCTTGAGCGAGCCCTTGGTCGGGGCGGTGGTCACGGTGTAGGTGACGGCGCTGGCGGCGGCGCGGTCGTCCTGGGCGCGCAGGGCATCGCTGGTCAGCCGGGTGTTGGTGCCGCGGCGGACGCCGAAGCCCCAGTTGCGCAGGGTCGGGGCGCTGGCGTCGGCGCCCGCAGCCAGGGTCATGACCAGGAGCTGGCCACCCTCGATGACCTCGGTGAGATTGGCGATGAGGGTGTCATTGGTGTATTTGGTGGTGCCGTGCGCCTGGCTGACCAGCAGATACTTGCCAGCGCCGAGGATGGCCGAAGCGTCGATGATGCCCGAGCTTTCCTCGTCGTTGGTGAAGCCGGACTTGACTGTTCCGCTGGCGACGCCGGCAGCGTAGTCGCCGAAGATCTCGTCATCGTGCTTGGCGATCTCGCTCAGGGTGCCGCTGCCGATCTCATAGGACCAGATCCGCGCGGAGTGCGCGTTGCCACCCGGATCCTCCTGCATGATCACCCGGCCGTAGGAGTCGACGCAGATATTGTCGAGCATCTGGGCGCCCTCGTCGCCATCGAGCAGCATGGTGAGGGTTCCGCCGGCCGCGGGGTCGGCGATGTCGCTGAAGCGCAGGCGGAAGAGACGAGTCGCGGCGGTCTGCGCTCCTGAGCTGTCCTTGGTCTGGTCGTAGCGGTGCGTGGTGACGAAGTAGAAGTCGGAGGGATTTTTGGGATCCCAGGCGCCATCTTCGGGGCGCAGGAACTCGGTGACGCCATTGGCGGTGCTGTGCGACTGCAACTGCGCACCGGTCATGTTCGCGACATCGCCGAGATCGACCAGGGCGAAGCTGGCGCTGCCACCCTTGGCCAGTCCGCCGAGGGAGGTCAGGCTGCCGCCTACGGTCTCATCCTCGACCTCGGTCACGGTGGCATTGGCGCGGACGCCGAAGAGATGGCCCCCGACCAGACCCGCCTTCTCGATGTCGTTGCCGCTGCTGCGCTTGTCGCCGACGTAGACATACAGCTGACCGGGAAGGGTGTCATCGAGGCCGATGACGACGGTCTTGACCTGGGCCTTGGGGCAGGCGACCTGGTTCTCCCAGCTTGCGCGACCGAGGTGGGGAAGCTGCCAGCTCTTGCCGGCAGCGCTGCCGGTGGCGACATGTGCGAAGACGCGGCCTTCGGCCCCGGTCTCCTCGCCGTTGAGGAAGATGCGGCTCTGCGTGCCCTTGCCGGTGGTGGCATCATAGAAGGCGGTGGAATCCGCCAGGTCGGCGGAGCACAGGCGTGCGTAGGCGGTGGTGCCAGCGGCCCAGGTGGTGCCGTTCCACAGATAGATGCTGGTGTTCGTCGCGTTGAAGTCGGTGATCGACTGCACCGCCAGGGTGCTCGTGTTGATGATCAGCTTGGAGACGAATCCCCCCTGGTTGCCATGGAGCCGGACCTTGCCGACCGTGGTGCCCAGTTCCTGGTTCATCAGCAGGGTGAAGGTGCCGTCGCCGTTGTCGTAGGCTCCGAGGCCGTCAGCCAGGCCGCACATGACCTCACCGGTGGTGCCGCTTTCACCGACGGTCAGGACCTCGGTGAAGGTGGCGGCGGATCCGTCAGACGCCTCGAGATAGGGGGTCGATTCGGCCGCGATGGCGGTGGCGATGGCGAGCAGGCTGATGGAGCAGGTACGCAGCATGGAATCCTCGGGGTTGAGGCCCCGAAGATCGGATGGCACATGAAGGGCGGGCGAAGGATGACGGTGTGCCGTGTTGCGACGGCATGTGTAGACTCTTCGTCGATCGCACAGCAGATCTTCATATGGCAGGAGCAGGAGCGCGGGCGCCCTCGCCCGACCGGATTGCGGGCGCCCTCGCCCGCAGGTGCGCAGAGTCAGCGCAGGCGGGGGCGCCTGCGCGCCGGTCGGGCGGGGGCGCCCGCGCTCCTGGCTAGCGTCCTGAGCGCGGATCGGTGCGCGGCAGGACGACTCGAAAGGTCGTGCCCTGGTTGCCGCTCTCCAGCGTGATCGTGCCCTGCAGCGCATCGACCAGCTGCTTGACGATGGCCAGGCCCAGGCCGGTGCCGCCGCTGGCACGACTGCGATGCGCATCGACACGGTAGAAACGCTCGAAGACGCGTTCGCGATGCTCAGCGGGAATACCGATGCCGGTGTCGGCCACGGCAAGATGCAGGCGGTCGTCATCGGCGGCGTAGCTGATCGTCACGCTGCCGTCGGCGCGGTTGTAGCGGATGGCGTTGCTCACCAGGTTGCCGAGCAATTGGTGCAGCAGTTCGCGGTCGGTGGTCGCGGCAAGCTGGGCGGGACCATCGATGACCAGGCGGACCTGGCGGGTATTGGCGGCCTGCACCTGTTCTTCTACGAGCTGCTGCACGATCTCGGGGATCTGCAGCGGCCCGGGATGCACCTCCCAGGCGCCCTGTTCCAACCGGCTGAGGGTCAGCACATCGCGCACCAGGACGGTCAGGCGGTCGGCATGGCGGGCGATCTTTTCGATGAAGCCGCGGGCCGCTGCCGGGTCCTCCTCCAGGGTGCCGTCGAGCAGGGTCTCGGCGAAGCCGGCGATGGCGGTGAGCGGTGTCTTCAGCTCGTGGCTGATCGCGGCGACGAATTCGCGCCGGGCGCCTTCCAGCCGTTTCAACTCGGTGAGGTCGTGCAGCACGACGACCAGGGTGGTCGGCGTGGCCTGGGCCACGGTGGCGCGCAGACGGCGCCGACGGTGCTCGAACTCGATGCCGTCCGCGCGACCGCCGCCGCGCGCATTGGTCACGGCAGCCGAGAGGGCGGCGGCCTGGATCTGCTCATAGAAGGCCGCGCCGGTCGGCTGCTGGCCGCCGGCGGCGAGATGGCGCCAAGCCGGGTTGGCATAGACGATGCGGTCGAGGTCGTCGAGACAGGCGACGCCCTCGTTCAGGCTGCCGAGCGCACCGTCGAGCATGCCGCGCTGCGACTCCAGGGCGGTGCGCGTGGTCGCCAGATGTTCGCCCAGGGTGTTGAGGTCGCGGCCGAGCTGGGCCAGGGAATCGAAGCCGGCGACCGCGACCCTGCGCTCGATATCGCCCTTGGCGTAGGCGGTGGCGACGATACGCAGCTCGCGGATGCGCGCGTGGTTGAACGCCTGGCGGATGCCGAGCACAGCGGCGAAGATCGCCAGGATGACGACCGCGGTCGGGGCTGCGGCCGGCAGGCACAGCGCCAAGGCCACGGTCAGCAGCGCGACGGCAGCGATCAGTGTGGCGATGAGGCGGTGGGCGCCGCCGGAGGGTTCAGGGGAGCTCACTGAAGCGGTAGCCTACGCCGCGCACCGTCTCCACCAGATCTTCATAACCGCCGAGCTTCTTGCGCAGGTTGCGCACATGCACATCGATCGTGCGATCGGTGACCACGCTCTCGCCATCGCCGATGCGGTCGAGCAGATCGTAGCGGCCATAGACCACGCCAGGGTGGCTGGCGAGGAAGTGCAGCAGCTTGAATTCGGTCAGGGTGAGGGGCATCGCCTCGTCCTTGATCAGCACGCGGTGGCGCACCGGATCGATGGTCATGTCGCCGATCTGGATGCGGCGACGCTCGGCGTCGCGCTCTTCATCGAGGTGGCGCGACAGGCGGACGCGGATGCGGGCCATCAGCTCCTTCACGCGGAAGGGCTTGGTCACATAGTCATCGGCGCCGATGCCGAGACCCAGCACGACATCGCTCTCCTCGCCCTTGGCCGTCACCATGATGATCGGCATGGCGCTGAGCGATTCGTCGCCGCGCACGATACGGCAGACCTCGAGGCCATCGCGGTCGGGCAGCATCAGGTCGAGCAGGACCAGGTCGAAGGGCTGACGGCGCAGCTCATGCAGGCCATCGCTGCCGGTCCCGGCGACGGTCACGGTGTGCCCTTCCTTCTGCAGGTTGAAGCGCAGCAGCTCCTGCAGATCGGGTTCGTCTTCGATGACCAGGACGCGGCCCACGGTGCGTCTCCTTACTTCAGGTTGTCGTGGTTGTGGCGGATCGTCTGCGCCTGGTGCATGAACACCGTCTCCTCGGCGATCGCCATGGCGAGATCACCGACCTGCTCGAGCGAGGAGACCGCACGCAGCATGTGGGTGTACTCCTTGATCCGGGTCGTGTCGGAGGCCATGCGGTCCTGCAGGTAGGCATAGCAAGCCTTGGTCAACTTGTCGGTCTCGGGCTCCTCCTCGATCACCTTGCGGGTAACCTCGCCGTTGCCGGTGACGAAGGCGTCCATCGCCTGACGCAGCATGGTGTGGGTCAGCAACCCGAGCCGGGCCAGCTCGGGCGGATTCTCGATGCGGCCGTGGCAGGCGATGTAGTGGGCGCGCTTGCTGATCGACTCAGCGCGGTCGCCGAGCTGTTCCAGATCACTGGCGATCGACATCGCCGAGATGATGAAGCGCAGATCGCGCACCATCGGATTCTGCAGGGCGATGATGGTGTGGCAGCGGTCTTCGATGACCGTCTCCATAGCATCGATCCCGTCCTCGAGAGTGCGGGCTCGCTCGCGGATGTCGGCGGTCGGGCTCTGGATGCCGTTCACCGCCAGCAGCAGGGCGTGGTCGACCATGTCGCCCATGGCGACCAGGGAACGCTTGAGGTCGGCGAGCTCGAGTTCGAATTGGCGCAGTTGGGTCATGGTGAGGTCTTATCCGAAGCGGCCGGTAATGTAATCCTCGGTCTGCTTGACCGACGGATTGGTGAAGATGGTCAGGGTCTTGTCGTATTCGATCAGCTTGCCCAGGTAGAAGAAGGCGGTGCGGTCGCTGACGCGGGCGGCCTGCTGCATGTTGTGGGTGACGATGACGACGGTGAACAGCTTCTTGAGTTCCAGGATCAGCTCCTCGACCCGGCCGGTGGCGATCGGATCCAGGGCCGAGCACGGTTCGTCCATGAGCAGGACCTCAGGCTTGATCGCCACGGCGCGCGCGATGCACAGGCGCTGTTGCTGGCCGCCGGACAGGCCGAGAGCGCTCTGGTTCAGGCGGTCCTTGACTTCTTCCCACAGGGCGGCGCCACGCAGGGCCTCCTCGCACGCCGCCTCCAGCACGCGCGCGTCGTTCACCCCGGAGGTGCGCAGGCCGTAGACGACATTCTCGAAGATCGACTTGGGGAAGGGGTTGGACTTCTGGAAGACCATGCCGATGCGCTTGCGCAGGCTGGTCACCTCCAGCGTCGGATCGTAGATGGTCTTGCCGCCGACGGTGATGTCGCCGCGGTGGTTGGCGCCATCGACAAGGTCGTTCATGCGGTTGATATTGCGCAGCAGCGTGGACTTGCCGCAGCCCGAGGGGCCGATGAAGGCCGTCACCTGGCGCTCCGGGATGTCCATGTTCACGCCATGCAGGGCCTGCGACTTGCCATAGAAGAAGTCGTAGTTGGCGATCTTGATGTATGCCGGATCGCCGGTGTAGGGCGCTTCGTCGCCAGCGGCCTGCGGCAGGGCGGCGGAGGGGGAGGCGGTGGTGGGGGTGAAGGCGGTGGTGGGGGTGAAGGCGGCCATGGAGTCAGGTTCCCGAGCAGGCGTTAGTCAAAATCACGGGCGCCGAGCAGTGGTGGCGGCATAGAATCGGCGAAGCCGATGCCGCCACGATTCCGCAGGCATGCCGACGGAATCGAACTGCGACAAAGCCCGGCGGGTAGGCCCAAAGGGCCGTAGGGGCGAAGCCCCTGAACAGAGAGCAGGCGGCCATGTCAGAACACTCCCGTGGCGAACTTCTTGCGCAGCTTCTCGCGCATGAGGATGGCGGTGAGGTTCAGCACCAGCACCAGGCAGATGAGGAAGAAGGTGGTGGCGAAGACCATCGGCTTGGCGGCATCCGAGTCCGGGCTCTGGAAGCCGAGGTCGTAGATGTGGAAGCCGAGGTGCATGAACTTCTGGTCGAGATGGAAGAATGGCAGCAGATCGGTGTCGTTCCACAGGCCATCGACCGGCAGGCTGGGGGCCAGCTTGACCACGCCGACCAGCATCAGCGGCGCCACCTCGCCGGCTCCGCGCGCCATCGCCAGGATCAGGCCGGTCAGGATGCCAGGCACGGCCGCGGGCAGGACGATGCGCTGGATGGTCTGCCACTTCGAGGCGCCCAGCGCCAGGGAGCCTTCACGCGCGCCGCGGCCGACCGCGGCGATCGACTCCTCGGTGGCGACGATGACCACCGGCACAGTCATCAGCGCCAGGGTGGCGGCGGCCCACATGATGCCGCCGGTGCCATAGGTCGGGGTCGGCTGGCGATCCTCGAAGAACAGGCTGTCGATGCTGCCGCCCATGCCGTAGACGAAGAAACCGAGGCCGAAGACGCCGAACACGATCGACGGGACGCCGGCCAGGTTGTTGATCGCGATGCGTACGGCGCGGACGAAGGGGCCCTGCTTGGCGTATTCGCGCAGGTAGATCGCGGCGAGGACGCCGAAGGGCGTCACGCACACGCTCATCAGGAGGGTCATCACGAAGGTGCCGACGATGGCCGGGAAGATACCGCCCTCGGTGTTGGCTTCGCGTGGGTTCTCGGTCAGGAAGCCCCACAGGTTGCTGGCGGTCAGGGCGAGGCGGCCACCCAGGCCGAGTTCGTTGGGGAAGTGGTAGGCGACGATGGTGCCGAGCGGGATGCGGCGCTCCTTGCCGGTCATCACCTTCACGAAGAGGCGGTTCTCAGTCTGCTTTTCGCGCAGGGCTGTGGCCTTGGCGGCAAGAAGTTCGTAGGCGGCCTTGAGTTTGACGATCTCGGCCTCGGCCTGGGGGTCGGTGGTGCCACGCCGCTTGGCCGCCTTGATACGCAGGTCGTTGCGGTAGATCTCGCGTGAGTTGAGGCCGATCTCGCCCTTCTCGATCACGGAGATCTCCTCGCGGCGGGCGGCGATCTCTGCCACCAGGGCGGCGAGACGCGGGCGGAAGGCTGGGTCATCCGCAGCCAGCGCCGTGCCGTCGGCGAGTTGCAGGCGCACCGGCAGGCCGATGGCGTCGCCGTATTCCAGCCGCTCGATGGCCATCAGGCCGGTCGGCTGCTCGACGGCGGTGATCGCGGTGGCGTCGATGTAGCGGAACGACGAACCCAGGGCGTCGCGCGTGCCGGTGAAGACCTGGATCTCGTCGCCGCCGCCGAACTTCTTGGGCTGGCTCTTCGCCAGTTCGCCCCACACGGTCTGGGTCGCACCGTCGGTCTGCACCGTCCAGGCCTGGATGCGCTTGGGCCAGAAGACGCTCGCGCCGTTGACCACGATCACCCACAGCAGGGCGGCGACCATGGTCAGGCCGACGGCCAAGCCCATCGAGGTGAGCCAGACCAGGGGTTCGCCGGCCGGCCGGCCATTGGCCGAGAGTTTGGGCATCGGATGGCTGCTCATGGATCAGACCGTCTTGTACTTCTCACGCAGGTGCTGGCGCAGCACCTCCGCGCAGGTGTTGACGAGGAAGGTCATCAGGAACAGCAGCATGGCGCCCAGGAACAGGGCGCGGTACAGCGTGCCGCCGTGCGGCGCCTCGGGCAGTTCGACCGCGATGTTGGCGGACAGGGTGCGCATGCCGTTGAAGATGTTCATGTCCATCACTGGAGTGTTGCCGGTCGCCATGACCACGATCATGGTCTCGCCGACCGCGCGGCCGAGACCGATCATGATCGCCGAGAGGATGCCGGCCGAGGCGGTCGGCACGACGATGCGCATGGCGGTCTGCCAGCGGCTGGCGCCGAGTGCCAGCGAGCCCGAGCGCAGGGCGGCGGGCACATTGCTGAGCGCATCTTCGACGATGGTGAAGAGGATGGGGATGACGGCGAAGCCCATCATGAAGCCGACCACCAAGCTGTTGCGCTGCTCGAAGCTGGCACCGGTCGCCTGCGGCCACCAGGCGCGGAAGTCGCCACCAAACAGCAGGGCTTCGATCGGCCGCCCCAGCGACCAGGAGATGTACAATGCGATGGCCATCACCGGCAGGAAGGCGAGGAACTCGTAGCCGGGGCGGATGCGGCTGCGGATATGGTCGGGGAGTCGGCTCCAGAACAGGCCGAAGCCGAGAGCGGACAGCGGCAATCCGACGATGCAGCAGAGGATGGCCGGCACGCGATCCTCGAGCAGGGGCGCCAGCCACAGGGCGGCGAGGAAGCCCAGCACCACCGACGGTAGCGAGGCCATGACCTCCATCGTCGGCTTGACCCAGATCTTGAAGGCCGGGCGCATGAATTCCGCCGTGTAGATCGCCGCCAGCAGGGCGATCGGCACCGCCAGCAGCATGGCGTAGAAGGTGCCCTTCAGGGTGCCGACGATCAGCGGGATGACCGACAGCTTGGGTTCGAAGTCATCCGTCGAACCACTGCTCTGCCAGGAGTACTCGGGCCCATCGCCGCCCTCGTACCACACCTTGCCGAAAAACGCTCTGAACCCGGACTCTGGATGCGGGTCGTTGAGTGCAAGATCATGCAGTTTACCGAACTCATCAAGCAGGAAGATGCGATCATACTTTCCCGAGATAGCCACATCGCGGATGTCATAGTCCACCGCGCCCTGCCAGCGCACCGTGGCAGCAGTGGCAAAGCGCAGCGAGGCCTCGTGGCCGTCGGCAAGGAGGAAGGACTTGTTGCGGACGCTGTGGGCGTAGGCGTTGGCGCCGGCCTTCAGCGGCGGCAGGTCCTTGGTCTTGCCGTACTGCCGCTTCTGCAGGGTCGGGTCGATGAACAGCGAGAAGATGCGGTTCTCTCCGCTGGGCGCGGTCAGGACCAGGGAGACGTCGCCGAACAAGAAGTCGATGGAGGCAATCCGGGGATCGACGAGATCGGCGAAGGGCTTGAACGGCTGCTGGAAGACTACCATGTCTTCGCCATCGACCTGGAGCACCGTGATGCGCCCCTGGCTGTCTGCAGCCACGAGGCTTTCGCCGCGATCATCGACGAGGATGCGCTCGGGCGGCGCGGGCAGCAGGGCGGTGACGTCCTTGCTCCACAGCTTCTCGGCCTTGCCGGCGCTGCCACCCAAGGCGGCCAATCCGATTTCGAACATGCTGGCGTGGACCTTGCCATCCTGGAGCACGGCAAGCATCTTGGCCTCGCTCGAGTCGCCCAGGGCGACGCCGACGATGGGCTTGCCGGGTTCGCCGATGGCGTACTCGGCTATGACCGCCGGCTTGGCTGCTATGCGCCGTGCACCGTCAGCGAGAAGTTCACTACTATAGTTCAGATCGACACTGAGAACGCGGCCGAGGCTGGTGCCGATGACCAGGGATTGCTCCTCCTGGTCGTAGTCGGAGGCGGTCGCCTGCTCGCCATCAGGCAGCAGACGCACCGTGGATCCCGCGCCGCTGGCGGGCAGGAGATGGAGGGTGCCGTCGGACGCGAGGAGGAACGGGAGTTCACCCCATTCGTCGACGCCGAGGGCGACCGATTCGACCTGCGGACCCTGGCGTTCTCCGGTCGGGCGAACCTGCGCCTGCTGGAACAGTGGCAGGATCTCAAGCAGGATGAAGACGAAGATGCCGAATACCGCGGCGATGATTGCCAAGCCCCCCACCTTGATGAAGGAGGTCATGAAGCGGTCGACCAGCAGGGTCGAGCGCGCGGTTTGGAAGCGGTCGGGATCGGGCATGCGGCCGCCGGGTTGCGGGGAGAGGAGGAGAAGAAGGCATCCACCCCGGAACCATCACCTGGTTCCGGGGCGGAGGACGGAGCTTACTTGCCGCCGCCGGTCAGGGTCATCTCAGCCTTGAGCGGGAAATAGCCGTCCTTGACGACGATTTCCTGACCCTGCTTCGACTCGATGTAGCGCACGAACTCGTGCACCAGGGTCGGCATCGGCTCATTCGGCTTCTTGTTCACATAGACGAACAGGAAGCGGCCGAGCGGATACTTGTTCGACAGGCAGTTCTCGTAGGTCGGCTCGACCAGCGCGTCGGCCTTCTCGCCGAGCGGCAGGGCCTTGACGCCGGAGGTGACGTAGCCGATGCCCGAGTAGCCGATGCCATTGAGGTCACTGGCGACGCCCTGGACCACGGCTGACGAACCGGGCTGCTCCTTGACGGTGGGCTTGTAGTCACCCTTCTTCAGGGTGTGCTCCTTGAAGAAGCCGTAGGTGCCCGAGGCCGAGTTGCGGCCGTAGAGCGAGACCGCCTTGCCCTGCCACTCACCGGCGACGACGCCCCAGTCGGTGATGTCGCTGGCGAAGCCGCGCTTGCGGGTCTTCGAGAAGATCGCGTCGACCTGGTCGAGGCCGAGGCCCTTGACCGGGTTGTCCTTGTGCACGAACACGGCGAGGGCGTCGATCGCCACCTTGATGCCGGTCGGCTTGTAGCCGTACTTCTTCTCGAAGGCGTCGATCTCCTTGGAGCTCATCGCGCGACTCATGGGGCCGAGCTGCGAGGTGCCTTCGATCAGGGCGGGGGGCGCGGTGGTCGAGCCCTTGCCTTCGATCTGGATGTTGACGTTGGGGTAGTACTCAGCGAATCCCTCGGCCCACAGGGTCATGAGGTTGTTGAGCGTGTCCGAGCCGATCGAGTTGATGTTGCCACTGACGCCGGCGACCTTGGTGTACTCGGCCAGCTTGGGGTCGAGCTCGACGGCGGCCGAGAGGTTGACGGAGCAGGCGGCGACGAGGATGCCGGCGCAGGCGAAGGGGGTCCGGGACATGAGCACTCCAGGGGAGGGTTGTGAGGCTGCCATCTTCGTCCCGTATATGAATGAAATGTGAAGGCGCCATGAGCGAGCCTGCCTCGGGCCGGCCCCGGGGTTGCCCGACGCCAGACCGGCATGAACATGCCATCGTGCTGCGCCCCCTGCTGTTTCTGGCCCTCTGCGCCTCCCTGGCTGCGGTTGAACTCGACGGACGGGTCCGAACGGCCCTAGCCGAGGTCCCGCGCGGCGGCGAAGCGGCGGTCGCGGTGTGGGACTGTCGTGCGCGCACCTGGGTGGCGCTGGCCGGCGATCCCGCCCCGCTGCGCCTCGCCTCGACCACCAAGCTGCTGGTCAGCGCAGCGGCCCTCAGCGTACTGGGCCCCCGCTTCGAATTCGTCACCCGGGTCTACGCACTCGGTACCGTACGCGGCGGCGCGGTGCCTGGTCTCGGCGTCATCGGTGGTGGCGACCCGACCATCGACGAGCACTTCTGGCAGGGCGATCCCGAGCGCTGCCTGCGCGCCTGGGCCGAGCGCGTGCGGGCGGCGGGCATCCAGCGCATCGATGGCGACCTGGTGGTGGACAACCGCCTGTTCCGTGGGCCGATCCGGCCGACCACCTATCCCACCGAGGGCGGCAACCTGACCAAGTGGTTCAGCGCCCCGGCCAGCGCCTTCGCCTATAACGACAACTGTATCGATGTGCGTGCCGTGCCCACCGCGCCCGGTCAGCCCTGCCGCATCGAGACGCGGCCGCGCAGCCCGCGCATCACCGTGGTCAACCGCACACGCACCGTCTCCGGATCGGGCGACGCCCGCTTCCTGGTCGATCGCGCGCCGGATTCCAACACCATCACGGTCTCGGGCAGCTATGCCAAGACGACCTCGTGGTTTCCGGTCGCGATCCATCAGGACCCCGACCTGCTGGCCGGCGACGCCTTCGCCGCCGTACTCGCCGATGCCGGAATCGTCCTAGGCGGCGAAGTGAAGCTCGGGGCGGTTGATCCGCGCCTGGGGCCGATGCTCATCGATCACCGCAGCCCGCTGATTCCGGCCCTCAACCTGCTCAACCAGCGCAGCCAGAACTTCTACGGCGAGCAGATCCTGCGCATCATCGGCCTGCGCCGGGCGCGTGAGGGCTCGGTGGCGGCCGGCGCCCGCGCGGTGCGCGAACTGTGCGCGCCGCTCATGGGCGAGGACGCGGTCGGTGGTGTCGTGCTCGACGGCAGCGGACTGAGCTACGGCAACGTCGCCTCGGCGCGCGCGCTGTGCCGGCTGCTCGCCAGCATGGACGCGCAGCCGCTGGGTGCCGTGCTGGCGACCAGTCTCAAGGACAAGCCGCACGCCGGCGTCACCGGCAAGGTCAAGACCGGCACCCTGGCGAGCGCCAGCTGCCTGGCCGGGTATGTCGAAGGGCGCACTGGCCGCCTCGCCTTCACCATCCTGCTCGGCCAGGGTTCGGCCAACGGCTGGGGCTGGGGCCCACCGCTGCGCGAACGGCTCTACGAGGTCATCGCCGAGGCGGTGCGCTGATCATCCTTCACCAGGAGTAGGACCCAGGTGCCGAGGACGCCAAGCCCGATGGTCAGCCATAAGGCCCCGACGCCCCAGGCATCAAGAGCCAGCCCGGTGAGCAGCGGCGCGGCGGCTTGGCCGATGCGCGCCGGGGCCATCAGCAAGCCCTGCCGCGCGCCATAGCCGGCCGGTCCGAGCAGCACCAGCGGCAGCGTCCCCTTGGCGATGGTCAGGATGCCGTTCCCGGCACCGTGCAGGATGGCGAACACGGCGGCTAGCGGACCACCGCAGACGAGGAACGCCAAGCCGCCGACGCTATGCGCGGCACTCGCGAGACGGGCCGGCAGCAACGGGTGCAGGCGATCAAGCAGGCTGAACTCCAGGATGCGCGCTGCGACCTGGGCCGGTCCCACCAGCATGGCGCAGGCCAGGGCCGCACCCGCGGACAGACCGCCCTCCTGCAGCAGGCGCGGCAGGTGCGCGGCCATCGCCGTGCTGGTGAACCAAGTGACCGCGAAGCTGATCGCCAGCAGGATGGCGATGCGGCGGCGGCGCGCCGGTTCCGCCCCGTCGAGCGGCACCGGGTCAGGGGGCACAGGTGGTGATGCCGGGGCGGTCAGCGACAGGTGCAGGGGCAGGGCGATCAGCAGATGCACGGCGAGCCAGCCGAGGCAGGCTCCGCGCCAACCGGCCTCGCCGATCATCCAGGCGGTCAGCGGCCAACCGACCGTGCTGGCGAAACCCGCGATCAGTGTGATGCCGGTGATCGCGCGCCGCGACTCCCGGCCGCGCAGGCGGACCACGGCGGCGAAGGCGCCCTCGTAGAGTCCGGCACCCATCGCCAGGCCGAGCACGCTCCAGGCCGCCAGGAGGGACAATGGTCCCTGGCAAAGCGCCAGCAGGGCGAGGCCGAGGGCGAAGAGCAGGTTGGTCCCCACCAGCACCGGCCGGCCGCCCCAACGATCGATGATCGCCCCCGACCACGGGCCGACCAGCGCCGCTACGACAAGGGCCAGCGACAATCCGGCGAAGATCCACGCCGGCGTCAGGAGCAGGTCCTGCGCCATGTCGGTGGCGGCCACGGCGGGCAGGTAGTAGGTCGATGCCCAGGCGATGGTCTGGGCCAGGCCCAGCCGGAACGCCAGGCTGCGATCGCGCAGACTCAGATGCTCAGCCGGCGGATCTGGGCGCTGGCGACATCGATCACCACCACCGTCAGAATGATGATCAGCAGCACGGCGGCGGTCTCGGCGTAATAGAAGCTGCGCATGTTGTCCCACAGCACCACGCCGATGCCACCGGCCCCGACCATGCCGACCACGCTGGCGGCGCGGACATTGGACTCGAAGCGGTACAGGGCATAGCTGACCCACATGGGCATGACCTGCGGGATGACGCCGTAGGCGATCTCCTCAAGGTGGTTGGCGCCGGTGGCGCGGATGCCCTCGACCGGACGCGGGTCGATCGCTTCGACCACCTCGCTGAACAGCTTGCCGAGGATGCCGCTGGTGTGGACGAACAGGGCGAGGACGCCGGCGAAGGGGCCGAGGCCGACCGCGACGACGAAGAGCAGTGCGAAGATCATCTCGTTGATCGCCCGGCAGCAGTCGAGGAAGCGGCGGGTCGGGTGGCGGATCCACCACGGGCTGATGTTCTCGGCCGCCATCAGGCCGAGCGGCACCGCGGCGACCACCGCCAGCAGGGTGCCCCACAGCGCGATCTGCACCGTGACCACCATCTCCTGCAGATAGAAGCGCCAATCGGTGAAGTTGGGATTAACGAAGTCCTTGGCGAACACCATGCTGTTGCCGAGGTTGCTGAACAGTTCGATCGGGCGCATCTCGGCGCCCTGCCAGGCCCACGCCATCAGGGCGATGAAGGCGAAGAGTGCGATGCCCTGCAGCACCGTCGTCTTGACGCTGCGCTTCGGTGGCTGGGGGATGGTCGCTACGGTCATGATGGGCCTAAGAAGGGAAAAGACCTGGCGGCATCCCGTATGTTCCGGGAATGCCGCCAGGAAGTTTGACTACGGCCTGCGCAGGGTCCGGGGTCCCCGTCGCGCAGCGACGGTACTGCCGCCGAACAGCGGTGGGCGGATACAATGGGCGCAGCCCATCCGCCCACGGTTTTGGAGCGCTAGCGACAAAACCGAGCTGTGACAAAGGCAGCGGGGACAGGCCCGCAGGGCCGCAGGGGCAGAGCCCCTGAGCTGTTATTTCGCCTGTTTGGCGACCTCGGCCATCTTGGCCTCGAGGTCGGCGATCTTCTTGTCCAGCTCGGCGATCTTGCCAGCCTTCTCCGCGGCCGGGATCTTGTCGTCGGCCTGCAGCTTGGACTTGTCCTTCAGCGCGCCCAGGTGGCGGTAGGGCAGGAGCTGGTTGTTGTCGCTCGGCTTGAAGCCGCTCATCTTGAGGGTGGCGAGCTTGGCCTTGCCCTCGGGAGTCATGCCATACCCGAGCATGAAGTTGCGCAGCTTGGCTTTCACTCCGGGATCGAGATCGACCCGAACGCACATCGGGTCGCTGGCAATGAGCACGCTCTTCCAGATGACCTTGAGCTGGGCGGCCTTTTCAGGGTGCTTGCGTTCCAGATGGAACATGGCCTCAGTGTTGAAGGTGCTGCCATCGACGACCTTGGAGGCGACGGAGAGGGCGTTGCTCTCGTGATTGCCGGCCCGACAGTTCTTGAAGAGCTTGAACGGGTCGAGGCCGAACTTGCCGAAGGCGTGGTAGCCGGGGACAAGAGTGCCTGAGGTGCTCTGCGGGTCGCCCATTGAGAAGGTCATGCCGCCGCCGGCCTTGTGCAGTTCTTCCAGGGTGTTGATGGGGTTGTCCCGATGTACGATGATCAAGGAGTTGTAGCCCTGGTTGCCGTCGCCATCGACGACCTGGCAGAACACCTCACCGCCGGCGCGGTCGACGACATCGATGGCGCTCTTGTTGCCGAACCAGCCGGCCTGCGCCTTGTTGAACCGCATCGCCTCGATGACGCCGCTGTAGTCGGGGGCGAAGAACAGCTTCACCGGCATGCCGAGGGCCTTCTCCATGTCGGCGCGGACCGGATCCCAGTCCTTCTTCAGGTTCTGGGTGCTCTCCGTGGCGATGATGCCGAAGGTGAGTTCGGTGAGCTCGGCGGCGCTGGCGGCCACGACGAGCAGGAAGCTGGCGAGGATACGGATCACGGTGGACTCCTGGGGGGTTGTGTTCAGGCGAAGGCTGGTTCGGGTTCGGGCGCGGCGGCCACGACCGGTGCGGCAGGACCGCTCGGACTGCTGCTGGGGCCGTCCTCGCCATCGAGGCGATGGTGGTAGATCGCCAGCAGGCGGTCGTCGGTGAGATCGGTGGCCGGGCCGTCGAAGACCACCTTGCCGGCGCGCAACGCGATGGCGCGCGAGCAGAAGCTGCGGGCGTATTCGACCTGGTGTAGCGAGACGACCACCGTCGTGCGATCCTCGCTGTTGATGCGCGCCAGGGTCTCCATGACCCGTCGTGCCGAGGACGGGTCGAGCGAGGCGATCGGTTCATCGGCCAGGATGGTCCTCGCGCCCTGCAGCATGGCGCGGGCGATGGCGACGCGCTGCTGCTGGCCGCCGGACAGGGTGCTGGCCCGCTGCGCCGCCTTGTCATCCATGCCGACGCGTTCGAGGCAGTGCATCGCGGCGAGGCGTTCCTGCATCGGGTACACGCCAGCCAGGGTCCGCCACATGGGGTGGCGGTGGATGGCGCCGGCCAGCACATTGGTCAGCACATCGAGGCGTCCAACCAGGTTGAATTGCTGGAAGATGAAGCCGATGCGGCAGCGCAGTTCGCGGATCTCGCGGCTGATGCGTCCACCCGACTGCACCGGCCGGCCATCGAACAGCACATCGCCCTCGCCGGGGTCGCCGGCGACGAGGCCTGCGATATGGCGCATCAGCGTGCTCTTGCCCGAGCCGCTGGGGCCGATCAGGGCGACCATCTCGCCATCGGCGATGTCGAGGTCGATCTGGTCGAGGGCGCAGCAGGCGCGCCCGTTGCTGCGGAAACGCTTGCTGAGGCGGCGGACGGTTATGGACATGCCGGGGATGCTCGCCCGGTCCGGGAAGTTTCCGTGAATCCATGGCCAAGCGCGTGTGAATCATCGCTGTTCCCGGCCGCGAGGTGGATGTCGAGGCGGCTTCCGGAAGGGGGAAGGACCGCAAGTCCATGCGGCAGGCCGAAGTAGGCAGCGCGGCCGGCCGTCCGGTCCGGATGGACCACCGTCCGACCTCCTCTGCGCTGACCGGTTCTTCACGCAGGATTCATGCATCGTGGTCATCCTACGAAGCATGAACGCAGCCCTCCCCGCGACCCTGTCCCAGGTGGCAGTCCGTCGCGCCACCGAGTCCGACCTGCCGGTGATCCTGTCGCTGCTGCAGGAACTCGGCCCCAACGAGGAGCCGCTACCCCTGCCGCGGGCGCGCGAGATCTTTGCCCGCATGCAAGCCCTGCCGCGCATGTGGGTGTGGGTCGCCGAACGCGACGGCACGCCGGTCGGCACCTACACCCTGCTGATCATGGACAACCTGTGCCACGCCGGCAGCCCCTCGGCCATCGTCGAGAGCGTGGTGGTGGCGAGCGAGGCGCGTGGCGGACGCCTCGGCGAGGCGATGATGCGCCACGCCATGGAGCGGGCGCGCGAGGCTGGCTGCTACAAGCTGGCCCTGTCCAGCAACGGCCGCCGCCTGGAGGCGCACCGCTTCTACCGCCGCCTCGGCTTCGCACCGCACGGCATCTCCTTCAGCATCGTGCCGTGATCGACATGGTTATGGGCGAACCGTCGTCTAGACATCCAGACGACGCGATCGAGCGCGATGGTCCGCGTGCGATCTACCTGCAGGTCGCCGAGCGCCTGGCGGCCGAGGTCCGCTATCGCCATGTGCCGGGAGACCGCCTTCCGCCCGAGCCGGAACTGGCAGAGCGCTTCGGCGTCAACCGCCACACCCTGCGTCATGCCATCGATCTGCTGGAGGTGCAGGGCGTGCTGGAGCGCCGGCGGGGTCTGGGCACCTTCGTACTCGATCCGCCGCTCGCCTATCCACTGCATGCGCAGGCCCGCTTCAGCGATAATCTTGCTGCCGCCGGCCGCGCCTCGACCGGCCGGCTGCTGGGAGCGCAGTGCGAACCGGCCGAACGCGAGGTCGCGCAGGCGCTCAAGCTGGCTGAGGGCAATACGGTGTGGCGCCTCACCACCCTGCGAGAGGTGGAGGCGGCCCCGGTGAGCGTGATCGAGCACTGGCTGCCGCTCGGCCCCTTTCCCGGTCTGGCCGCGGCCTACCAGGGCGGATCGCTGCATGCGCTGCTGACCAGTCGCTATGGCGTGCAGCCGGTGCGTCGCAGCACAGCGATCGCCGCGACCCTGCCCCTGGCCGCGGTCGCCCGCCAACTGCGCATGGCGCCGCAGCATCCGGTCCTGCGCCTGCGCACCATCAACTATGACACGGCGACCGGCCGGCCCTTCGAGTACGCGGTCAGCAGCATCCGCGCCGACCGTCTGGAACTGGTCATCGACCACGAGGACATCCCGCATGGCTGACGCCGACCTCTCCCTGGTGCCGCGTGAAGCGGTGCTGTCCCTCGCCGCAGCGCTTGGCGAAGGCCGGCGCATCGAACAGTTGAGCGTTCCACAGCAGGGCCTGTGGCTGCTTCAGCTCCAGGAGCCGGTGCGCCGCGACCACTGGTTCCTCGGCGAGGTGCCGGTCGGCCAGGCCTGCGTGGCGTTGCACGATGTGCAACGCGGCGTGGCGCGCGGTGGCGCGATCCTGCTGCATGCCGACCGCGAACTGGCGGTCGCGGCGGCGGTGTGCGATGCGGTGGCCCGGGCCGGCTGGCCTGGGGCCGACGAGGTCGAACGCCTGCGTGCGGCCGGGGCCGCGACGCGCCGCGAATCCGATTGCGCCAGGGCCGGCATCCTCGCCAGCACCCGCGTCGATTTCAGTGAACTCGGGCAGGAGGACCAATGATCACGCTCGACCATCCGTGGACCGCAGCCGGCCAGCGTCAAGCCTTTCGCCTGCTCTTCGACGCCTGGGCACGGCCTGGCACGATCGCCGAGCTGGCCGAGTGGAGCGGCGGGTCCCGTGCGCGCCTGACCGTGCTCGCCGCGCTGTGCGACAGCGCGACCACGGTGCACGATGCGCACGCGCTGCTGGATGATGGCGACCTGTCCCGGTTGGGGGCACAGCAGACAGCGGCTGACGCGGCGGCCTTCGTCCTGGCCGATGCGACGCGCGCTCCGGATGGCCTTGCTCCCTGCCGTGGCGAACTGCTCACTCCAGAACGAGGCGCGACCATCGTGCTCGACTGCCAGGCGGTCGGCGAGGGTCCGGCGCTGCGGCTGTCCGGCCCAGGCGTGGACGGCAGCGCGGAACTGCGCGTACTCGGTGTTGATCCGGGCTGGTGGCAGGCCCGCGCCGCCTGGTGCGCTCCGCCTCTGGGTATCGATCTCATCCTATGCGATGCACGCCGCATCGCCTGCATCCCCCGTTCCAGCGTCGTGGAGTTCTGACATGGGCTATGTCGCAGTCCGTGGTGGCGAGGCGGCTATCGCCGAGGCCATCCGTTCCCTCGATGCGTTGCGTGCCGGCGCCACCGAACCGGGCGCCGATCCTGGCGATCCGCTCAGCGTCGACGCCATCCGCCACCAGCTGCGCCTGCTGGTCGATCGCGTCATGGGTGAGGGCGGGCTCTACGATCCGCAGCTCGCCGCCCTGGCGATCAAGCAGGCGCATGGCGACCCCCTGGAGGCCGCCTTCATCCTGCGTGCACATCGCAGCAACCTGCCGCGCCTGGGCGAAAGCGCGGCGCACAGCGGGTCGCAGTTGCGGCTGATCCGGCGCGTCTCCTCGGCCTTCAAGGAGATCCCCGGCGGCCAGCGGCTGGGCCCCAGCACCGACTACCTGCAGCGCCTGTTCCGCCTCGATCTGCTCGACGAGGATCCCGAGGCCTTCCGCGCCGCGGCGCGCTCGTTCGGCAGCGAGGTTGTGGCCCAGGCCGAGGACTTCCCCAAGGTGGTCGAGGGCCTGCGTGTGCAGGGATTGCTGCAGGAGGTCGGTGCGCCGCAGCCGGCGGTGGACATCACCCGCGCCCCGGTCGCCTTCCCGATCCCGCGCCCGGCCCGCCTCGCCCACCTGACGCGCGGCGAGACCGGCGGCGTGCTGACCATGGCCTACACCACCATGCGCGGCTACGGCTACCTGCATCCCACCGTCGCCGAACTGCGCGTCGGCTACCTGCCGGTCAGGCTGCCGCATCCGCTGACCGGCGAGCCGGTCGAGGCGGGCGAGGTGCTGGTGACCGAGTGCGAGATCGTCGCCACGCACCGCGCATCCTGCTCGGCTACGGCGGCTGCTTCGGCCACAACGAGGTCAAGGCCATCGCCATGGCGATGTGCGACCGCGCCATGCTCTCGGGGGATGAGCGCGGGGCGCGCCATCCGGCCGAGGATCCCGAATTCGTCGTCTGCCATGTCGATGGCATCGAGGCGATGGGCTTCTGCAGCCACTACAAGCTGCCGCACTACGTGACCTTCCAGAGCGATCTGGAAAACATCCGCACCAGCGCCGCGAAGCTGAAGGAAGTGCAATGAGTCCAGCCTCCAGCCTCCAGCGTCCAGCCTCCAGCTGCGACCGCTTCGGTTTCCTCGACGACTTCGCCGTGCGCGAGATGCGCCGTGGCATGCTCAAGGCACTGGCCATCCCCGGCTATCAGGTGCCCTATGCCAGCCGCGAGATGCCGATCGCGCGCGGCTTCGGCACCGGCGGCATGCAGCTGACCCTGGCCCTGGCCGTGCCGCAGGACCGGCTCAAGGTCATCGACCAGGGTGCCGACGACTCGGTGAACGCAGTCAACCTGCGCCGCTTCATCACCGCCTCGTGCCCCGGCCTAGCGACCACCACCCGCACCGCGGAGGCGACGCTCATCCAGACCCGGCATCGCGTGCCGGAGCGCCAGTTGGCGCCGGGTCAGATGATGATCTACCAGGTGCCCTACCCCGATCCGCTGCAGATCGTCGAGCCGAGCGAGGCAAAGCGGCGGCGCTGCCACGCCCACGGCGACTACGCGCGGCTGTGGGTGAAGCTGTACGAGGATGTGGTGCGCTTCCGCGAGGTGTCGATCAGCAACCGCTACCCGGCCCGCGTCGCCGGCCGTTACATCATCGATCCATCGCCGATCCCGCGCTGGGATCTGCCCAAGCTGCACTGCAGCCCGGTTGCGCATCTGTTCGGCGCCGGACGTGAGAAGAAGCTCTACGCCGTCCCGCCCTTCACCGAGGTCGTGCCACTCGCCTTCGATGACATCCCCTTCGCGGTTGAAGGCTTCCGTGCTACTGACTGCTCACGCCATGCCTGCGCGACCTGCGGTGCCACGGACACCTTCCTCGACGAGATCCCCCAGGTCGGCGCCCCGCCGCGCTGGCTGTGCAACGACCAGGACCGCTGCGCCGAGCGGCAAGGATATCCCGATGGTGCATGAGACCCCCGTCCTCTCGGTCGCCGGCCTGACCCGTATCCACGGGCGCGGCTGCGCCGACTGCGTGCGCCTGACCGGCGACGCGGCCGGACGCAATGTCTGTCCCTCCTGCGGCTCAGTGGTCGCAGTCGCCGACATCAGCTTCGACCTGTGGCCGGGCGAGATCCTCGGTGTCATGGGTGAGAGCGGCAGCGGCAAGAGCAGCGTGGTGAAGCTGCTGCACCTCGATGACCGCGCGAGTGCCGGTTCGGCGTGGTTCCGCGAGGGCGACGGCCGACGCCACGATCTCGTCGCGGTCGATGAGGCGGAGGCGCGACGGCTGCGCGATACGCGTTTCGGCATGGTCTTCCAGAACCCGCACCTCGGCCTGAACTTCGGGGTCAGCGCCGGCGGCAACATCGCTGAGCGCCTGCTGTGCGGCGGCGAGCGGCGTTTCCAGACGATCCGCGAGACCGCCCTCGGCCTGCTCGACCGCACCGAGGTGCCACGCGCGCGCATCGACCATCAGCCCGGCCAGTTCAGTGGCGGCATGCAGCAGCGGCTGCAGATCGCACGCGCTCTCGCCCCCAAGCCGGAACTGCTCTTTCTCGACGAGGTGACCACTGGCCTCGACCTCTCGGTGCAGGCGCGCATCCTCGATCTCATCCTTGAGATCCAGCGCGAGCTGGGCGTGGCGATGATCGTCGTCACGCACGACCTCGGGGTCGTCCGCCTGCTTGCCGGGCGGACCATCGTGCTGCGCCACGGCCGCGTCGTCGAGGCGGGCCTTACCGACCAGATCCTTGAGGATCCGCAGCATCCCTACACCCAGCAACTGGTGATGAGCGCCTTATAGCTTAGAGCTTTAAGCTTTGAGCTTTGAGTTCGAACCCCAACGAAGACCGAGCATGCCTCAATCCTCATCCCCAATCGCACCTGCGCTGCCCTGTGGGCTCAAAGCTCAAAGCTCAAAGCCCAAAGCTGGCCTCGCCGTCCTGACCGTCTCCGGCCTGTCCAAGTCCTTCACCCTGCACCATCAGGGCAAGTCGATCCCGAGCGCCTACGACGCCTCGTTCACGGTCTGCGCCGGGCAACTGACCGCGCTGGTCGGGCCGAGCGGCGCCGGCAAGAGTTCGGTGCTGAAGTGCGTGTACCGCACCTACCTGCCGCAGGCCGGCAGCATCGTCCTGCACGGGGATACCGACCTCGACCTGGCGGCGTGCGATGAGCACGCCGCGTTGCGCGCCCGCCGTCGCGACATCAGCTATGTCACGCAGTTCCTGCACTGCCTGCCGCGCCAGTCGACCGTCGATGTGGTCGCAGCGCCACTCGTCGCCCTTGGCGAGGATCGCGAGGTGGCACGCGAGGCGGCTCGCCTGCGCCTGCGCGAGCTCGACCTGCCGGGGCGGCTGTGGGACGTGCCGCCGGCGACCTTCAGCGGCGGCGAACGCCAGCGTGTCAACCTGGCACGCGGTCTCGTCCATCGCCCTCGTCTGCTGATGCTCGACGAACCGACCGCCAGTCTCGACCAGCGCTCGGCCGAACTGGTCGTCGCGGCGATCCGCGCCGCCAAGTGCGATGGCGTCGCCATCCTCGCCATCTTCCATGATCCCGCCCTGGTCGCTGCCCTGGCCGACACGGTGGTCACCCTCAAACGCCCGACCGAGGTCCCATGCGCCGCTTGATCACTGCCATCGACATCGTCACCCCCGACAGCGTGGTGCGCGACGGATCGCTTCTCATCGAGGATGGTCGAATCGCCGCCCTTTGCCCGGTGGCGCCGTCCATCGACCAGGAGATCGACGGCGACGGCGCCCTGTGCCTGCCTGGCCTCATCGACCTGCACTGCGACGCCCTGGAGAAGGAAGTCGAGCCGCGCCCGAAGGTCGCCTTCGAGCATGGTTTCGCCCTGGCCAACAGTGACCGGCGCAATCTCAACGCCGGCATCACCACGGTGTACCACGCGATCAGCTTCGCGGGCGGCGAGTGGGGTGTGCGTGACCCCGGAGTCGCCAGTGCGGTGGTGCGCGAGGTGCGCAACTTCCGCGGCCTGGTCGACCACAAGGTGCACGCGCGCTTCGAGGTCACCGATGACGGGAGCGAGGCGCCGCTGGCGTCACTGATCGCGGACGGCCAGATCGAGCTGCTGTCGTTCATGGACCACTCGCCCGGTCAGGGCCAGTTCGGCGACCTGGCGGCCTATGTCGCCTACATGACCCGCACCTACCATGTCTCGGAGGCCGAGGCGGTGCGCATCGGCTCGGCCAAGGTGGAATCGCGGCGCTTGGCGCCGGGCCGCATGGCCCGCCTTGCCGCCCTGGCGCGGGCGCGGGCGATCGCCCTGGCCAGCCACGACGACGATACGCCGGAGAAGGTCGCAGAGATGGCCGCCTTGGGTGTGACGATCAGCGAGTTCCCGATCGGCCTGGCCGCAGCCCAGGCTGCGGTCGCCGCCGGCATGGTCACCCTGTTCGGCTCGCCCAACGTGCTGCGCGGCCGCAGCGCCAGCGGCAATGTCCGCGCCCTCGATGTGATCCTGGCTGGCGCCTGCACCGGGCTGTGCGCCGACTACCACCCGCCCAGCCTGCTTGCGGCGGTGTTGCGTCTGCCGGAGATCTCGCCGCTGTCGCTGCCCGACGCGGTGCGCCTGGCCTCCTCCGGACCAGCGCGTTCGGCAGGGCTGTCCGATCGCGGTGAGATCGTCGTCGGCCGGCGGGCCGATCTGCTGCTGGTGCGCGAGGGCCGGGTCGAGACCGCACTGGTCGCCGGACGCAAGGTGCTCGATACGGTGGATCGTCTGGCATGCGTCTGAGCATCCTGGGCAGCGGCGATGCCTCAGGCATCCCGCGCGCCGATTGCAGCGATCCGGCCTGCGCCTGCGTCCGCGCCCGTGCCGGAAACGGCCCGGCGCGGGCCAACACCTGCGCGCGCATCGAGGCGGCCGAGGCGTGTCTGGCGATCGACACCGGCTGTGGCGGCTTCGACTGCCACGGACTGCTGCTGACGCATTACCACAGCGACCACGCCGGCCGGCGCGAGGAGTTCTCGGCCCGTGCCTGGGGGCCGGACGACGGGGTCGAGATCGGCGCTGTCGGCACCCCCGGGGTGGACATCTTTCCCAAGCCGGCGCGGGTGCGTCAGGTCGAGCCCTTCGCCAGCGTGCGGCTGGGCGAGGCGGTGTGCACCGCCCTGCCGCTCAACCACCCGATCCCGGTGTATGGCTGGGCGGTCGAGGCAGGGGGCCGGCGGCTGGCCTGGCTGACCGACACCTATGGCATTCCGGCTGCATCGCTGGCCTGGCTGGCGGCGCATCCCTGCGACCTGCTGTGTCTCGACACCACCTTCGCCCCCGGCGTGGCGCGGGCCCCGCTCAAGGGCCATGGCGATGTGCCGGCCAGCCTGGCGGCCATCACCGCCAGCGGCGCCCGACGCGCGCTGCTCATCCACATCGGGCATGGCATGCAGACCTGGCTGGATGCGGGCGGCAACCTGCCCGAGGGCGTCGGTGTCGCCCAGGACGGACAAGTGATCGATGTCTGATATCCGCTTTCCCGAAGGCCCCGGCCTGTGGCGCACCGACGCGCTGTCCGAACTGCCGTGCATCAGGCCCGGCTGCGTCGTGCGCGGTTCACGCCTCGGCCGCTGGACCGAACTGATGCCGGGGACGAAGCTGATCGACAGCACGCTCGACGACTACAGCTATGTCGCCGGCGACAGCGACATCATGTCCACCGACATCGGTCGTTTCACCTCGATCGCGGCGGCGACCCGGATCAATCCTGGCGACCATCCGATGGGCCGGGTGACGCAGCACCACTGCACCTATCGCAGGGCGCAGTACGGCTTCGGCGCCGATGACGCCGCCTTCTTCTCCTGGCGGGCCGAGCAGCGCGTGCGCATCGGCCACGATGTGTGGATCGGCCATGGCGCCACGGTCATGGCCGGGGTCGAGATCGGCACGGGCTCCGTCGTCGGCGCGGGGGCGGTGGTGACGAAGGATGTCGCGCCTTACACCATCGTGGTCGGCGTCCCCGCCCGGCCGTTGCGTCGGCGCTTCGACGACGCGATCTGCGCCGCCCTGCTGCGCATCGCCTGGTGGGAGTGGGATCACGCAACCATTGCCAGTCGTCTCAGCGAATTGGACGATGTCGCGGCCTTCGTCGCTCGCTACGCACGCTGAAACTGAGCCTCAGCCAGAATTCACACGGCCTTAATGCAAACTGCACATGCTTCCGGGCATGAAGGCAATCTTCGTTCTCATCATCGTTGCCATTGTCATCGCCATGTTCTGGTCCGGGCCCTCGGAGGCCCCGGTGGCTCCCAGCGAACCCGCCGTGCAAGCCGCACCCGCCGATGCGTTGACCATCCGCATCGTGTACGGTTCGGAGAAGCAGGCCTGGCTGGAGGCGGTGACCACGGACTTCAACGCCCGCCGCGTGCAGGTGGCCGGAAAGCCGGTGCATGTCGAGGCGGTGGCCAAGGGCAGCGGCGAACTGATCGACGATGTCCTCGCCGGCCGCGACCAGGCTGATCTGGTCAGCCCGGCTTCGGCCGCCTTCATCACCCTGGCCAATGCCCAGAGCCGCGCCGCGACCGGCGGCGATCTGGTCGCCAAGACCGAGAATGTGGTGCTGTCGCCGGTGGTCATCGCGATGTGGAAGCCGATGGCCGAGGCCCTGGGCTGGCCGCGTGAGCGCATCGGCTGGGGCGACATCCTCGCTCTGGCGCAGCACCCGCAGGGTTGGGCCTCCAAGGGCCAACCGCAGTGGGGACGCTTCCGTTTCGGCCACACCCATCCCGAATTTTCCAACTCCGGCCTGCAGACGCTTCTGGCTGAGGTCTATGCCGGGGCAGGCAAGCAGGGCGGATTGACTACTGCTGATGTGTCAGCCCCCGCCGTCGCCACCTTTGTGCAGGGCATCGAGCGCGCCGTCGTGCACTACGGATCCTCGACCGGCTTCTTCGCCAAGCGCATGTTCGCGGGCGGGCCAGGCTACCTCTCCGCCGCCGTGCTGTACGAGAACCTGGTGATCGAGGCCAACGCCGCGACCCCCAAGCCGTCGTTCCCGGTGGTCGCGATCTATCCCAAGGAAGGCACCTTCTGGAGCGACCATCCCACCGGCATCGTCGAGCGTCCGTGGGTGACTGGCGAACGCCGTCAAGCCGCCCAGGCCTACCTGAAGTTCCTTCTTGAACGGCCGCAGCAGGAGGCCGCCCTGCGCTTCGGCTTCCGTCCGGCCGCCGTCGAGGTGGCGGTGGCAGCCCCGATCGATGCGGCGCACGGAGCGGATCCCCAGGAACCGAGCACCACCTTGGAGACGCCAAGTGCCGAGGTCATCGCGGCCGCCATCACGCTGTGGCGTTCGGCCAAGAAGCCGGCGCATGTGGCGCTGGTGCTCGACACCAGCGGTTCGATGGAGGAGGACGGCAAGATCGCTGCCGCTCGCGACGGTGCTGTCGAATTCCTCGGCCTGCTCAACCCTGGCGACCGCCTGTCGCTGATGACCTTCAGCAGCACGCCGCAGTGGCTCGGCCAGAACCTGCCGCTGGCCAGCGCCAAGGCGCAGTCGATGGCCCAGGTCGGCGGCCTCATCGCCTCCGGCAAGACGGCGCTCAACGATGCCGTGCTGCAGGCCTTCACCGCCTTGCAGGCCGATCCCGACCAGGGGGCGATCAAGGCTATCGTCGTGCTGTCGGATGGCGCCGACACAACCAGCACGACGACGCTGGAGACCCTGCTGACACGCATCGACCCCGGTCCCGAAAGCGGCGGGGCGATCCGCATCTTCACCATCGCCTACGGCAAGGATGCCGCCAGCGATGTGCTGAAGCGCATCGCCGAGACCACGCAGGCCAAGGCCTACAAAGGCGGCACCGGCGACATCCGCCTGGTCTTCCGCGACATCGCCACCTTCTTCTGAGCTGACCATGTCCGACGACACCGCTCCCAAGGCCACGCTGCTCGGCAAGCTGGTCATCCTGCTCGTCCTGGCCGGCTGCGGCTATCTCGCCTGGCATTTCCTGATCGCCAAGCCGACCAGCACCGAACCGGCCCCGGGCGCTGCCGCTCCGACCCGCGTGCAGCCCAGCGGCACTGCGACGCGCATCGCCGTGGGGTATGGCACGGAGAAGGAGCGCTGGCTGAAATGGGCGGTCGAGGAATTCGCCAAGACCGAGCCGGCGATCCAGGTCGAGCTGGTCGCCAAGGGCTCGCTGGAGGGTGCCCAGGCGCTGCTTGCTGGCGAGCAACTGCACCTCTGGGCGCCGGCCTCGTCGCTCTACACCGCCACCTTCGCAGCCGACTGGCAGGTCAAGCACGCGGCCACGCCGTTCGCGCGCAGCGAGACCCTGGCCCTCACCCCGATGGTCTGCGTGTGGTGGGCGGAACGTTTCGCGGCGCTCAAGAAGCCTCCCCAGACCTTCCGCGACATCGCCACGCTGATCGCCGAGCCGACCGGCTGGGCCGGCCTGGCGGGCAAGCCCGAGTGGGGCTTTCTCAAGTTCGGGCACGCGCATCCCAACCAGTCGAACTCCGGCCTCATGTCCCTGGTGCTGATGGCGCACGACTACCATCAGGCGCGCCAGCTCGGCATGGCCCAGGTGATGGACGCCGGCTTCCAGACCTGGCTGACCGCCTTCGAGAAGGGCGTCGCCGGTCTGTCGCATTCAACCGGAGCGCAGATGAAGGAGATGGTGCTGAAGGGGCCCTCGGCCTACGATGGCCTGTGCGTCTATGAGAGCGTCGCGATCGACTTCCTGCGCAACGCGCAGGGGCGTTGGGGCGACCTGCGCGTCACCTATCCGGCGCCCAACGCGTGGAACGACAATCCGGCCTATGTCATCGCCGCACCGTGGAACAGTCCGGCGCAGCGCGAGGCAGCCAGCCGCTTCCTCGACTTCCTCATGGCGCCTACCGCGCAGCGCAAGGCGCTCGACCACGGTTTCCGCCCCGGCGATCCGGCGGTGCCGATCAAGGAGGCCGGCAGCCCCTTCATCGAATTGGCAAAGTATGGCCTGCGCGTCGATCTGCCGCAGGTCATCGAGCAGCCGTCCGGCGAGGTGATCGCCAACCTGCTCGCCGGCTGGCAACGCGCCGTCGGCCGCTGAGGGTTCAGGCGGCGAGGGCCACGATCAGCACGAGCATCGCCAGCACGATGGCGAGGCCACCGAGCACAGTGGCCAGGCGGAGCAGGCGTTTGCTGCGCACCCGTTCGCGTTCCAATCGCTCGGCCAGGGCATCCCGTTCGCCGCCGATTGCATCATAGCTGGCCCGTAGATCGGCGTTCTCGCCGACCAGGCGGTCGGATTCGCGCTGCCGGGCCAGGATGTCCTTGAGCAGCATGCCGATCCTGCCCTCTTGGCCGCTGCCCGGCGGCATCAGCGTCCCGATGCGCCGGATGGTCGAGGCGTCGTGATTCGGCTCCGTCTCCTCGATTCGCGGCATCACCGGAAGGCGGCCGGAATCCTTGATCAGCCGGGCGAGCTGCAGTTCGCCCGCGCCGACTGCGGCCAGGGCGAAGTCGGCCATCGCGTGTTCGCGTAGTTCCATCGCCTCGTCCAACCCGGGATTGAGGGCCAGGGCGCGATCGCAGGCGGCGATGCAGCCGGCGAAGTCCGGATAGGCGGCACTCGGGCGCAGGCGGTTCGCGTGCGCCACCGCGTGGTGCCGGCGCGCCTCGTCGATCGCACGCTGCGCCTCGACCTCGGACTGCGCCTGCATCAGCCAGGCGCGCAGATCGTCCTGGAATTGCGCGACGGTCGGCCGCTTGGCTGGATCGCCGGCCATCGCCCGTTCCTGCAGATCAAGCAGACGGCGAGGCAGTCCGGCTGCGCTCAGCGGTGTCCAGTCGTTGCGCGCACTGCGCTCCAGTGCCTGCCAGGCGTCCTTTCCGGCGAAGGGGATGTCGCTGCCCAGGCAGCGATACAGGGTGGCGCCCAGCAGGAACACATCGGTCTGTGGACCGATGCTTATACGGTCGGCCAGGGCCATCTCTGGCGCCATGTAGCCTGGCGTGCCGGCGCACAGCGCCACGCCGCTGCCGATCTCCGGGGCACGCAGCACCCCGTCGGCGGGTGGCGAGCAGGTCAGGGCCAGTCCCCAGTCGATCAGCATGACCTCGCCGAAATCGCCGACCAGGATGTTCTCGGGCTTGATGTCGCGATGGATGATGCCGCGGTGATGCGCGAAGGAGACCGCATCGCACACCTTGATCAGCACCTCGACCGCCTGGGGCAGCGCCAGACGCCGCTGGCTGAGCTGGTGCTCCAGATCGCTGCCGGCGATCCGCCGCATCACCAGGTAGTTGCGCCCCGCCTCGTACACCGGCGTGATGTTGGGGTGCTCGAGCCAGGCAGTCAGCTTCGACTCGGCGCGGAAGCGTTCCCGCTGCCGTTGGTCGAGGTCATAGCGCGCGATCTTCACCGCCACGTTGCGTCCCAGCGAACGCTGCACTGCCTGCAGCACCACCGACATCCCGCCCCGGCCGAGCATGGCTCCGCACAGGAAGCGGTCGCGGCTTGAACGCAGCTGATCCAGGTCCTCGAGGCCGGGTTCGTAGGTCCCCGAGCTGTGTACCCGCCGTCCATCATCGCCGCCCTCAGTCGAGGAACGCCGCGTCGGTTCTTCGGCCGAGCCGGTGCGCAGCTCGTGGGGCCGTACGCTCTGCCGGGGATCCGAAGCGTCGATGCGGTCCAGCGTCTCGCTCCACAGGGAGCGCAGTTGGGATGGGGGGGTGAGTGCCGCTTCAGCGTTCATGTTCAGAGGAGGGTCAGAGGAAGCGGGCCACTTCCCGGCCGGCCACCCACACGCTGCGCACACGCGGAGACGGTCCGGGTTCGACCAGCACCAGATCAGCGGCGCAGCCGGCCTCAAGGCGGCCGCGATCATGCAGGCCGGCGGCCAGGGCTGGGCCGCGCGAGGCGAGATTCCAGGCTGTCGCCAGGTCGCAGACGCCGCCTGCGGCGAGGATGAAGGGGGCCTGAAACAAGCAGGGCGGGTGGTAGTCGCTACACAGCGCATCACAGGCCCCGGCAGCGACGGCGTCGGCTGCGCCAAGCCAGCCGACGTGGCTGCCGCCGCGCACCACGTTGGGTGCGCCGAGCAGGACGCGGGAGCCGAGCTCGCGCGCCCGGCGCGCGGTCGCCAGGTCGGCGGGGAACTCGCTGATCGCCACGCCGCGTGCAGCGCTCGCCTCGGCCTGGTCGGGGCTGGCATCGTCATGCGCCGCGACCGGCACATCGTGCGCGCGGGCGGCATGGCACAGCCGCTCGCGGACGGCCAGGCCGCTGCTGCGCCGGTTGCGCGCCTCGGCGATCAGCGATTCAAGGTCGGAACCGCGACCGTTGAGGCGCCGTCGCAGGCTGGCGACGAAGCGGGCCTCCTGCCCGGGATCGTCGCCGCTGGGCAGGTGGTCGTTGAGCGAGATCAGTTGCACCTGCCGGGTCGCGAGCCAGGCGACCACCTCGTCGGGATCGCCTGGCGCACAGACCTCGCGGCGCAGATGCACTGGCACGCGGGCGCGCAGCGGCACGTTCTGGCTGCGCAGCGTCTCGATGATGTTGCGCACCAGTTCGCGCGAGCGCAGCCCAGGCTCGAAGCCATCGGTCAGCGAGAGGAAGCAGGTGGTGATGCCGGAGGCGAGCAGCCAGGAGTCGTGTTCCATCAGCGCGGCCGGCAGGGGCATACGCACGCCGGGACGCGGCTCGATGGCCCGCTCGATCGCGTCGGCATGCAGATCGATCAGACCAGGCAGGACCAGCAGTTTGTGGGCTGAGACTGTTGCCGAAGTGCGAGCCTCGGCACCGATGGTGACGATGGAGCCGCCGTCGATGGTCAGCGTCGTGTCGGGGATGAGACGGTCACCGACCAGCACGGTGCCGCCGACCAGGGTCTGGCGCATGCCGCCAGTGTCGGCTGCTGTATGCAGGATCGATGAAGCAACGGCCACGAACACATTACCGTTCAGTCACTGGTCAAGAGGCTGTGGGGGCGGGTCCTGGGCATAGCCCTGGCCGCAGCGTAGCGAGGATCGCGCGCCGAGGGGCGGTGGGCGGATACAATGGCGCAGCCATCCGCCCACGGTTTCAGAGCGAAGCGATGAAAGCGAGCCCCGACATAGCGCGGGGGGCGAAGCCCCCGAGCAATCAGCGCGGGATCGGCCCGCCGCCCGGCTGCTCGTTGGGCGCGGTGTCGAGCGTGCTGCTGTCGAGCAGCGGGCGCAGGCGCAGGTCGGGCCGGGCCGGATCATCGGCGGCGATCAGGTAGCGGCGCTGCAGGTCGCCCTGCTGGGTGACTACGACCAGATTTCCGTCCGCGTCGCGGTCGAGGCTGTCGATCACGACGTAGGGATCACGGGAGAGGTAGGCGATCAGCCGGGACTCCTCGGCGGTCGGCTCGACCCGAGCGCCGTTGGCGGAGCAGCCGGCAAGCAGGGCGAGGACAGGCAGGGCGAGACGACGCATGCCGGATGATCGGCTGCGCCGGCGTGGGGCAAGGCCGGCTCAGGCCGGCGGCGTGGCGGGGGGCGCGGCAGCTTCCGGCGCAGGCGCCGTCGTCTCGGCTGCAGCCTCGCCGGGCGGTGCTTCGCTGACGGGCGCCTCGGTGGCTGCTGCTGCGGCCTCGGATTCCGGCATCGGAGTCCCGTCGAGGCGCATGCGCGGGACATCCCAGGCGATGCGGCCGTCCTTCAGGCGGAAGACCGTCTTGCCCATGGTCTTGGTCACGGCCAGTTTGGCTTCCGTGCCGATGCGGATCTCGACCCCGGCATGCACCGTCTGATTGACCGTGACCGTGGCCTCGGGGTTGTTGCCGTTGCGCAGCACGGCGTTGTTCAGCACCGCTTCGCAGTGCGCCAGGCGGGTGGTAGCGGACTCGTAGTCGGTCAGGGTCTTGCGCAGCCGGCCGGCCAGTTCCTGGCGTTTCGTCGGATCGGTTTCGTCGCGCACCCACATGGCCAATCGCTTGCACAGCCGCTTCCCCTCGGCGACCTCCTTTTCAATGGTTTCGCGCTCGCGGGCGGCCAGTCGGTAGAGCGCGACGGCAAGTGGATTCACCCCGACCTGGATGCAGCCGCCCAGTTCGGCCGGCGAGCCGAGTTCATCGCATACCAGCGAGCCGCCGCAGTGGACCTGGCAGCTGACGATCAGCTTGGCTGTGACATTGTCGGTCGCATAGACCGTGCCGCCGCGCACATCGCTGGCGACGATCAGGTTGCGGCACTTCAGTTCGCGACCGGCGGCGTACTTGGTCACCAGGTCGCCATGCGTCTTGACGCGATGTTCACCGGGCAGGATGCCGCCGCAGGCGAGGTTGCCCTTCACCGAGACGCGCGCGTCCTCGATCACGCCGCGCACCATCACCTCGGCCCCGCTCTTGAGGCTGAAGCCGGCGATGATGTCGCCCTTGATGGTCACCGGCAGCAGGGTCACCAGGTTGCCCCAGTGCATGTCGAGATTGCCCGGGATCTCGACGCTGGGCATGATGTCGAGGTGGCCATCGCGCCGGCGCACCACCAGGCCGGCGCGCTCGGCCGCCACCTGTCCGTCGCCCACCGCCTGGATCACCGTGCCTTCTCCGGCGAAGGCGGTGAGGTCGGCGTCGCGCGGATCGCCGACCGGCAGGTCGCGGCCCAGGACGGTGCGCCCTGGGGTGCCGGCGGCCTTGGGGATCAGGCGGGCCAGGACGGTGCCGGCGGCAACCTCGTGGAAGCGGCCCTGTTCACGGAAATCGATGTGGTGCTGGGTGTCCTCGGTCAGCCGCAGGGCGAAATTGACCAGGACCTCGACTCGGGCGTCCACTGGTTGGACAGCGGGGACGCCCCGGGCGACGACCAGATGGCGTTCATCTGGACTCGGGGTTTCCACCTCGCGCAGCGTCTCCTCGACCACGCCGGCCACGACGTTGGCCTTCATCATGCGGTCCAGCGCGCTGCTGGCTGGCAAAGAGGCTCCGGCCGGCAGATGCAGGATGGCCTGCATGCCGGCGGGATCGACTTCCAGGACGATGGCGTCGTCGGGCATCCTACCTCCAGCATAGCACGGGGTGTGCCAGGGTGCCAGCGCGAGGCGTGGACTGGCCGGCCGACCGCCATAGGTTGCCGCGACCCCCGGGGAGCCCCACGTGCGCCTTTTCGCCATCTATGCCACCTCCATCACCTGCGGCTTCTGCCTCATGGCCTTGGAGATTCTCGGTGCCCGCCTCCTCTACCCGTCGTTCGGTTCGTCGATCGATGTGTGGGCGGCGATCATCACGGTGTTCATCCTGTCGCTGTCGATCGGCTACGTCATCGGCGGCCGCATCGCCGACAAGAGCTCGGACAACCGCGCGCTGGCGTGGATCGTGCTCGGCGCGGGTGTGCTCTACCTGACCCTGCCGATCTACGCCCTGTCCGCCTCCGAGGCGCTCGGCGATGCGATGGGCGACCTGCGCTTCGGCGTGCTGGTCGCCGGCCTGGTGCTGTTCCTGCTGCCGTCACTGCTGCTCGGCATGGTCTCGCCGGTCCTGGTCAAGCTCGCCTTCGTCAGCGCCGAGCGCGTCGGACGCACCACCGGAACGCTGTATGCGATCGGCTCGGTCGGCAATGTGCTCGGCATCCTGGTGACCGACTATGTGCTGCTCGAACATGTCCCGCTGAATGCGAATCTCCTGTGGATGGGTTGCGTCCTGGTCGTCACCGGCCTGCTCCATCTCGCCCTTCGTCTGCAGGCGACTGCGACCCCGGCGCCGGCCCAGGGGGCCTGAATGGATCGCCAACTCCTTCTCGGCCTGGTCATCGGCGCCGCGGCGATCGCCGTCGGCTTCACCTTCCAGGACCAGCATTACCGCCTCGATGTCCCCGGACTGGAGGCCGATCAGCGGGTCATCGCGCATCGCGACAGCCCCTATACCGGCATGACCTGGGTGGCGAGCCCGGGCAAGAATTACCTCCAGCTGCGCTTCTTCGAGATGGTCGAGGGTGGCGTCTGCCTGGAGCCGACCTGGGCGCAGCTCGCAGCCGATGGCCGGCTGCCGCACCTCAAGCCGGCGACCCTGCCGACCCTGGCTCCCGGCCAGGTCGATCCCGGCACGCTCAACAACTCGGCCTACATCAGCTTCTTCCCGGCCGGACTGCTGCTCAACCGCAGCGTCCCGGCCGCGCCGCAGGTCCTGGTCGTGGGCCTGGGCAGCGGCGTTGGTATCGCCCACATTCTGCATCATTTCCCCAAGGCCACCGTCGAGGTCGTGGACATCGACCCGGCGGTCATCGAGATGGTGCGCGAGCATTACCCCCTGCTCGCCTGGGCCGAGACGCAGGGCCGGGTGATCTTCGCGGCGCGTGATGCGCGAGCGCATGTACGGGCGCGCAAGGGCCATGGCTTCCACATGGTCATACTCGATGCCTACACCGCCGGTTCGACCATCCCGCCCCACCTGATGACGCGCGAATTCTTCGCTGAATGCGCTGATACCCTGGCTGAGGGCGGAACCGTCTTCGCCAACATCATCGGCTGCTACGGCGAGCAGGTCGATGGCGGATGGCGCGGGGCCAAGCGCCGGGTGGTCGGCGGGGCGCTGCGCACCTTCCGCGCCGCCGGCCTTGAACACGCCTGGGTCATTCCAGTGCTGCATGGCAACGACCGTCCGGCGAGCTTCGACCGCACCACCTCACGCAACAACATTCTCATCGCCGCCAAGCATCCCATCTCGCCCCGGCGCTTCGCCGAGGGTTGGACCCGCCTGCGCGATTGGACGCCTTTCCCCGAGCTGGAGATCGGCCGGCACGTCAGCCGCCAGTACCAGGTCATCGACAGCGAGGCCAACACCGGCACCACCTACGCCCCGGCGGCGTGGATCGACCCTGGCCTGCCGACCCTCGCTGGATCCCTCCGTCCGATCCCGCTCGCCGATGGTGCGCCGGGCCACACCCACGGCGCGGTCACCGACGACCGCGTCCTGATCGAGTCGGCGATGGCCGCGGTGCGCGGCAACGCCCCGCCCGGATCGCAACTGCGCGGCTGGCGCGATGCGCCGGCGAAGGCGCAGCTCTACCTGCGCACCGTCGACTGGGTGCTCTTCCCGCGCGAGACCTGGCGCACCTCGGTGGCCTTCGGCCGTGATGTCAACAAGCACGACCCGGATCTGCTGGTCGGTCCGGTCGATGGTCCCGAGCGCGAGGCGGCGCCGCAGACCTGGCACATGACCGACGCTCCGTTGTTCACCGACCTGACGCCGAATGCCGACATTGTGAATCGCTGAGGGGCGAAGTCGGGAATGCTGGAATAGCGGCGCACTGCGGCTTTCGCATCATTCCGGCATTTCAGCATTCCAACATTCGGCATTCTATAATTTTGCGCGCAGTCCGTCGATCGTCTCGGCGAGATGCAGGCTGTCGGCCCAGGGCATTGCCGGGTGCTCCAGCTGGTCGGCGGCCTCGCTCATCGCCAGGGCTTCGCGGGCGTAGAGCTGCAGGCCGTCGTCGTGCCACGGCAGGTCGCGCACCGTGCCGCTGGCGTGAAGCCGGGTGAGGCAGCCGGCTGCGTTGCGGAAGGGTTCGCTGAGTTCTATCGCGCCGTGTGGACCGGAAATGGTCGCGCTCTGCGGCATCGCAGCATCGCAGCCGCACAGGGCCTGGGCGACATGGCCGCCAGGGAAGCGCAGCGCGGCGGCGGCGGCCAGATCGACGCCGTTGGCGGCGAGCCGGCCGGTGCAGTGCAGCTGGTCGGGCCGGCCGAGCAGGCCGATCTGCCAGGACAGCGGGTAGCAGCCGACATCGAGCAGCGCCCCACCGCCAACCGGATCGAGCAGGCGCGGCTTGGTCGGCGCACCGCCGAAGAACGAGAAGCAGCCGTGCGCGACCAGCGGTACACCCAGGCTGGGCAGGTGGCTGCGCACCAGCGCCCAACGCGGGTGGAAACGATAGGCGAAGGCCTCGACCCACAGCCGGCCGGCCTCGCGCGCTGCATCGAGCATGCTGCGCAGCTCGGCGGCATGCAGTGCTGCCGGCTTCTCGCACAGGACGCGCTTCCCGGCGCGTGAGGCGGCGATGCTCCAGCGCGCGTGGTCGCGGTTGAGCAGCGCGATGTACACCGCATCGACGGCGGGATCGGCGAGCACCGCGTCGTAATCGCCCGAACGCGCCGCGCCATGCGTCTGCGCGAATGCCGCCGCCTTGGCCGGATCACGCGCCCCGACCGCCTGCAGCCGGGCCTGGCCGCCGAGGCTGGCGAGCTGTTCGGCGAAGCGGGTGGCGATATGGCCTGCGCCGAGGATGCCCCAGGCCAGGACTGGGCGGCTCATGGCTGGCGCCACGGATCGCGCGCCAACAGGCCGCGAACCGCCGCGGCGGGCAGGGCGGCGCGATAGGCGCCATCGCTGAAGGGGCCGATCTCGTAGGCGTTCCAGGTGAACACGGCACCGTCGGTGGTCAGCACCGGCATCGGTATCGGCAGTTCGGCATCACTGGCGATCGCGCTGGTCAGCGGGCCGTCTGGCGGCAGGCCGCGCACCCGGCGCAGTTCGCGGGCGAGCAGCGCGCGCAGCGCGTCGATACGGTCGGCGGGGATGACCTCGTCGAGGGTCAATGCCCGGCCGGCGGCGATCTCGACCAGCAGGCCTTCGCTGCGCTGGTTGGCGTGGGCTCCGCCAGCGAACTCCTTCCAGTCGCGTTCGAGGGACAGCCAGCCGGCGCCGACCAGGCGCGCATGCACGGCACGCTCGCTGTACCACGGTTCGCCCTCGGCACCGCGCGGCGTATCCTGGATGAGCAACCGGTGCGCCTCGGCGGCGCTGGTCGCGAAGTCGCCACGCGGGCTGATCAGGCCCTGGAACAGCCAGGCTTCACAGGCCCGGCGCAGGATGCGCGCCTTCGTCGCGGGCAGGGCCGGCAGGTTGAGCGCGAAGGAGACGCGCCAGCCATCAGCGCTGCGGCTGTAGCTGTCGGCGACCGCCTCGGCGACCACTTCGGGGGCGGCAGCCGATACGGCGGTCGTCGGCCCAGGCGCCGGAGCGCTGGCGGGCACGCTGGCGGCCGCGGCCGTCGCCGGTGCAGCCTGGTCGGCGGTCACGGGGCGGTCGCCGCAGCCGGCCAGAGCGAGGATGAGGAGGCAGGCCGAGGTGGTACGCAGCATGTCCGCAGCCTGTCGTCGTGCACGGAGCGGCAAGGGATGACGATTGCCGATTCCGCAGCAGGCCCATATCTGGTTGCCATGATGCCCAATGTCCGCGATGGATCCTCTGCCCCGCCCCGGCTGCGCCTGGAGATGTCCGCCCTCTACTCCCTTCCTCCTGGCGTCGGCCCAGAGCGCGACGACCCCGTGATCGCTGCGGCCATGCGCGCCGCCGGCTTCGAGGTGATGCACGGCACCAGCGCCGAGCACGCGCGCCAGCTTGGCATGCGCGTGACCTGCGGCGGTCGCGTTGACCGGCCCGAGCAGGCCGACGAGCTGGCCCGGCGCTGGGTCGGGGATGGCGCCGATGGCGGTTCGCTGCACGTCGGCACCGGCCACGAGGATGACGCTCAGATCGACCGCCTGGTCGCCGCGATCATCGAGGCCGGCACGCGGCACGGCATCTGCATGTGCATCGAGACGCACCGCGCCACCATCACCCAGGACACCTGGCGCACGGTGCAGATCGCCAAGCGCCATCCCGAGGTGCGCTTCAATGCCGACCTCAGCCACTGGTACACCGGCCTGGAGATGGTCTATGGCGACTGGCAGGCAAAGCTGGACTTCCTCCAGCCGGTCTTCGAGCGGGTGCGCTTCTTCCATGGCCGCATCGGCAACAGCGGCAGCATCCAGATCGGCCTGACGCATCCCAGCGCGGCCACGGCGATCGGGCACTTCCGCGAGATGTGGACGCGTGGGATGGCCGGATTCCGGCGCAATGCCGGACCAGGAGATGTGCTGCCCTTCGCCACCGAACTGCTGCAACCCGAGATCAACTACGCGCCGCTGCATCCCGATGGCCGGGGCGGCTGGACCGAACTGGGCGACCGCTGGAGCGATGCGCTCACCCTGGCGGGCATCGCCCGTGCGTGCTGGGACGCGGCCTCACCAGCCTGAGAGGGGCAGGGGAGGCGTGCTGGCCGGACCGTGGCGCAGGATCACGGCCGGCCCGTCGAGGCCGCTGCGTTCGAGGCGCAGCGCCGAGGGCTGGGTGGGAAGCTCGACCAGTCTGGCTTCGCCGCCATCGACCGTCACCGCCAGACGCCGGCCGCGCAGCGTCAACCGCAGGCTGCGTCCGGCCTGGGTGGCACCGGGCAGCCGCGTCGCCTGGGCGCCGGCCAGCGGATCCGGGCCGCCTTGGCCGATCAGCAGCACGCCAGGTGCGAGCGCGACGGATGGACCAGGCTCCAGGGTCACGACCAGCCGACCATCGCCGTTCCAGGCCGTGATGCTGATGATCAATTCCCACCAGGCGCCTTCGAGCGGCACGACCCCGCCGATCGTCTGGGGCAGCGGCCACGGCGCCTCGCTGCCGGCCACGGCGAAGCGCCCAGGGGTGGGCAGGCCCGGCACCGCCTGGGCCCCGGCGGGCAGGGCGATGGCGCTGGCGCCGTCTTCGACCACGACGGCGCAGCGCGCACCTTCGGGCAGCGTGGCCTGGCGGTCCGGGGTGCCCAGACGCAGCCCGGCCGGCCCGGCGTTGAGCCAAGCGCTGCCCCCGATGAGTGACAGCCCCCCGGGTTGGACCACGGCGCTGGCCGGTCCGGCGACCACCGCCGTCGAGCCATCGCGCCAGACGATGGCGATCGCGGCGCCCTCGGGCAACGCCAGCGGAGCGCCCGGGTCGAGGGCCGCTCCCGGCCCCACGGCCGCGCCGCCGGCCACCGGCAGGCCGGCGATCGCGCTGGCGCGGGCCGGTGGTTCGCTGCCCAGCACCGACCAGCATGGGCAGGCAGAACCACAGCAGACGCCGGCGCCAGCGCCGGGGCGGGGGAGGCGGCTCGCCGACCGGCGCCAGGGCGCTGCGCCCACCCAGCCGGCGTTGCGCGGCGCGGGCGAAGGCCCCGTCATCGCCCAGGCGTAGCCGCACCTCGTCGGCGAAGTTCGCACCGCCGACCTGGACGCGCAGGTCGATCGCGCCATCGAGCTGCTGCCACGCGGCAGCGGCCATAGCCGTGGCCCGCGGACCGGTGAGCAGGCCGTGCAGCTCGCGCAGCCCCGCCTCGTCGATCTCGTCGAGCATGAAGGCGACCGCGAGTTCGCGGGCGCGTGCCAGCTCGCTGTCGGGGGCGGTCTCGCGGCCGGTCATCCTGCCCTCCGTAGTTCACACGGAGGAACGGAGGGAACAGAGGTCGCAGCAGGTGACGGGAGGAGGATCAGGCCGGA
>JAIFND010000091.1 GCA_020047915.1 bacterium | reverse complement strand
AGTCACCCAGCAGGTGATCAGCCACACCGGCGGAACTCCTTGATGCGAACTCTGTTGCCTCCGTTCCTCCTTGTGAAAAGAGGCTTTTAGGATCAGTTCGTAGTGCTACAGAGAACCAGAGCTACCAGAGGTCAAGCAAGCCTTTGCACGATTTCTCGGGTTCACCCGTACGGCGAAAGCCAAGGCACCGTGCAAACCCTTTCCTCTCTGGTCACGCTGGTGCTCTGTGTGGCCCCTTTCGCCGGGTTTAGGCAATGACCCGACTGCGCTGCGCTCCCAGCGGTCCTGCCGAGAGCTCGACCACCTGACCGGCGCGCAGGTATTCCGGTGGGGTGCGGCCCATGCCAACGCCGGCCGGGGTGCCGGTGCAGATCACATCCCCGGCTTCCAGCGTCATGCATTGCGACAGGTAGTGCACGATGACGAAGGGATCGAAGATCATGTCGGCGGTGCTGCCACGCTGCTTGGCGACGCCGTCCACCTCGGTGTGCAGCGGCAGGCTGCGCGGATCGGGCAGTTCATCACGCGTCAACAGCCAGGGGCCGAGCGGACAGAAGGTGTCGAAGCTCTTGCCTTTGTCCCACTGCCCGCCGCGTTCCTTCTGCCAATGCCGCTCGGAGACATCGTGCGCCAGCACCCAGCCGGCGATCGCCTCGCCAGCCTGTTCAGCTGAGTCCAGGTCGCGAACGGTGCTGCCGATGACGATGCCAAGCTCGCACTCCCAGTCGGTGTGCTGACTGCCACGCGGCAAGCGGATGTCATCATACGGTCCGCATAGCGCCGTGCTCGCCTTCATGAATACGACCGGTTCGCTGGGGATGCGCGCCTTGGTCTCGGCGGCATGGTCGCGGTAGTTGAGGCCGATGGCGACGATCTTGCCCGGCCGGGCGACCGGCGACCCCCAGCGCACGCCTGTATCGACCGGCGGCAGGGTCGCTGGATCGAGGCGGCGCAGGCGGTCGAGGCCGCCATGCGCGAGGAAGGATCCGTCCCAATCGGCAGCGAACGCCGAGGCGTCACGGCGCTGGCCGCTGGCGTCGATCAGGCAGGGACGCTCGTGGCCCCGGGGGCCGCTTCTGCATAGGCGCATGATCGGGGTTTGGCCGACGGGCGTTCGGCGGCAAGCGGGTTCTCTGGGGCAGCTCGCAGCCAGGATGTCACTGGGATGACAGACTAGTCGATTAACCATGAGATATCCATGTAACCATCCCGACCATGCCTATCCTGTTCTCGGTCCTCTGTCTGCTGTTTGCCGCCGTATCGTCCGCAGCCGAGGACATTCCGCTCGCTGACTCGCCCTACTGGGCGGTGGTGACGATCACCGATCCGACGGGAGCCAGCACGATCGAACTGATGGGCCTTAGCCAATCGGGGGCTGGCGCAGCAGAGATCAAGGCAGTGCAGGCCCAGCTGGAGGAGGCGCTGAAGACCGCCAAGGCGGCTTGGGACGAACGGCGCAAGGTCTGGGAGGCAGACAAGGCCAATAGCGGCAAGTCGTTCCGCAAGGTCGAGGCGGAACCAGGCAAGCCGTCGGTCAAGATCAACGGGTCGGCATTCAAGGACCGGGCCAAGGCCGAGGTCCTGCTGGCCCAGGCGCGGGATGCGGAACTGCGCCGCACGAGTCCCGGACTCGCCCGGCGTCGGCAGGTGATCAACGAGCAGTTGCTGCAGTATTTCACCCTCGGGATCCAGGCCTCGCCCGAGTGGATCATCGAGACACGCGACAAGCATGGCGCCCGTTGGGCTGTGAATGCCGGTTACCTCTCGCATGTCGTCAACACCCCCAACGACATCGAGGGCAAGGACACGGCGTTCTTCAAGTACAACCAGTTGCGCCGAAAGCTCGAAGGGTGCAGGACCGCCAAGGTGATCTGCTGGAATACCTGGTACGGCCTCGCTGAGGCTCCGCCGGCTCTGTACAAGCCGACGCCGGCCGCCGCGACGCCGGTCAACGCCAAGGTCAAGTCGACCATGATCGCCTACTGGCAGATCTACAAGAAGGCCCTGCTGATGGCCAAGGAATTCGAGGACGTGGATTGCGTGATGCAGATCGAACCGGACGAGTGGGGTCACCTGCTGCTGTCGTGCGGCTTCGATTTCAACAAGGACGGCGTGGTTCTGGTCGGTGGCTCAGGCATGCCCGAGCTCAAGGGCATCCCGGATACGGTGAAGGGTTGGTCCCGTGCCTTCCGCCTGCTGCGCGACCTCTATGCGCCGCATGTCATCCTGGCGGCGAACCCCTCGGCCTGGGATTGGCATGGCCGGATGAGCGGTGAGGCGTGGGGTGGATACCTCAACGGCATGGAGGTGAACCTGCAGAACGGCTGGGATCTCTTCATCACCCAGTTGCACGATTGGGACCGCGGCCAGGCACGCAACGGAGCCAAGGCGAAATACCCGCCCTACACCGAGGCGGACACGGTGAGCCGCTTTGAATCGGTCGACAACTGGTGCTCGTGGACCAAGCCCATCCACGAGGCGACCGGCATGTGGGGAGTCGCCTGGCAGTTGCCACAGGGCAACTGGACCTATGCCACGGTTGATGGCAGCGACGGTCATGCGATGGACAATGTCACCGAACTGCTGCTCGAGAACCATCCGAAGAATCGCGTGGCGGAACGCATGGTGGCCTCTGGGGTCTGCATGTGGATCTATTCCCTGGGTGGCGACGGAGCCAATGTCACCGATGCAAAGAAGGACGGCATCACCAATCCGAAACCCTATCCCGGCAACAAGGGCAAGAAGAGCGAGTATCCCGACGATGATGGCGGCTATCTCCGCCTGAAAGGAGCCGAGTATTTCCGCAATCCTGTGCCGATCTTGGGCAAACCCATAGCGCAGAAGGGCAAGAAGGCGGAGAAGGCCGAGGAGAAGCCCAAGCCCAAGCCCGATCCCGTGTCGCAGCCCGAGGCGCGGCAGGCGGTCCAACTGACCGATCCGGCGGCCCGAGCGGTCTGGGTCGAGCGGCTGCGCGGACAGGTCATGGTGGAGCTCGCAGCCAAGCGTGAACCGCAGTTCATCATGTCAGCCTTCAAGGCGCGGGCCATTCTACGCGGCCTCGATGCGGCGGGGATGATGACGCTGTCCATCGAGGGCGCCGGCGAGATGACCTCGGCCTGGAAGCGCCTGTCCGACCGGGATCTGGCCAATCTCGCGGTGGCCCTGGCCAGGCCTGATGAGTCCGAGCGTCAGGCTCTTGCGGCATTTTTCCTCTTTCTCGCTGGCGATGCCGACGCGGCGCGAGGGGCGATGCTGAAGGCGGGGACATCCGCGGCCGAGGTCGAAGGCGCCTTCAGCCTGTAGCCGGGTCGTTCAGGGCGAGCCACCCTCGAAGTTCAGCCCGGCGATCCACACGCTGCCGTCGTTGCGCCCGTTGTGGAACAGGATCTGCAGTTCGCGCACCTGTTCGAGGTTGGCGATCTTGGCCGAGTAGGCCCAGTTGGTTGCCTGGGCCTTGAAGTCGGCGGCGCTCAGGTCGAAGGTCAATTGTGCGAATTCCTGTCCCGACGAGGTCGCCTTCAGCACCTGCGGCTTGCTCTCGAAGTAGGTCCACTCGGTGCCGGTCTTCACCGCGATGCCGATGCGCACATCCTTGGTCGAGCGGTTCGCGGCGAGGAAGGTCAGCTTGGCGTCGGCACGCAGGGCCAGCGGGCGACGCAGCACGACGGCGGCCTTGTCGATGTTGGGCTTGCTCGGGTGCGCCTCGTAGTCGATCTGCAGGACGCGGCGCGGTCCGTCGGGCGTCACCAGGGTGATCAGGCTGGGCTTGGCCGGGCTGGACCAGTCGGCGCTGTCCGGATCCCATTTGTACTTCTCGTACCCCTCGTCCACCGAGCTGGCGGTGGCGGCTGCGGTCGGCTGGCCGGTACTGGCGCTGGTGCCTGGATCCAGTCCGAGGGCGCGCATCTGATCTTCCCACACGCGGTGGGCGGTCTCCAGCTCGACCAGGCGGGCGAGGATGCCGGCGTCCGTGCCTCCGGCATTGCGGTAGGCGACGTAGAGCGGCAGGGCCTTCTCGGCACCGTCGAGTTCATCAACCAGTTGGGCGTAGAGTCCGCGGCTTTCCAGGTCGCAGTTGGGCAGGGACACGGCCTTGGTCAGCAGTTGCATGGCCTCGGGATTGCGGCCGTTGGCGCGGCACCAGCGCGCCAGATCGATGAGCCCCGCGACGTCGTCCGACTTCACCTGACCCATGCGCGCGGTGAGACCGTATTCGACGCGGACGACGCGTTCCCGGCGGATGCGCATGATGCCGTTGCCGGTGTTGATCGCGACCCATTCCTCGTCGGTCTGGTTGCTCAGAACGGTGCCGCGGAAGCGCTGTTCGTTGTCGAGGATCACGGTGTCGTGTTCGATCGACGGGGGCGGGGGGCGGGGGGCGGGGGGCGGGGCGGAGCTGGTTGGACGTCCGGTCGTCTGGACGTCCGGTCGTCCGGTCGTCCGGGTTTGACCGGCTGCGGCCGGCGGGGGACGCTGGCGTTCGCCGGTCGGCCGACCGCCGGCGCGACGCTCGGAGGCCGGCGGGTCGAGCACCGGCTTGGGCGGCGTCACCTCCTCGACAGCCGGGAGGGCTACCAGGGTGGTCATGAGGAGGGCGGAGAGGGTGGGGGTCATTGCCATATAAGCAGCGCGCATGCCTATACCTGTGTTACGACGCATACCACCCTGGCGTTGATTTCGTAAACCCATAGTAGTACTACTGTGCAACCTTATACACGGGGTCGGCTTGCGGAGGGGGGCATCCGGCCCTAGCCTGCCTCGTCCCCGGTGCGGCCCCGGCCGTAGGAGAACCCGTTGACCGAGCCATCCTCGTCCCAGGCCGCACCAGCCCGTCCCGGGCCCGCTGACCTGCTGTTGCGCTTCTGGCCCTTGGTGCTGCTGGCCGCCCTGCTGGCGGCCGGTGGGGCCTACTGGTTCCTCAACGCCTTCCATGATCGCGGCTACGCCCCGAGCCAGCCGATCGCCTTCAGCCACAAGCAGCATGCTGGTGACCTGAAGATCGATTGCCGTTTCTGTCACTTCAACGCCGAACGCGGCAAGCACGCCGGCATCCCGCCAATGTCGGTGTGCATGAGTTGCCACAGCGTCGTCGCCAGCGACAAGCCGGCGATCAAGCAGTTGGCCGACATCGCCGCCACCGGCAGCTACACCGCCGCCGATGGCAGCCAACGCGAGGGCGGCGTGGTACACTGGAACCGCGTCCACAAGCTGCCGGATCACGTGTATTTCGACCACTCCGCGCACGTCGCGGCCAATGTCTCGTGCCAGTCGTGCCACGGTCCGGTCGAGCAGATGGTGGTGATGCGCCAGGAGGCCAAGCTGACCATGCAGGAGTGCCTCGACTGCCACCGCAAGACCAACTACGTCGGCGGTCCGCAGAGCGTCCCCGGCGATCCCACGACCTATAGCGTCGGCGTCGCCAGCAACGCAGCGATCCTTGACCGCGAGGTTGCCGATCCCGTGGTGACCTTCGTTGAGCGCCAGGTCGCCGGAGCCAAGCCTGCCGAGCATGGCCACCATGAGCATGCTGGCCCGCCCGCCGACCAGCACGCCGGACGCCTGGCTGCCTTCCTGGCGGCCAAGCCCGAGTTCGCCGCCAAGGTCAAGGACCTGCCGGCCTGGCGCAAGGCCGACCTGCCCGATTCGCACCGCCTGATGAACGCTGCCACCCAGTGCAGCACCTGCCACCAGTGAGCCGCCGCATGAAATTCTGGATGGACCCCGCCGACCTGCAGGGCAGCCCGGCGCGCGACGAGTTCAACCCCGAGGTCGCCTCGGCGATCGAGGATCTGCGCACCCGCGGCGGCATCGCCTCGCCCGAGTGCCCCGAGCAGGCCGACGCCCAGCGCGAGCAGCTGCACTTCAGCCTGGCTGGCGTCAACCGCCGCGGCTTCCTGCAGCTGACCGGCGCCGCCGCCGTGTTCGGCGTCGTCGCTGGCTGCAGCGATCCGCATCCCGACACCCTCGTTCCCTACGCGCAGCAGCCCGATGGCGTGACCCTCGGCCAGGGCGTGTGGTATTCCAGCGTCGTACGCGTGAACGGCAGCGCCCGTCCGATCATGGCCAAGGCCTACGATGGCCGGCCGATCAAGCTTGATGGCAACCCTGACCATCCCGTGGCGCGTGGGCGCAGCGATGCGCAGACCCAGGCCGCCCTGCTCGACCTCTACGATCCGGATCGTGGCGGCATCGATCCGGCGCAGCCCAAGGTCTACCGCGATGGCCCGCGCCGTCGCGACGGCGAGACCTTCGTGCCGACCTCCTGGGCCGAACTCGACAAGGCGGTCGCCGGCGGTCTCGCGAGTGGCCGTGTCCTGCTGATCACCGGCCCCGTCGATGGTCCGGCGCGCCGTGCGCATCTCGCTGATATCGCCAAGGGTTTCGGCGAGCGCTTCGCGCATGTCGCCTACCACCCCTGGGCCCAGGACAGCGCCGTCGAGGCGCGTCGCCTGGTCCTCGGCGAGCGCTCCGCTCCGCGCTACGACATCGCCAAGGTCGGTGTGCTGGTCGCCTTCGGCTCCGACCTGCTGGCCGGCGCCGACATCGCCACCCAGGTCGCCTTCGGTGACTTCCGCCGCGGTTCCGCGGGCGAGCCCGGCCAGCTCATCTGTGTCGAGCCGACGATGAGCCAGCTCGGCACCTGCGCCGATGTGCGCGTCCGTGCGCGCATGGACCACCTCGCCTGGATCGTCTGGGCGGTGGCCAATGAAGTGGCGGTCGCGCTCGGCCGCAGCATCCCGCCCGAGATCGGCGCCGCCCTGCCCGAATCGATCGCCCAGGTCGCCAAGCTGCTGCGTCCGGTGCCCACCG
>JAIFND010000146.1 GCA_020047915.1 bacterium | reverse complement strand
GAGAAGCCGAAGACGTTGATGCCCAGCTCCTCCTTCATCTGCCGGGCGACGGCGTGGACGTCGTCGCCGATCAGGCCGACCGGGCAGGTGCTGAAGATGTCGATCGCCTTGGGCTTGAAGGTGGCGTAGGCCTCACGCACCGCCTGGGCCAGCTTCTTCTCACCGCCGAAGACGATGTCCTCGTCCTGCATGTCGGTGGTGAAGGCGTAGTTGAGATAGTTCTGCACACCGTCGCCGGTAGCGGCCTGGTTGCGCCGCGACATCCAGGCGTAGTAGCTGCAGCCGACCGGTCCGTGGACGATGTGGACCATGTCCTTGATCGGCCCCATCACCACGCCCTTGCAACCGGCGTAGCAGCAACCGCGCTGGGTGATGATGCCCGGGATGGTGCGGACGTTGGCCTCGATCTCCGGCGGATTCTCGGGGTCGTTGACGATGAGGTGCTTGGCGCGCTTCTTGCCCACCTTGGACGGGTAGGCCTTGATGAGTTCGTCCCTGACGGCTTCAGCGGAGATGTCGGTCATGGTGTTCCTTGAGGTAGCTTAGAGCTTTGAGCTTTGAGCTTCGAGCCCGAGTCAGGCCCTACGGGCCCGATGCTCGGAATTCAACGCTCTGCGGCCGCCAGGGCTTTGAGGCCGAGTCGGGCCCTGCGGGCTCGAAGCTCGAAGCTCAAAGCTCAAAGCTGCGGCCGTTAGGCCGCTAGGCGGCCAGGCCGTACTTGACCAGCAGCGATTCAAGCTCTTCCATGGTCAGCGGCTTCGGCACCACGAACATCTGGTTCTGGTCGATCTTGCGCGCCAGGGTACGGTACTCATCGGCCTGGGCGGCGGTGGGCGCGTACTCGATCACCGTCTTGCGGTTGAGCTCGGCGTGCTGCACGACGTTGTCGCGCGGCACGAAGTGGATCATCTGGGTGCCGAGGCGGGCGGCGAGGGCCTCGATCAGCTCCTTCTCGAAGTCGCACTTGCGGCTGTTGCAGATCAGGCCGCCAAGGCGGACCTTGCCAGTCTCGGCGAACTTGACGATGCCTTTGCAGATGTTGTTGGCGGCGTACATCGCCATCATCTCGCCGGAGACGACGATGTAGATTTCCTCGGCCTTGCCGTCGCGGATCGGCATGGCGAAGCCGCCGCAGACGACGTCGCCGAGCACGTCGTAGAAGGTGTAGTCGAGCTTCTTGTCGGCATCGTAGGCGCCGAGCTGCTCGAGCATGTTGATCGAGGTGATGATGCCGCGGCCGGCGCAGCCGACGCCCGGCTCGGGGCCGCCGGATTCGACGCAGCGCGTCTTGCAGAAGCCGGGCTTCAGGACCTCGTCCAGTTCGACGTCTTCGCCCTCGTCACGGAGCGTGTCGAGGACGGTCTTCTGGGCCAGGCCGCCGAGCAGCAGGCGGGTCGAGTCGGCCTTGGGGTCGCAGCCGACCACCATGACCTGCTTGCCCATCTCGGCGAGTCCGGCGACGGTGTTCTGGGTGGTGGTCGACTTGCCGATGCCGCCCTTGCCGTAGATGGCGATCTTGCGCATGGGATGTCCCTTGGGGGTAGTGCGGTGCGTCCGCGTGTTGATGAACTCCCTTTGCGTCGGTCATGCCAATTTCCGGATGCGCTTGTCCTGTTTGGTTTTCTGAACGTTTTTACGTCGTTTTTGTTATTTTCCCCTTTGCACACTGCAGCGCACCGCAGCAATCACCCGGAACATTTTCGCACCACGACCGGAACGCGGAACAATCACGTTCCCTACCGCGCTCCCATCTTGAGACAGGCGTCGGCGAAACGCTCGGCCAGACCAAGCACCTCGACGCTGCGCGGCAGACAGGCTATCCAGGCACGCGGAATGCCGCTGAGGCCGCAGCGCAGACCGGCCAGACCACCGGTAACCGCAGCGGTGGTATCCGTGTCATCACCGAGGTTCACCGCCTCGAGCACCGCATCCGCGTAGCTGTCGTGGCGATGCAGGCACCAGATCGCCGCGGTCAGGGTCGAGACGACATAGCCGTCACTGCGCACATGTTCGCGCGGCAGATAGAGGAACGAGCCATCGATCAGCGGCTCGAAGACATCGCACTCCTCAGGCGGAACACGGCCTTCCAGCGCTGCCGCAGCAGTACCGAGGCCCTCGGCCACCGGACGCATGGCGAGCAGGCCGGCGCAGATCTGCGCGTGCCAGGCGCAGCACAGGCGGGCCCGGGCATGGGCGTGGGTCAGCGCGCTCGCCGCCATGACACCGGTAATCCGCTCCTCGACGGACGCAGCGGCCCACCAGCACGAGGCCGGCAGGATGCGCATCAGCGAGCCGTTGCCGTTGTCGCGTACGCCTGCTCCGCCGATGCGATCGATGGGGGTTCCGCTCCGGAAGCGCCGCAGCGCTGACTGCGTGGTGATGCCGATATCGAAAACCCGGCCGTGCGCCGTCCACGCCCCGCGTTCGGCCCAGGCGGCGAAGGCTTCCAGATGGCGCTGCGGATCCCAGCCGTGGGCGACGAAGGCGGCGGCATGCGCCATCGCCAGGGCGCCGTCATCGCTCCACGCGCCGACCGGCTGCCCATGCGTGCCGAAGCCGCGCATGCCACGCACCGGATCGTGGTCGCGCTCGGCCCGCCCGCCGAACTCGACCGGGACGCCGAGGGCATCGCCGATGACCAGCCCGACCAGGCCGCCGATCAGCCGGTCGCGCACCAGCAAGGGGGCGGGCGGCAGCATCAGCCCACCAGTGCCCGCACCCGGTAATCACCGCCCAGGACGATGCATTCGGATTCGCCCTGCAGCAACCCGGCCGGCAGGATGCCCGGCGCGCAGACGATCTTGGCGAGCGGCACGCGCACCTCCCACACGCGCGAGCCGAACTCCCAGGCGGTCTCGCGATCGGTGGTGAAGGACGACAGGTTGTTGAACTCGACCAGATCGCCATCGCCCCCCTTCACCTCGTAGGCCTCGGCATCGTGGGTGCCGCGCCATAAGGTCAGCCATTCCTGCTGCGGATGCCGGCGGCGCAGTTCGTCCTGGGCATAGGTGTAGAGCAGGTCGAGCTGCATGCCGATCGCACCGGTCGCGCCGCGCATGCGTTCGGCAGCGTAGCGTTCCTGGGCGTCGGCATCCGACAGGCTCGTGCGATGCCAGATCGGACGCAAGCCGAAGCGGTTCTCGGCCCAGCCCTTCAACACGGCCCCCGATGAGCCATTGCTGTCGATGCCCCAGCCGCGCAGCACGGCAGCGTAGCTGGTGCTGCGGCGCTGCCGTTCGCTCGGCCACGTCGCCGGCGACTCGTGTGCCCAGAAACGGGTCAGGACATAGTGGTGGAACAGATCAGCCCGTTCGTCGGCATCGTCCATGCGGTCGAGCACATCAAACAGCCCCTGGTGCTCAGTCCGCACCCACGCGATCTCCAGGCGACGCGGCTCTTCCTGGAAGCGCTGCGAAGCGATGGCAGCCGCGCTCAGGCTGCAGCGGTTGAGGGAGGCGGAATGCCTGACGTACCAATCAACGGAATCGATCAGATTCGATGCCATACAGCTTCACCTTGTACTGCATCACCCGCTTGGTCATGCCCAGGCGCTTGGCCGCCTGGGTCTGGTTGCCGGCGGTATCCTTGAGCGCCTCGGTGATCAGTTCGATCTCGAAGTTGGCGACCCGGGTGAGGAAGCCGCCATCCTCGCTGTCGGCGGCCTTGGGGGCGTAGCGGTTCATCTGCAGCGAGGGCGGCAGATGGTGGCCGTGGATGACGTTGCCCTCGGCCATGACCACGGCGCGCTCGATGACGTTCTCCAGTTCACGGACATTGCCCGGCCAATGGTAGGCGGTGAGCATGTCGATGGCCGGGGTATCGATACGTGCGATCAGCTTGCCCATGGCCTTGCCGAAGCGTTCAGCGAAGGCGTCGGCGAGCAGCATGATGTCGGCCTTGCCGCGCTCGCGTAGCGGCGGCATGTGGATCGGGAAGACGTTGAGGCGGTAGAACAGGTCAGCGCGGAAGCGGTTGGTGGCGATGTCCTTCTCGAGTTCGCGGTTGGTCGCCGCGACGATGCGCACGTCGGCATTCAGGGTGTCGGAGCCGCCGACACGTTCGAAGCGCCGCGTCTGCAGCACGCGCAGCAGGCGGGTCTGCGCGCCGGGGGGCAGTTCACCGACCTCATCGAGGAACACCGTGCCGCCGGCCCCGCGCTCGAACACACCGGCCCGCCGCGCGGTGGCACCGGTGAAGGCGCCCTTCTCATGGCCGAAGAGCTCGCTTTCGATCAGGCTGTCGGGGATCGCGCCACAGTTGACCTCGATGCACGGGTGGCCGCGCCGCGCCGACAGGTCGTGGATGAGCTGGGCCAGCACGCCCTTGCCGGTGCCGGTCTCGCCGGTGACCAGCACGCTGGTATCGACCCCGGCGACCTTGGCGGCGAGGCGCTGCACCGCCTCGATGGCCGGTGAACGCCCGACCATGCGACCGATCGCCACGGCATGCACCTGCTGGTAGGCCTCCAGACGGTCCTCGAGCCGGCGGCGCTGGATGAAGGGGCCGACGAGATGCGCAACCTCGGCAAGCAGGCGCAGGTCGCCGACCGGATCGGTGACTTCGGCGAGGTGGCGGTCGGCCGACAGCGTGCCCACCGGCTTGCCACGATAGGGCACCGGCACGCAGAAGAAGGCGAGACGCTCGAGATCGAGGCCCTGGCGCAGGCCGCTGCGATCGAGAAAGCCGTCCTCGGGCCGGATGCCCGGCAGATACACCGGGGTGTTGGTGGCGATGACGCGGCCGGTGATGCCCTCGCCCGGCCGGTAGCGCATGCGTTCGCCGGCGGCGCGCGGGATGCCCTCGGCGGTGATGTTGGCGACGATCTCGTCCTCGGCCTCGTTGAGCAGCGAGAACACGCCGCGCGCGAAGCCCTGATCGCGATGCAACCAGCGCAGCACCTGGGCCAGCGCCAGCGCCGCATCGTGCTCGTCGCTGAGGAAGCGCGCCAGGCGCACCAGCAGATCGAGACGCATGCACGACGTCGACTGGCCCGGGCCCGACAGGCCTGGACAGGGCGGAAACAGGGTGATGCCGATGCCGTTCATGGCTGCCCAATCGGAGGCTAGCACACCCCGGATAAACGCTGCTGCTGCATGATGCGGCAGCTTCTACGCGCATCGTTGTGTTTTTTACGGCCCCCCGGCCCAGCCCGGCGGCACCCAGGTGAGCGCCTGGCTCCATCGACCGTCCTCGGGGGTTCGCACACTGCTCTGCGTGTGCCCATCCAGACACAGCGCATTCACCGCCCCGGGGTGGCGCTCGTCACTGACGCCGGAGCCGACCAGATGACCCCATTGTCCCATGCCGGTCTCGCCCGCGACCGCATCCGCGAACAGCACCACCTCGGCTTCGCGACCCCCTCTGATGCTGCCCAGCCGGTAATGGCGGGGGCGTTTGGCGGCATCGAGATAGCTGTTCATCTTGAACGACTTGGGCGTGGCGTTGTCGAAGGCCTGCGGCCCGCTCCACCTGAACGCGGCACATTGGAAGACGCTGTGCACGCGTACGCGTTCGTCGTCGAGATAGGGCGGCAGCAACACGAACCAGGCCGGCGACTTTGCGACATTCTGCACCCCGCAGGCGCCCTCGGCCGGCAGCAGGCCCGACCAGTCCTCGGCATAGGCCAGGGCGCTCATGCCGACTTGGCGCAGGTTGGAGGCACACGCCGTCCGTCGTACGGTACGCAGCACCGCACTGATCGCCGGCAAACCCAAGCCGCTCAGGGTGCCGATGATGGCGATCACGACGAGCACCTCAGCGAGCGTGAACCCGCGTTTATGCATGGCTGTCGTCCGGCTTACGACGCTCGATGAGCAGGGCGATTGACGAGCGCAGGCTGGCGGTCTCGGCGCTGGTGTCGCCTCCCGGTGGCTCGGCCTGGCCGGTGGCAGCGGCGAGGGCGGCCTGCTCCATCCACATGACCGGGCGGTACACCCGCGCAACGAGATAGAGGCCGAGCCCGCCACCCATCACCAGCACGGCCCCGGCGAGCAACAGCCACGGGGTCAGGGCCGGCGATGGCGCAGCGGCATACCAGCCGACCATGATGCTCGGCGGTCCTGAGGCTGGCATGCATGGAACTGCGACGGCCGCGCCATCGGGGTCACGCCAAGCCTGAGCGCCCTGGAAGGCGAGCAGCAGGGCGGGACTGGGCTCGGTCCCGACCGGCACGACACCCGCCGTGGCCAGGGGAACCAGGGCCTCGCTGTCATAGCGGAAACGCGCAACCCCCGACCATCCCCGGTGGGCGCTCAGCCAGGACGCTGCGTCGATGGCCACACCCTGCTCGACCAGACGGGCCAGACCGGCGATCGCTGCGCTGCGCGCCGCACGCTCGTGTTCGCCAGTTTGCTCGCTCTGCCAGCGCCAGGCGAGGAGGATGGCCAGGATCGCGACCAGCGCGACGCTGAGCGGGGCGAGCAGGCAGTTGAGGCGCAGGCCATGGAGCGGGGACATGGGCTGCGGACATTGGGTGTCCCATAATACCCTGCAAGTACCTACTATGCCTGCCGTCCAAGCTCCGCGGTTAGGGTCCCGGCCAGCTCTGGGTAGGCCCAGGCGAAGCCGCTGGCGCGCAGGACGGCCGGATCGGCCCGGGTCGAGGCCAGCAACGCCTCGTCCGCCATGCCCCCCAGAGCCAGGCGCAGCAGAGCGCGCGGCGCAGGCGGGCCCCAGGCGGGGCGACCCAGCGCAGCGGCCAGCGTGCGCGCGAAGTCGGCTTGGCGGATGGCGCTGGGCGCGACGGCGTTGATCGCCCCGCTCAATGCCGGGTCAGCCAGGGCGCGATGCAGCACATGCACCAGGTCGTCGAGGGCGATCCAGCTCCACCACTGCCGGCC
>JAIFND010000085.1 GCA_020047915.1 bacterium | reverse complement strand
AAGGAGGTGAAGCGGGCACTGGCGGCGCGGCCGGACAGGTCATGGCAGGACAGCGAGGCCCAGGTACCAGTGAAATTGGATCCACCGCCGCAGTTCTCGTCGCTGAGCTGCCCGGCATCCCGTCCCTCGCCGAGTGGCGTCCACCCTCCCTCACCGAGGGCATAGGCGAAACGGATCACCCCCTGCGCGATGACGAAGCGCAAGCGCACCGCACGGCCGGCGGGCACCGCGACCGGTGCCTCGCTGCCGTAACGGCCCGCATCGCACCAGCTCAGCAGCACCGCCGCGCCCAGCGTCTCGTCATGCGTGAGCGCGATCATCATCCACAGATCGCAGTCGTAGAACGCCGACAGGCCGGCGAAGGCCTGGAAGTCGGCAGCAGCGAATTCCACGCAGGTCTCGGCGCGGCAGGCGTGGTGTTGCAAGCGGCGCGCGATACGCGCCTGGCCGAAGCGCGCGGTGGGGCCGCTGCCGCCGACCAGGGTCAGGCCATCGCCCGTGCGGCACCATTCGGGCTGGATCGGCCGCCGCAGGCTGGAGAAATCTTCCGACAGGGCGGAGGCGCGGAATTCCGTCGTCTCGGGGACCGCCGGCCATGGATGGGCCGGCAGACCGACCTCGACCTGCAGCGCCGGCCGATTGCCGCCATGCGCCAGGCGCGGCCAGGCGCCGCTCGGCCACGCGACCCGCTGCAGCGCCGTCTCCCGTCCGAGCATGCACCGACCCAGCGGGCGGTCCGGACGGGCGACGAGATGGACGAGGTAGGTGTCGCCGGCCGGGGTATCCACGAACGAGGCGTGTCCCGCCTTCTGCAGCGGCAACTCCCAGGCATCGCGCGAGGTCAGCATGGGGCCGTCCGGATCGAAGGCATATGGGCCGGTGAGACTGCGCGAACGGGCGATATGGACGGCGTGGTTCGGCCCAGTGCCGCCTTCGGCCACGATCAGCCAATACCAGCCGTCGCGACGCAGCAGATGCGGGCCCTCGGTGCAGCCCAAGGTGCTGCCGCTGGAGATCCGCACCGCCTCGCCGATCAGCCGGGCGCTGCTGCGTGAGTACTCCTGCAGCATGATGCCGTTGAAGCGGTTGCGCCCCGGACGGTGGTCCCAACGCATGTTCACCAGCCAGGTCCGTCCATCTTCATCATGGAAGAACGAGGGGTCGAAGCCGGAGGCATTGAGGAACACTGGTTCGCTCCACGGGCCTTCGGCGGTCGGGGCGGTCACCACGAAGTTGGGAGTGTCCTTGAACGCCCCGCCGGTGTGCAGAACGCGCGTGTACACCAGCCAGAACAGGCCGTGCGCATGGCTCAGGCACGGCGCCCACACGCCACCCGAATCCATCACGCCTTCCAGATCGATCTGGCTCGGCCGCGTCAGCGGACCGGGAAGGGCCCGCCAGTTGACCAGATCCCGGCTATGCAGCAGACGCACTCCGGGGTGCCACTCGAAGGTGCTGGTCGCCAGGTAGTAATCCGGACCGACCCGGCAGATGCTGGGATCGGGATGGAAGCCGGGCAGGATGGGATTGGTGGCGGTGGTCATGGGAGTGCGTCCGTCTGGTTCTGGCGCTGAGAGATGCCGCCAGGCCTGCTGCCATGACGGCGGAACCCGCCGTGCTGAAGGCAAGAATGACAAGGATACCCGGCGATCCGAGTGCGCCACAGCCACCTGTACGGCGCATCGCCAACGGGTATAACACGGCGCATGTGTCGGATGGCGGCCCTGGCCGATGAGCGAGGGCGGGTGTCTTCAGGGCTGGACGCACGTCGCCGGCGTCGCGACTGCACCCGTGCTGATCACCGGCGCTGAAACCCGCGTTCTGGATTGGGCGCATCGCCGGCATCCTCCGCGAAGGTCACGTCGGCCGCACCCAGGCTCCAGGACAAGAGGCCTCTGAACAACATGTCCCGGACCGAGCCGCCAAGTTACAGCATGGAACTGGAGTCCTTGAGGGCAGCGATCGGACCTCAGGCACGCTTGCGGTAGGCTGCAGGGCCGGTGCCGAAACGGCGGATGAAGCTGCGGGTGAAGGAGAAGCGATTCGCGAAGCCGTGGGCAACGGCGATGGTCTCGATGTCGTCCCGGCCTGCGACCAGGGCGCGCGCGGCAGCCACCAGGCGGCGTTCGGCAACGAAACGCGCCGGGGTAGCGCCAAGATGTCGGCTGAACAGCCGCGTCGTGTGATCGGTGCTGCACCCAAGCTGTCTGGCGAACCCGGTGGTTGACCAGTCGGCACCAGGATCTGCATCGACGGCGGCCGCCAGGGTGCGCAAAGGCGATAGGCCATACAACTGGGTCAGCGGGATGGCGCCGGAGGTGAGACCCTCGCACGCCTGGGCGAGGGCGAGGCAGACCAGGGCCTTGGCGCGCAGCAGGTCGCCAGCTCCGGGTTGTTGGCCAGCGGTGAGCCTCTCGCCGAGATGGGAGAGCCCCTCGACCAGGAACGGTGCCGGATACAGGTCGATGGGCTGTTGGAAGCTGCGGCGCAGCACGGTATCCGACAGCCCGGGGCTGGCAAAATGGACAAAAACCTGGCGTACGCCGTGGCCAGGGCGGCTAGCCCAGTGCAACCAAGGCGGGATGAGCAACGGATGGCCGCCGCGCAGGGGCCAGGATCGCCGAGCGATGATGGCCTCGGCACCATCGACGTCGTGCAGGTACAGGCGCCAGAAATGAGAAGATAGATCTGCAAAGCGCCAGTTGCTTCCGAGAACGACGCATCCCAGCCTTTCCACAGTGATCTGCATCATATCGCTGATGCCTAACTCCGGTCCGTTGGTGAGGGATGGTCGGCCTTGATCGTTCTGGGGTATATTTGATGGCATCACTGGGATAGCATTCCGGGTTTCCCGCCGCTACAAGCCAGGGTAGAGGAACCAGCATGACCCGCACCGACCAGTTCATCCACGACCGCTTCGGCATGTTCATCCACTTCGGCCTCTCGGCCATTCCGGCCCGCGATCTCTCGTGGCCGATGAGCTGGGAGAAGATCCCGACGACGCGCTGGCGGCAGTACCTGCCCGAGTTCAACCCCGACCTCGGTGGACCACGCGACTGGGTACGCCTGGCCAAGCACAGCGGCGCGCGTTATTGCGTGCTGACGGTCAAGCATCACGAGGGATTCTGCCTCTGGGATTCGCAACTGACCGACTACACTAGCGTCCAGGCCCCGGCCTGCCGCCGTGATCTGGCCCGCGAGTTCGTTGACGCGTGCCGCGAAGAAGGGATACGGCCGGGTTTCTACCTCTCGCTCATCGACTGGGACCATCCCGACTACACCCTCGACCATCTCCACCCTGAACGTGACGACCCCGCAGCCCAGTTGCGCGAGCGCCGCTGGGAGCGCTACGTCGACTACCTCCATGCCCAGGCGCGAGAGCTGCTCAGCAATTATGGCCAGATCGATGTGCTGTGGCTCGACTACAGCTACGAGGACAAGTCCGACCGCGGCAACCACAAGAGCGGCTCGGCTTGGCGCGCCGACGAGCTGGTGGCGATGGTGCGCCAGCTCCAACCCGGCATCATCATCGACAACCGTCTGGTCGCCGGCCACGAGGATCCCGGCCAAAAGGCCCGGCACGGCGACTTCGCCACCCCCGAGCAGGTCATCCCGGCCGAGGGCGTGCGCACAGCCGAAGGCACGCCAGTGGTCTGGGAGTCGTGCATGACCCTGGGCGATGCCTGGGGCTACCGCGCGGAGGACCGCAACTTCAAGAGCCCGGCCGCCGCCGTGCGCATGCTCATCGAGTGCGTGGCCAAGGGCGGCAACCTGTTGCTCAATATCGGCCCCAACGCCCGCGGCCGGGTGCGGCCGCAGGAGGCCGCCGCGTACGCCGCCATCGGCGAATGGATGGCGGTGAACCAGGACGCCATCGTCGGTGCCGGCCCGGCCGTGGTCGGTGGTGAACTCCTGCCCAAGCCGCAGTGGGGCTGGTACACCCGGCGTGGCGATACGCTCTACGCTCACCTGCTCGAACGGCCGGCCGGCCCCATCCCTCTCCTCGGCCTCGGTGGAAAAATCCTGGCCGCGCGCTGGCTGCATGACCGTGCCGAGATTCCCATCAACAAGACCTGGAACTCCGTGCGCGGCGACCAGCACGCGGTGATCAACCCCAAACGTGCCGACCTGCCCGATCCCATCGCCAGCGTCGTCGCCCTGCACCTGGCGCCCGGATGCTAGCAGGCATTGAACGGCCCATCGCAGAGGTGGAACCAGCGCAAATCAGCCCTGGCGACGCAGCTCCAGCACCAGATCAGACCCGGCGGCGATGCCGTCGGGCAGCGGGATCGGGGTGACGGCTTTGGTGACGGTGCAAACAGGCCCAGTATAACGCCGGCCGTCGACAGGGTCGATCCAGCAAACGTCCCACGCACCCGGCTCCAGACAGCAGCGCAGCGGTCCACCGGGCCAGGCGCAGCAGTGGATAATCGCCGCCTCACCCGGAAGGCCGAGAGCAACGACACGAACGCCCTGCGGCACGGAGATGTCGATCACCTCGGGACATGGCTGCAGGCGCTGCACGTCGAACGCGGCCAGGGTACGGCGCAGCACGGCCAACTGCCGGCGCAGGGCCACCCCGCCCCAGCCCGGCGTGCGGGGGGTGATCGCCGACGTTCCGTCGGGATGATCGACCGTGAAGGAGTAGTCGAGGTGGCTGTACAGCGCACCGCCGGCGAGGCAGAACTCCCAGGCTTGGCGGCGGTAGATCGCGTCCTCCTGGCCCTGAAAGCCGGACTCGTCGCCAGCGACGGCCAGGCCGCAGCCGCGGTTGAGCCAGGCCGCCTCAGGAGCGGGATAATGGATGCAGGCGATGTCCACGCCGGGCGGCGGATCCGTGATGGCGATCGCGCGATTGGCGGGATTGTATGAGATCGGCAGGGCCGGCGCGCGTCGGCGGATCTCCGCCGCCAGCCAGCCCTGCCAGACGGCGAATTCGCGGGCGATCATCGGGTCGGACGAGGCCTGGTACGGCTCGTTGCACAACTCAATGTACGCGCCCCCCGCCGCCGCCGCCACCGGCAGCACCGCATCAAGCAGGATCAGCTGCCACGGGCGCAGCGCAGGATCGAGCAGCATCCGCGGGCGAACCAGCCCGTCGCCGACGCCCTGCCGGTTGTTCGCCGGATGGAAGGGGTGGGCCAGCCACTGCTCGTCGCTGTAGCAGGGGCAGAACAGACACAGCCCGACGGCGATGCCGCGCTGGGCGGCAGCGGCGAGGATTGCCCTCAGGCGCTCGAGATGGTCCGGGTCGATCTGCGCCAGGTCGAAGCGCCCATCGGCGGCGCGGACCCAGGCCAGGGAGCAGTCCTCGGGACGCGGGGCCAGGGTGTTGCCGTCGATGCCGAACTGACCGGGCAGCTCGCGATACGTGCCGAGGAACAGCCGGATGTGGTCGAGACCGTCGCCGGCCAGCGTGTCGAGATAACGTCGGTAATCGAAGGACCGGTTGACCAGCGCACCGTAGTGCTCACCCGACCCAACCAGGATCCGTGGCCGACCATCCCAAGCGAGCAGGCGCCGGGGCGGAGGGGTGACGGTGATGCGTTGGCTGGTCACGACGGATCTCCTGCCGATCGAGTGGCAGATTCTGCGCCGGTCCGGCGCACGGCAACGGCTGTGCAACAGATGTTCCCTGCCACGGCGCCCTGCGCCGCGTTGGCGACAGAGGCGAGACTCTTCTCCGTTCTAGAGTCCTTGAGGGCAGCGACTTTGACCTGCCAAGTCAAGGGGGTGCGGGGGCGCAGCCCCTGCAGCAACAGCCAGCTAGCGGGGCGACGCCCATAATCAGCCTCGGGCTGGGGCGGAGCCCCGCTAGGGAATGGGGAACCCGTCCAACCCGGTCAACCTCACCCGCTCGATCTGCAGGTCTGCCGTCGGCGTATGCGGGATGCGCACATGGATGAGATCGACCCGTAGACTTTCTCCCAGGGGCAGACGCGCATCGTCCGCGCTGGCGAAGTCGGCACGGCCCAGGGTCAGGTCCGTCCACGCTCCGACGACCGGCTTCCACACCGTGCTGTCGTACTGCCGTCCATCTGCGCCATGCAGATAGACGGTCAGCGGCCCACCGGCATCGCCGATGCGATAGCGCAGGCTGAGGCTGAATCCGGATCCCAGTTCCAGCGGTTGGCGCCACTGCACGCCGTGGGTCATGAACCGATCGGGGAAATGCGCGGCAACGAAGACCGGTCCAGGCCCGACCGTCCCCTGGTCTGGCCTCGGACCGCTACCGGGGATGAGGTCGAAGGTCGCCGAACCAGCGGTGAATCCGTCCGCACCAGCGGAAATGGCGGCGCCGGCCGGCAGGACGGCGGTGCTTCCGCCTGAGCGCATCCGTACACTGCCTTCTGCGACACTGCAGGTGGTAGCGGCGGCGTCGGCCGCGACCTGGAAGCGTGTGCCGACCACCTCGACCTCGGCGTGGGCGGTGGCCACGGCCAGGGTCCGGCCCCCTACCTGTCGGGCAGCCTGGACCCCGACCATCCCGTGCTCGAGATGCACATGGGGACCACCCACGAGGGAGGCGACGCGCAAGCTGCTTCCGGCCGCAAGTTCAAACACCGAACCATCGGCACGCAGTTCGAGCCGGGCATCCGCCATCGCGTCGTAGCGCCCACCGGGAACCCAGGCCCCGACCCCCTCGCTGACCGCGACCGTCCCCGCCACGCTGTGCGCCGGCGTCACGACCCGCTCCGGCTGCGCCGACCACCAGATGAGCGCTGCCACAGCGAGACCGGCGGCCAGAGCCAGCGCCGTCACCCAACCGTGTCGACGGCGTGGGACGAGCGTGACCCCGCCTCCAGCCAGCGTGCGCCGGGCCATCCTCGCCCGCGCCGCCGAACGCAGGGCGTAGGCGAAATGCAGTTCGCGCGCCACCAGTTCCGCCCCCTCGGCATCGGCGAGGGCGCGATCGACGGCGGCCCGCGCCTCGGGGGTATCATCACCGGCGATCCAGCGCCCGATCAGTTCGGCATCGGCGGCACTCATGCGGCCGATCCGGCGCGGCCTTCGATGCAGGTGCGCAACTGGGTCCGGGCGCGGTACAGCAGGACGCGCAGGGCGCCGACGCCCATCTTCAGCTGCTCGGCCACGGTCGCCTGCGGCAGGTCCTGGGCGTAATGCAGTTCGATGGCCTGCGCGGCGCGGACGGACAGGCGTTCCAGGCACTGGTGCAGGCGCAGCGCTCGTGCATCCAGTTCTCCAGCCTGCGACTCGGCTGCCGCCGCCAGACGATCCAGGTCGTTCTCGGAGAGCGGCTGCTGGGGCCGGCGGTTGCGGCTGCGAAACCAGTGCATGGCCTTGTGGCGGGCGATGCCGACCGCCCAACCGGTGAACGGACGCGCCGCATCGTAGGCGGAGATCTCTTGATAGGCGGTCACCGCCGTCTCCTGCAACAGGTCGTCCACCGCAGACGGATCCCGCAGCATCGCCATGAGCACGCTGGCGACGACCGGCTGGGCCTGCATCCAGCGCAGCGTGAACAGTTCCTGATCCGACTCGGCCATGCCCATGATGTCCCGGTTGGGATGCGATGTTACAGACCTGGGCCTCTCCGCCAGGGTTCAGGCCTGCGCCACGCTGGGGCAGGCCACACCGAACACTTGGCGCACCTGCTGGAGCAGCGCTGTGCCGTGCGCCGTGGTGGGCAGCAGGACGGCGCCCTCAGTCCATTCGTTCCATGCGTTGAGCGTGAGCATCGGCAGGGCGTCGGGCTGCGTGGCGAACCAGTCGCTGAGGGCTGCCAGTTCGCGGCCGAAGCGCTGCGCATCGTCGGGAAGTACGGGATACCAGGGATAGGCACGCCGCTGCCAGGCATCGCTCGGGCAGCAGCGCGCGCTGGAATCCCATCCCGTGGTGAGATTGGGGATGTAGGGCAGGCCGCTGCCAGGATCGGTGGTGCGCCAGGCGGCGCGGTTGGCAGCATCGACCGGGGCCCAGTCGGCGATCGGGAAGGCCTCCTCCCAGATCGGATGATGGTCGCTGCAGTTGTATGGGGTCATGCTCTCCAGGCCCAGCCTGCGATAGACCTCGGCCTCAGGCAGATCGAGTCCGCCAAGCCGTCCCCACACGGCACCAAGATGGGGCTCGACTCCGGTCCGCTCACGCACCACGGCGCGGAACCACGCCAGTTCGTCGGCCGCAGCGGCCAGCGAACCGCACGCCTGCATGAAGGTGCGGACCTGGTAGATGCTGAAGTACGGCCTGCCGCCAAGCCGCAGATAGCCAGGATCGGTCATCCATCCGGCGATGCGCTCGGCGAAACGCCGCCAGGAAGCGCGGGACACGGCACCGTCGAGCAGGGCCGCATCGCGCCACGGGTGCTGGGTGGCGTTGCAGGGATGCCAGTTCCGCCAGGTGTGATTGGCCCACATGCAGGCGAAGCGCAACCGGTGGCGATTGGGGGCGCGCAGGAAGCCCTCGGTGATGGCATGGTCGAGGAAGGGCCCGTCTTCATACCAATAGGTGTCGAAGATGAAGGCGTCGAGCCCATGGTCGGCCGCGAGATCGATCTCCCGTGCCATCTGGGACGGGTCCGACTCGTCGTGACAACCCCACGCCGGCTGCAGCGGCTGATGGCCTGGAAAACGTGCGGGATTGGCGCGCACCAGGTCCCATTCCGTCCAGCCAGGTCCGTGCCACCGGTCATTGCGCGGATCCGGGTGCCACTGCGGGAAATGATAGGCGGCGATGATCGGACGCGACATGGCCTGGATCCTGCCCGGAGGCTGGATCTGTCCAGGTGAGCGCCAGCGGCCGGACCGCGCAGTTGCGATCCGGCGCAACCGGAGCTATTCGAGATTCAGCGGCTTCGCCGTCCCCGCGTACGCCTCTTTGCCGTTCCACACCACGCGAACCTCGCCCTCCAGGCCGAGACCGTCGGGTTTGGAGAAGTCGAGGGCGAGGCGCCGGGCACCGACACTGTCGATGGTCACGGTCTGACCAGCGATGGCCACGGTGGCGCGGGCGAAGGGCTGGGCCGTCTCATCGACCACGCGCAGATCACGGCGCGGCCCGCCGCCGCCACGCAGCGGCACGCCGTAGTCGATGCCCAGGCGCACGCCCCAGCACTCCGAGGTGAGGTTATCCACGGTGGTGAAGGCGAAACGCGCCGGGCGCTGGCGCGTCTTGGTCTTCAGCCAGGTGATCATCTCCTGCTGCATTTCAGCCGTGTAGTTGTGGCCCAACTTGTCGATGACGGTGAGCTCGGGATTCAGACCACGGGCGCGCATCGCCTCGGCCATGGCGACGAAGTTCTTCGCCCCGCCGTCCTCACCGCCGATCATCATCTTGAAGGGCAGGCCGGTCAGGTTGTCGAGCAGATAGGTGCGAACCGGCGCGCCCTGCGATCCGGCACCCGACATGGCGCCAAAGGCGGCCCAGCGCGACGGGGTCAGCTGCGACAGCGTCAGCGTGCCCATGCTGCCCATCGAGAAGCCGTACAGATAGCGGCGATCGGCGTCGATCGACACCAGATTGTGGACGTGCTCGTAGGTCTCCAACACATCGATGCGGGCGATGCCTGCATAGCCGAGGTTGCCACGGCAGAAGGGATGCACCCAGTAGCCGCTGCGGTCGATCTCGGCATAGACGCGCGGGGTATCATAGCCGTTCCGCTTCACCGCCTGCGCGGTCAGGCCCAGCCGGCTGGCCGGGCCATTCAAGGGATGGTCGTCGCCGGCGCCATGCAGTTCGAAGAACAGCGGGTAGGCCTTGGTCGGATCCCAATCCTTCGGCACGCCGAAGTCGTAGTACTGCACCGTCTGGTCGTGCGGCGAGACGTAGGACATGAGCAGCGAGCGGCGCCCGTCGAGGTAGGCAGCCCACTCGCCGGCCTCACCGTTGAAGCCAGCCAGCAGATCACGCATGTAGCCGACGCTGGCCACCGCCTTGCGCGGATCACTGCCACGCAGCAACTGGACCCGCGCCCACTCGGCGACCACCAGGGCCTGCATCGACACGAGATGACGGACGAAGAAGGGATGCGCCCCGGGCTCGGCCGCCAGCCCGGACAGGCGATCGACCAGCTTCTGGTACACATCTCCGGCCGCGAGCTGGCTGGCCGCCACTGCCTCCCGACCGGGCAGGCTGGCGACCAGCGCCGTGCCATCGGCCTGGGCCGGCACCGCGATGCGATGATGGCGTAGGCCCGCTCCACCGGGCAGCACGACCGCCGTCTCGCTGCCGCCCAGCGACACGCGCATGGTCAGCTCAGCATCGGATCGCGTCGCGATGGACAGCACCGAACGGTCGGTGGCGCTCCAGGCCAGCAGGTCGCTCCACTGGGCGGCAGCGTATCCGGCATCCGGGGCGCCGAAGGCAAAGCGGTTCAGTTGCGCGGCGGTGAAGCCGCCACGCAGGCCAGTCCCCCACGGGTAGGCCGTCTTGTCGGTGGCCCCCGCATCGCGGTCATTGATCTGCACATCCAGGCCGAGCGCTGGCCGGACCCCGCCTGGCACCCCCACGGCAGCCCACGGCAGGTCGAGGCGGTAGACCAGGCGGGTGGCATCGGCCGGATCGCGCGCGATGCGCACCCCGGCAAGCAGGGCCTTGTCGTCGCGCGGAGTGCGCGACATGAGCACGGCGAGGGCCGGACCATCGGTCAACTGGCCGATAATCAGTTTGAGGTCATCGTCGCCAATCAGACCGGTGGTGGTCGCGGGCATCGTGGCGCTGCCATCACCGAGCAGGTCGAGGCCGATCTCGACACTGTCCGCCGACCACAAGACGTTGCGGTTGGCAGCAGGCACATGGTCGGCGTCCTCGACCACGATCTGCAGATGCAGATGGGTGGCCGACCACGAGCCCGCGACGGTCGCCAGGCGCTGCCCGGCAGGCGTTCGCACGTCGCCCAGGGCGGCCGGGGTGTTGGTCCATGGCAGGACGGCGACGGCTGCACCTTCGGGCACCACCGACTGCACCGCCAAGGCAGGCGGATCGGCAGCCTGGGCGGCGACGACAAGCAGGGATGGCAGCAGGAAGGGCATGGAGCGCGTCATGGATGACCTCGGCTGGTGGCCCGGCTCGCACGTCGGCCGGAAGTCGTCTGCATATGGTCTCGCCGGGCTGATTTATATAGTCGTTTAATCATGATCCGTTTCACAGTGGAACGATTTGGTGCATCCGGGTCCGACTGCCCGCTGGTGGTGCCCTACTTCCGCGGCCGCCACGACCTGGAGGCCGGTGTCCGCTGCTGGGTGTCCAACCGCCAGCGCATCCCCGGCATGGCGCTGTTGCAGTACCTCGAGGTCGGCAGCATGCAGGTACGCTGGCAGGGCCGGATGCTGCTGGTCCACGCCCCGGCCCTGGTGCTTACCGCCTTCGGCGAGGACAGCAGCTATGGCTGCGAGGATACAGCGCAGGAAGGCTACCACAGCACCTGGTTGAACATCGACGGACATGGTCTCGCGGCGCTGTGCCATCATTTGCGCGCCCAGCACGGCCCGGCGTGGCCCGACCCGCACGGTGTCCTTGCGTCGCGATTGCGCCCGCTGCTCGCCCCGGCCGCTCTGCGCCTGCCGATCGCCGCCCTGGCCCGGCTGTGCGCCGAGCTGTTCATCACCCTGCACGAGCTACGCGACGCGCCGCAGCCGATCGGCGCCGCCGCGCGGGCTTTGGCCGTCCTCGAAGCCGACCCGTTCCAGCCCTGGCGGCTGGAACGGGTGGCGGCCGACAACGGCTGCAGCCGGGCCCAGCTCTTCCGCCTGGCGCGGCAGCGCTGGGGCATGAGCGCCAAGCGTTGGCTCGACCGCCAACGCCTGCTGCGCGCCGAGCAGTTGCTGCACCAGGGCGGCCAACGCGTCGCCGAGGTGGCCCGCCTTGTCGGCTACCGCTCGCCGCAGGTGCTGAACCGTCATCTGCGTGCCCTGCGCGGCACCGTCAGGCGTACACGCGGCTGATCCGGGGCTTGCTAGCTGATCGAGTGGAATATCGTTTAATATCCATCGGAGTCCGCCATGCCCTCGATCAGCCAATACGGTCGCTTCCTTCCCGCCGAACGCTGCTTCGAGCTGAACCGTGAGCCGCCACGCAAGTGGCGCAACATCCACTACACGCAGTGGGGCGGCACCGAGATGTACGCCGAGGTCTCGAACATCGGCGACGGCTTCTGCCGGGTGCGCGATCCGGTCGGCAACACCTGCATGCTGGTCGGTTGGGACGCCAAGTACTGCTACATCCGCGACGATGAGACCGACCTGACCTTCAATCCGTGGGGTGCGCCCTGCCCGACCAAGGTCACCGACCGCAGCTGCCGCTTCTATCCCGAGCAGACCGTAACCCGCGGCACCGCCGCCGGCCTGCGCGCCACCCAGCGGGTGTTCGTGCCACGCCGCGAGCCGATCGAGATCTGGTCGGTGACGGTCGAGAACCTCGAGGATCGTGCGCGCACCGTCTCGGTGTTCGCCTACGCCCTGTTCCAGCTCAGCGGCAATAACCGCGAGGGGCACGGGGTATGGAAGGATAACCACTCGGCGATCCGCCCCGACCTCGGCGGCGTGCTGGTCTACAATCGCCACCACAGCCGGCCGGCGCCGTGGTTCAACGGCTACCTCATCGCCACCGACGGCTTCACCGCCGGCACCGGCTACCGCGACACCTTCACGCGCAGCGAGTTCAGCCCGGCCACGCCGCGCATCATGTGGGGCGGCGACCTCGACGGGCGCGACGGCCTCGGCCCCGACTGCGCCGGCGCGGTGCAGGTGCGCCGCACCATCCCGGCGCGCGGCAGCGTGCGCGTCGACTTCGTGATCGGAGCCTTCGCAGACGAGTCCGAGGTCGCGGCGCGCCGCGCCCAGGCCACCCCGGCGCAGATCGACGCCTGGCTGGCCGAGCAGACCGCCGCCGAGGTGCGCCATGCCGATGCCTTCACCGTCGATCTCGGCCCCGACAACGCCGATCGCGCCAACCTGATCAACCTGTTCGTCAAGAAGCAGGCCTACTCGTACCTGATCGATAAAAGCGGCTTCCGCGACAATCTGCAGATCGACAACGCCATCGCCCTGTTCGACTACCCGACCGCGCGGGCGAACCTGCTCGCGGCGCTGGCCTCGCAGAAGCCGGATGGCGCCCCCCTGCACGGCTTCCGTCCGCTCAACCGCCACCTCTACAGCGACAAGCCGGCGTGGATCCTGATGACCGTCGCCTGGCTGGTGAAGGAGAGCGGCGACCTTGGACTGCTCAAGGAGGTCGTGCCCTACTTCGAATCGCAGGAGAGCGGCACGGTGTGGGATCACGTGCAGCGCGCCTACCGCTACCTCGCCAAGGACCTCGGCAAGCACGGCCTGTGCGACCAGCACCACGCCGACTGGAACGACCAGCTCGAACCGACCAAGGAGACCGGCGCGCGCGAGAGCGTGATGGTCAGCCAACAGCTCTGCCACGGCTGCATCGAAATCGCCGAACTGGCCGAGCACCTCGGCGACCACGCAGTGGCCGAGGAGTGCCGCGCCATCCAGCGCGAGATGGCGGCGAAGATCAACTCCGTGGCGTGGGACGGTGCCTGGTACCAGCGCACCATCTGCGAGGACGGCTACCGTCTCGGCTCATCCAAGAACGCCGAGGCCAGCATCTTCATCAACACCCAGAGCTGGGCGGTGCTCGGCGGCGTGGCCGACGAAGCCCGCTCCCGCCAGTGCCTCGACAGCGTCGACCGCCTGATCGAGCAGCCCTTCGGCTTCATGATCTGCGCTCCGCCGCTGACCAAGTACGATCCGCGCATCGGGCGCTACTGCTATGTGCGTCCGGGCTGGGTAGAGAACGGTGGCGCCTACTGCCATGCCGCCGGCTTCAAACTGGTCGCCGACTGCATGCTCGGCCGCGCCGAGGAGGCGTGGCGCACCTTCGTGAAGGTCGCCCCGGACAATCCCGGCAATCCGGTCAGCAACAGCGAGATCGAACCGTTCAGCTTCACCAACTTCTACGGCAACGTGCCGCAGGCGATGGGCAAGAGCGGCTACCCGTGGCGCACCGGTACCGCCGGCTGGTTCACCATGGGCCTGATCGAGTGGATCCTGGGCGTGCGCCGCGACCTCAAGGGCCTGCGCATCGACCCGTGCCTGACCCGCACCATCCCGCACGCGCGCGTGCGCCGCACCTTCCGCGGCGCGGTCTACGACATCACGATCGACAACAGCGCCGGGCGCTGCCGCGGCGTGCGCTCGATCGAAGTGGATGGCAAGCCGATCAGCGGCCAGGTGATCCCGCCCTTCGCCGGGGGACAGCACCAGGTCCGCGTGGTGATCTGATCCAAGAACCGGACGAGAAGCCTATCGGAGAGAGGCTTCTCGGGGGCTGAAGGGGGCCTGCCCCCTTATGGATCCGATGGATCCGTTCAGCCACCCATGCGCTGACTGAGCCGCTGCCACGCCGCCTTGAGGCGGTCATTGGCGACCGTGAAGCCGAGTCCGAGGCCGCAGACGGCCAGTTCCGGCGCCGCCGTGACCTCGCCGATCACGGCATGCGGCACGGCAGTGAGGTGGCGACGGGCGGCGTCGACCTGGTCGGCAGGAACCGACAGGACGATGCGGCTCTGGCTTTCGCTGAACAGCGCGACGAAAGGATCATCGACCCCCTCGCGCGGCACCGCCGACAGGTCGATGCGCGCGCCCAGACCACCGCTGAAGGCCATCTCGGCCACGGCGGCGGCCAGGCCGCCCTCCGAGCAGTCGTGCGCCGCATTGACGCAACCGGCCGCGATCGCCGCTGCACAGCCCGACAGTACGGGCTTGGACAGCTTCAGATCAACGCGCGGCGTGCTCCCGCCGCTGCCGCCGAGCATCGCCAGCAGTTCGGAGTTGCCCAGTTCGTCGCGGGTCAGGCCCGCGAGGATCAGACGGTCACCGGCGCGCTTGAGGTCCATGCTGATCGAGCGCTTCACATCCGGCACCACCGCCATGGCGGTGATCAGCAGGGTGTGCGGGATGCGGATGACCTTGCCGCCGAACGTGAACTCGTTGGACAGCGAGTCCTTGCCGCTGATGAACGGGGCGCCGTAGTACTTCGACAACTCATAGCACGCCTCGCAGGCACGCACCAGGGCGCCGAAGACCTCGGGATCGGTGCACTTCGACCACGAGAAGTTGTCGAGGATGGCGACCTTGTCGATCGGCGCGCCGACGCACACCAGGTTGCGCAGCGCCTCCTCGATGCCGGAGGCCGCGCCGCGCCAGGCGTCGTGGTCGGCATAGCTGGGGTTGAAACCACAGGCCACCGCCACGCCGCGGTCCTTGCCCGGCACCGGTGCGACCACCGCCGCGTCGGACGGCCCGTCATGCGCCACGCCGACCAGCGGCTTGATGATCGAACCGGCCTGCACCTCGTGGTCGTACTGGCGGATGATCCATTCCTTGCTGGCCAGGTTGGGCCGCGCCAGCAGGTCGCACAGCGTGGCCGCAGCATCGGCCGGACGGGCGAAGACCGCCGCCGTCTCGGCCTTCGGGGCGAAGGTCGCCGGACGATGGTAGCGCGGTACGCCGTCGAAGAGGAAGCCCATGTCGAGGTCGGCGACCACGGTGCCGTGCCACTTCAGGACCAGCTTGCCCTGCCCGCTGACTTCACCCAGTTCGATCGCCTCGACGCCCTCGGCGGCGCAGATGGCGAGGCATTCCTTGAGCTTGGACTTGGGTACCGAGGCGACCATGCGCTCCTGGCTCTCGCTGATCCAGATCTCGGTGTAGGACAGGCCGGCGTACTTGAGCGGGGCGCGGTCGAGGTGGATGACCGCGCCGTGTTCGGAGGCCATCTCACCGCAGGCGCTCGACAGGCCACCGGCACCGCAGTCGGTCAGCGCGGTGAAACAGCCGGCGTCGCGACACTGCAGCACCACATCCATGCAGCGCTTCTCCTCGATCGCGTTGCCGATCTGCACCGCGCCGCTGCTGATCTTCTCCGACTTGTCGGACAGCTCGACCGAGCTGAAGGTCGCGCCGTGGATGCCGTCGCGGCCGGTGCGGCCGCCGATCACCACGATGGCATCGCCGATCTCCGACGCCTTCTCGACATAGCGGCGCTCGATCAGGCCGCCGGTACCGCAATAGACCAGCGGATTGCCGACGTAGCGTGGATCGAAACGCACCGCACCGTTGACCGTCGGGATGCCCATGCGGTTGCCGTAGTCGCGCACGCCGCTGATCACGCCCTTCATCAGGCGGCGCGGGTGGATCGTGCCGGGCGGCAGGCTGGCGGCGTCGGTGTCGGGTTCGCCGAAGCAGAACACATCGGTGTTGAAGATCGGCTTGGCGCCCAGGCCGGTGCCGACGATGTCGCGGATGACGCCGCCAAGGCCGGTGTTGGCGCCGCCGTAGGGCTCGATGGCGGACGGGCGGTTGTGCGTCTCGACCTTGATGCACACGCCGAGGTCGCCCTCGAACTCGATGACGCCCGAGTTGTCCTTGAACACCGACCAGCACCACGGCTTGGCCAGTTCGTGCGTCGCCTTGGCGATGGTCTGCTTGAGCAGGTTGTCGATCACGCGGCTCTGCACCGGGCCGTCTTCACCGACCGGGCCGGTGTAGGCGACGATGCCCTTCAGCGTCTTGTGCACGCAGTGCTCGGACCAGGTCTGGGCGATCGACTCCAGCTCGACGTCGGTGGGCTCGCGCTTGAGGCCGCGGAAGTGTTCCTGGACGGCGTGCATCTCCTCGATGGTCAGCGACAGGGTGCCGTCCTTGGACAGTTTCATCAGCGCGGCGTCGTCGAGGTCACGCAGGCGCACCTCGGTGCGCTTGTGGGTGTCCACGCCGGCCGGATCGCGCAGGCGCACGGCGTCGGCGGGATCAATCACCGCCTCCTCGATCGCCTGGTTCGCCAGCACCTTCCACGCCAGGGCCTGGAGGTCGGCGTCGGTCGCCCCGGCGACCTCGACGCGGGTGCCGACGCGGACCTGCTCGACCTGCAGGCCGAGGTCCTTGGCGCCCTTGATGATCGAGGCCTCGATCGGATCCATGACGCCGGTCTTGCGCTGCACCTCGATGACGCGGCGGCCGGCGTGCGGCGGCGGGGCCAGCAGCAGGCGTTCGACCACCGGATCGCAGAGCAGGGCCTTGCCCAGGCGCTCGGCGGCAGCGGCGTCCAGCTTGCCGCGCACCACATAATAACGGCTGCGGTACAGGGCGGTCAGGTGGCCCAGTCCCAGCAGCTTGGCGTCGTGGACCAGATGCTGGTCCACGGCGGGGATGAGCGGGCAGACGTCGAGGCGGAAGGAGGCTGAGGCCATGGCGGGCGGGAGCCTAAGCAGGCTTCCGGCCACGCCAGCGGGGGCTATCGGCGCCAGGTCCGCCAGCTCAGCAGCACCAGGATGGCGAGGAATTCCAGGCGCCCGACCAGCATCAACAGGCCAAGGACGACCATGCCGGCCGGGCCGGCGGCCTGCGCACTGCGCTCAGGCGAGAATTCACCTAGGGCGGGTCCGGCGTTGGTCAGAGCCGAGACGCAGGCTGTCCCGGCCGACAACAGGTCGAGCGGGGCGACGGTGACAAGGATGAATGTGCCCAGGACCAGACTGAGGATGAAGCAACTGACCCAGGCAAAGGCCATCAGTGCGGCCCGATCCGGCAGCGGCCGGCCATCAATGGTCACCGGGGAGACCAGGGCAGGCTCGGCGAACTGGCGCAGGGTCCGCCGCACGCCTTTGGCAATGATCAGCAGACGCAGCATCTTGGCCCCGCCCACGGTCGAACCGGTACAACCGATGCCCAGGGTGCAGGCCAGCAGCACGACCACGGCCGCCGGATGCCAGCCGGCCCAGCCATGCGTATCCGCCTCGAACCCGAGGACGAAACCAGTCGAAGTGCCGAGACTGATGACCGCAAAGGCGGCATGCCTCACCAGGGTGTGCGGGTCGTCTCGATAATGCTGTCGGTCGAGGGCGAGGATGAGGGCCACGACAGCCACCGCCACCAGCACGATGATCAGGTAGGCGCGCACCTCCTCGCTGCGCCAAAGGGCCGAAGGCTGGCCACGCATGGCCGCAACGACCAGCATAAAGTTGACCCCGGCCAGCAGCATGCCGCCAGCGATGACCCACTCCGCCGCCGGATTCGCGAGTCCAGCGACGCTCAGGTCCCGGGTCGAAAATCCGCCGGTGGCGACGGTCGCGAAGGCGTGGCACACCGCCTCCAGCCATTCAACGCCCACCAGCCACAGGGCCAGGCAGACCGCCAGGTTAAGGGCCAGGTTGTAGACCAGGATGAACCGCACCGTGTCGGCCAGCCGCGGCGTCAGCCGATCGAGCGATAGCCCCGAGGATTCGGAACGGAACATCTGGAAGCTGGCCCCGCCCGCCAGCATCGGCAGCAGCACCAGGCCGAGGCCGATGATGCCCACCCCGCCCAGCCAGTTGAGCAGCGCGCGCCACAGCTTGACACCTTCGGTCATCGCCTCGATCGACAGGCGCTCGCCGAAGGCACTCGCCCCGCAGGTGGTCAGGCCGCTGATCGCCTCGAACCAGCATTCCACATAGGTCGCGCCGGGGATGGCCAGACGCAGGCCAAGAGCGGCGGTGAAGGCCAGGGCGAGCCAGGCGCCGACAGTGATCGCCGCACCCTCGCGCGGGCCGACGTCGCCGGCGCCGATGCGCCGACCGACCAGCGCGAGCAGCAATCCGGCCCCTGCCGACACGGCGCACATCCAGATCCATGGCGCAATCGGATGCAGGCCAGCGTGATCAACCGCCAGCGGGATCAGGCCGAGGCAGGACTGCGCCAGCAGCAGCAGCCCGAGCAACCGGGCGACGACGCCGAGATTCACGCGAAGACCCGCGTCACCGCCGCCTCCTGTTCGAGACCGCAGGCGATCACCACATGGTCTCCGGCCGTGAACAGGGTCTCAGGTCCGGGGATGGCGACCGAGGCATCCGCTCCGGCCACGGCAAGCACCAGGCTGCCACGCGGCAGGCCGAGGCGGCGCAACGGTTTGCTGGTGGCTTGCGCCCCGATCGCCACCTGCAGTTCGAGGAATTCAAGATGTTCGTCGGACAGGCGCGACAACTGGGCGACCGAACGGCCGCGCACCGCGCGCTGCACCGCCGCTCCGCACAAGCGGCGCGGGCTGACCACCGCATCGAGGTCGAGCGAGGCCATCAGCTTGACGGTCGGTTCATGATGCGCGACGGCGACCACGCGACGCACCCCGCGCGCCCGGGCGAGCAGCGCCGCCATGAGGTTCTCCTGGTCGCTGGCGCCGGTCGCCACCAGCACGTCGCAGGCGCCGATGCGCGCCCGCGCCACCAGATCGGCGTCGGTCATCGCGCCGCACAGCACCTCGACGCGGCCGCCAGCGAGGTCGAGGGCGGCGCGCTCGGCTGCGGCCGGATCGGATTCGAGCAGCAGGACGCGCAGGCCGGTGGCGGCAAGCCGCTCGGCGAGCGGCTCACCGATCGCCCCAGCCCCGACCACCGCCACCCGTTGCACCGGCCGGCTGCCCGGGGCGAAGATCGGCACCAGGCCGGCGGCCTCCTCGGCGGCGCAGCAGACGTAGGCCGGCTCGCCGGGCAGCAACCTGGCCTGCGGCCCGGGCACGCTCCAGCTTTCAGCCCCACCCAGGGCGGCGATCAGCCAACGCCCCGGCGCGATCCGGCGCGCCTCCTCGATCGTGGTCCCGGCCAGCGGCGATTCCTTGGCGACGACGAAGGCGCGCAGCGCCACCCGGCCCTCGGCCAGGTCCAGCGCATCGACGCATCCCGAGGCGGTGACGATGCGCTGCAGCGCATCGACCGCCAGACCCTCGGGCGAGATGGCCAGGTCGATGCCGATGCGGTCGAGTCCGACCTCGCTGGCCGCAGCAGCCAGTTCGGCATCGCGCACCCGGGCGATGGTGGTCTTGGCGCCCAGGCGCTTGGCCAGGCCGCAGATCAGCGCATTGGCGGCATCCTCGCCGGTCAACGCCACCACCACGTCGGCCGAACCGACCCCGGCGGCGCGCAGGATGCGCAGCGAGGTGGCCGAGCCGACCATGACTTGCAGGTCGGCCGCGCCATCGATGCCTTCCAACCGTCCACCCTCGGCATCAACCAGGGTCACGGCCTGGCCATCGCGGGCCAGACGCCCGGCCAGCGAACGGCCGAGCGAACCGGCCCCGAGGATCACGTAGCGCTGACGTCGGGCCATGCATCCAGCGTGCGGCCGGACGTCCCCCGGTCCACAGGGCTTTGCCGGTAGGTTCCCGCCGCTATCATGCCCCGCCTCACCGGAGCCCTCCCATGTCCGACCCCCTCGCCGACCTCGTCACCATGTCCCGCGCCGTCGGCGACCCCGCCCTCGACCTGGTCATCCTCGGCGAAGGCAACACCTCGGTGCGCGCTGACGCAGAGACCTTCTGGGTCAAGGGCAGCGGTTCGCAGTTGTCCACCATCGAGCCGCAGCACTTCGTGCGTATGCGCTTCGACCGCGTGCTGGCGATGCTCGACAAGGAGAGCTTCAGCGAAGCCGAGCTGAACGCCGCCTACGACGGCGCCAAGGCCGTCCCCGGCGAGTCCAAGCGCCCCTCGGTCGAGACCGTGTTCCACGCCGTGTGCCTGTCGATCCCCGGGGTCAACGCAGTCGCGCATACGCATGCCACCGCGGTCAACATGCTGACCGTCAGCAGCGGCTTCCCCACGGTCCTGCAGGGCCGCCTGTTCCCCGACGAGGCGGTCGTCCTCGGGCTGCACTCGGCCTTCGTGCCCTACATCGATCCGGGTGTGGTGCTGGCACGCGCCATCCGCGACGAGATCGCCGCCTTTGGCAAGCGCCACGGCGGTTATCCCCGCGCCATCTACATGCAGAACCACGGCGTCATCGCCCTCGGTCGCAACCCCACCGAAGCGGTCAACATCTCGATGATGGCGGCCAAGGCGGCACGCATCCGCCTGGGCGCGATCCAGGCCGGCGGCCTCAACCTGCTGCCCGACGCCACCGCCCAGCACATCGTCAACCGTCCAGACGAGAAGTACCGCGAAGCGCAGCTGGTCAGCCGGAAGTAGCTCGTGCTGCCCCTCCTCACCGAGCTGGCCAAGGCCGGCGGCCGCATCGCCCGCGAGCATTTCGCGGCGGTGAAGGATCAGGACATCACGATCAAGGGCAGCCGCGACTACGTCAGCCATGTCGATCGCCAGGTCGAGGTCGAACTGGTGCGCCGCATCCGGGCGCGCCACCCCGACCACCAGATCCTTGGCGAGGAGGGCAGCGAAGGGACGGTTACGGCGGCTGGCTACGAGCCGCACCGCCCGCTGTGGATCATCGACCCGATCGATGGGACGACCAACTTCATCCATGGCATACCGGCCTTCGCCATCTCGATCGCCTTCGTTGATGGCGGCCAGCCGCGGTACGGCGCGGTCTATGCCCCAGTCGGCGACGAGTTGTTCACCGCCGAACGCGGTTCGGGGCTGTGGCTGAACGGCCAGCGTCGCTACTGCTCGGCCTGCAACGATCTCGGCCGGGCGCTGATCGCGACAGCGATGCCCTACCGCTTTCCCGAGGCGCACGAAGACGCCCTACGTGTTTTCGACACGGTGCAGCGCGCCTGCGACGACCAGCGCCGGGGTGGTTCTGCCTCCCTCGACCTCGCCTATGTCGCGGTCGGGCGACTGGATGCCTACTACGAACTCGGCATCTACCCGTGGGACACGGCGGCCGGTGAACTGCTGGTACGCTGCGGCGGCGGCGTGGCCACCGACCTGCGCGGCAGCGCCGACGACCTGATCCATCGCCGGTCGATGGTCAGCGCGGCGACCCCGGCCCTGCACGCGGCGCTGCTGGCCAAGACCGAGCCGCTCACCCCGTGGCTGGACCGTCCGCCGTTCTCAGCCTAAGGATTCGCCGCTGGTGCAACCCGTCAGGGGACGCTATCACTGACGACGATGGCTGCCGAGACGACTCCTTCGATTCCCGGGTACCGCATCCTCGGCCGACTTGGCCAGGGCGGCATGGCGACGGTCTGGCGGGCCGAGCAGACCGCCCTCGACCGTCCGGTGGCGCTGAAAGTCGTGTCGGCGCACCTGGTGTCCGACCCGAGCACCCGCGAACGTTTCCTGCGAGAAGCCAAGATCAGCGCCCGCGTGGTGCATCCGAACGTCATCACCTGCCATGATGCCGGCGATGCGGGTGGCCAGCTGTTCATGGCCCTCGAACTGGTCACCGGTGGGGATCTGCGCCAGGTCCTGACCAAGGAAGGCGGCAAGCTCGACCCGTGGCGGGCGCTACGCCTGGTCCAGGACTGCCTCCAAGGCCTGGTCGCGATCGAGGATGCCGGCCTGATCCATCGTGACATCAAGCCGGGCAACATCTTCCTCGATGCGCGCGGCATCCCCAAGCTCGCCGATCTCGGCCTGGCCAAGCCGACCAGTGGGGCCGAACTGACCATGCCCGGGATGATCGTCGGCACGCCGGCCTACATCGCCCCGGAACAGGCCCGGGCGGTCGCCGACCTCGACATCCGGGCCGACATCTACGCCCTCGGCGCCACCCTCTTCCACCTCGTCGCCGGCCGCCCGCCCTATCCCGGTGACGATCCGATGGGTGTGCTGGTGCAGGTGCTCAATGACCCGCTGCCCGACCTGGCCCAGGTGGTCAAGGACTGCCCCTCCGCCATCGCCTGGCTGACCCGCCTGCTGATGGCCAAGGAGCGCAACGAGCGGCCAGCCAACGCGCGCGCCGCCCTCGACCAGGTCGCCGGGGTGCTGAATGGACGGCAGCAGCCCGCTGTCCGTCCACCCAGCCAGCCCCAGATGGCGGCCTCGACGCGCACGCCGCAGCCTCTACCGGCAGCGCAGCAGACGCGCCCACCGGAAAAACCGGTCACGACCGGGGTGCATCGGCCCTCACCTGGGACCCCGACAACCAAGGCCGTGGCCAAGCCGACCGGCATCAAACTGGACGAGAAGCAGCTGCAGGTCCTGGCCAAGCGCATCATCGTCGATCAGGGTGGATTGCGCGCCTCGTTGGCTCTGGCGCCAGGCGCCAGCTTTCCGCGCTGGATGCTCGACCAGATCATCGCCGCGGCGGAGGTGCGCTATGGTCTGGTCGAAGCCAGTCTGCATGCCGCGACCTTCCCCAAGGATCTCCCCCGGCGCCTCGTGCTGGCGCGCGGGACACCGCCATCGCCGGGCATCGCCGGGCGCAGTGTGCGCAATGAAGGGATAGATCCGATCGCCTCGTCCGTCTCGATCGAGATCGCGCCGGACCAACTCCAGGCTACGGCCTACACCAGGCCGGGACAGACGGCCAAGAAGGAAGACCTCGAACGCGGCGTCAAGGAAAGCGCCGTCCGTTTCGGAATCGACACCGAAGTGCTCCGGCGGCTGGTGGATGGCCCCCCTTTCCCCGGTGGCCGGGTGGTGATCGCGCGCGGCCGAGCGCCTGATCCGGGGCGAGCGCCCGGCTTCTCGCTCAACAGTTCGATCGAGAACACCACGGTCGATGCCCTGGCCGGGGCTGCCAACCTGCGCAAGGTCGATGCCGGCGAACTCATCGCGTGGTGGGATGATGGGGTTCCGGTGCAGACTGGCATGGACGTGCTGGGCCGACGCATCGATCCCGTCCCGCACGAGCCGACCACACCGGAACGCTGCGCCGGGGCCGGCACCGAAATGGCCCGCGAAGCTGACGGCCGCCTCGCCTTGCGTGCCAGGGTGTCCGGCTTCGTGCAACGTCAGACCGACGGCTGCGTCCGTGTGGTCGGGGTATTCGCGATCGAGGGTGATCTCGGTCCCGACGATCCCCCGGTCATCACCGATGACGTCGTGGTGGTGCGCGGCACCGTCAAGGCGGGGGCCAAGATCATCAGCGCCAGCGATGTGGTGATCATGGGCGACCTCGAGGACGCGACCATCTCGGCAGGCGGCAGCCTGGAGGTCGATGGCCGCATCACCGCCGGGGATAGTCCGGTCGAAGCGGGCGGGACGGTGGTCGCCGCGCAGGCGGACAGTCGCACGGTGATGGCCGGCGCCCTGCGCATCGACGGCGAGGTGCGCAACTGCGAACTGCGCGCCACCGGCGATGTGCGCGTCCGCAAGCTGGTCGGCGGTGGGATCACCGCCGGCGGGAACGTGCTGATCGACATCGTCGGCGATGGCGATGGCACCACCACCTCGCTGTGGGCCGGCCATCATCTGACCCGCGCCGAAGAGGCGAAGATCGCCGAGTTGGCGGCCAAGAAGGCCGATACCGAGCGCGGCAAGGTGATGCGCGAACGCCAGGCCCTCGAGGCCGAGGTCGAGCGCAATAAATTCCAGCAGTCGCGCATGCAGAACATGGCCTTCATCAACGCCCCGGCCGCCAAGGCCCTGCAGGACCGTCTCCGCCTCCTCGAAGAGGAGGCCGCCCGGGCGGGGGCAGCCGACGAGGCCGCCCGCCTCAACCTGGCCCAGAGCCGTCAGGATGCCCGACGCGCCAACGAGCGAGGCGAAAACTGCAAGGCGCGCATCGACGTCGGCATCGTCGCGCACGCCGGCGTCGTCGTCCGGCTCGCTGACGGCGAAGCTGAAGCCCTGCGTGAACCGAGGCTGAAGCTCAAGCTCGGAGTGTAGCTCAGGCGTCGGACCCCAACTGGCTGAGCAGGACGGGATGACCGGCCGCCAGGACGCGCGCCCGCTGCATGACCTCGGGCCGGTCGCGGTACAGCCGCAGATGTCCAGCTGCCGCCACGGCATCCTCGCCGCCATCCGCCAGGGCCTGCAGCAGACGTTCAGCGGCCTCGCTGCAGCGCAGCAGGGCGATGGCCGCCAGCAGATCAGCCCGCTGCGCACAACGCAGCACGCCATCGAGCGCGGCGGCAAGCGGGGCATAGGCCTCGGGCAGACGGGACGCGCCGAGGGCCAGGGCGACGCCGCCGACGATCACCGGATCGGCATGATCGAGCAGGGCGGCGACCGGCGGGACGGCGGCGGCGCCATCGGCGGCCAGCAGGCCGGCCGCATAGTCCCCGACCAGATCCGCTTCGGGTTCAGGCAGATGCAGACGCAGGGTGAGCAGCAACGCCCCCCGCTCGCCGCCGACCTCGCCGGTCAGACGCGCCGCCGCCGAACGCACCTCAGGCGAAGGATCGGCGAGATGCTCGGCGAGGATGCGGTAGAGGTCGGGACTGCCGTTGCGCGACAAGGCCTCGGCGGCGGAGATGCGCAGGCGCGCCGCGGAATCCTCGCGCCCGCCCCACACCGGCTCGGGCTGCCGGTGGCGGGCGGCGCGCAGGTAGGTCGCAGCCGCGAGATGACCGAGAGCTGCCAGGGCCTCGACCAGCGCGCTCTTGGCGTGGCACTGCGGATCATTCTCGACCGGATCGCAGTAGTGCCGGTCCAGCGCGGCGAGCAGGTCAGTCTGCAGTCCATCGAGCCCGTGCTTGGCCGCCGCGCGGGCTGCTGCGGCGACGACCAGCGAGGAGCGGTCGGCCAGGGCCGCCCGGGTGGCAGGAAGATCAGGCGGCAGGCGAAGCAGTTGCTCGGCGGCCTTGATGCGCGCCTCGACTCCGCGCCGCCCCTTCACCCCGGACCCTTCAGCGTCTTGAGGATGATGGCACGCAGGAAGGTCAATTCCTCGACGGGCAGGCCGCGCCCGAATTCCAGGACCTTGCGATCGGAGATGGCGCGCAGGCGGGTGGGGCCATCCCCGACCACGAGCTCCTCGAGTTCCTCGACGGTCATGCCCTGCCCGCCCAGGCGCAGACCGGAGCGCGGCGTGACCACCAGCCGTCGGCTGAACGCGCCGTTGGCGAACAACACGGCGAAAACCACGACATCACTGATCACCAGGGCGATGATGATCAGCATGGCGATCTGTCCGCCGACCACGATCGCGATGGCAACGGACGCAATCGCGGTCGCGATGGCCAGCAGCACAGCGATCCCGATGGCGCGGCCGAGGTCGTTGCGCTGGGTGATCTCGATGCTGCCGTCCACCTCGCGCATGACCGTGCGCAGCGTCGGGGGCGGCGCGACGGCGAGATCGCCCAATTCCATCCGCTCGATCGCTGGCTGGTCGAGCTGTTGATGCTCGCGCACCGACTCGCTGCCGGAACTGCTGTCGGCCAGGGGCAGCTCCAGGCGCTTGGCCCACTCCTCGCCAAGGCGCCGGGCAGCGAGGGCATCCTGTGGCACGCCCAATTCATGCAGCGCGGTGGCGCCACCCAGCCGGACGGGATACACGGTGCGCCGGTTCTTGCCCGAACCGCGCGTTTCGGGCCGGCCGATCAGCACCCGCTGCAGGCTGCCGATCTGCTTGACCGAGGTCCAGGCGAAGATGAAGAACCGGTGATGCTCGTCGATCCGCCCCGCCTCGCACAAGAGTTCACTGCGCCAGCGGTAGCCCGCGATGGACAGCCCCACCAGGGAGAAGAGCGCAGGCACCACGCCGGCCGGGAAGCCTGCGGCCAGCGCGGCGATCCCCGCCACGACGAAGATGATCAAGCCGATGACGATGCCGCCCCAGCCGGAAGCACCGAGTGGGATCGCGGAAAGTTCGGAACGCATGCAGCAAGCCTGCCGGAACCGGCGGGGGCGGCAACCCCGACCTCACCGGCAGTCTGCTCAGCGGCCCTTCTGCAGGAGACGCAGGGTGGCGGCGAGCACCGTCCGGATCCGCTCGGGAGCGGCGTGGACGGCGCACGCCAACTCGTCGTCAGCCAGGGCCGCGAGGGCGGGATCCACCGGCGCGCTTTCGGCCTGGGCGAGTTGTTCGAGGGCGCGACGGGCGAGCCGGAAGGCCTGCTGGCGTTCTGCCCGGGCACTGACCGCCTGCTGACGGCGACGCTGTGCGGCACGGTCCTGCTCGAGGCGCTGCTGCCAGGCATTCAGGGTATCCTCGGAGACCTGCGGCTTGGCGGCCTTCGCGCGGGGCTTGGCGGCAACGACAAGCACCGGTGGGGCAGGGACGGCTTCGACCATGGGTTCAGCCTCGACCACGGGAGCCGCCTCGACCGGGGAGGGCGCCGCAACCGGGGGGGGCGCCGCAACCGGGACGTCGGCGATCGGCTCGGCCGGAGCCGCCTCGACGGGCACGGTCAGGGTCGCAGGAAGGGCTTCGGGTAGATCGCTCACGGTGACTCCATCGGAGGAATACGACAACCGCTTCCAGGATCCGACTGGATCCCTAACGTGTTGTCGCTAAACATACTAGACGACCAACGACAATCAGGGCGTGTGCCGTCCACGACCCGCCGCCTCGGCGGTGACCGAGTGGGCATAGGCCCAGTCCTCGACCAATCCACGCACTTCGCTGCGATACGTGATCGGCACATCCCGTTCCCGGATCCACAGCTGGATCTGCGACGCAGGCATACCGCGACGACCCATTTCAGAGAGGAATTCAGGGTCGGCGGCCGCCAGGACGAGGAGGTCCTGCGAACGGCCGGACCAGCGTAGGCTACGGATCCGGGGCATCCCCGCAGCCTATCCGCCCGGGCCGTCAGGCCAAGTCACGAAGCGCCGAGGGCGAACTGGTCATCCTCGGGCGTCGTCC